>JAAFJW010000045.1 GCA_013298995.1 Sphingobacteriales bacterium | reverse complement strand
CGTATCGTTTATCTAAAAAATAAATGGCACTAATGTAATAAGGGTAGCTGTTTTCGTAGTTTTTAGATCCTTTTAACCGTTCGAAGTTAAATAGTGCAAGTTTATAATTTTTTTGTAAATAAGCAATGTAAGCGTAGTAATAAGTTGCCTGCTCCGAGTAGGCCGATGGGCTATCTTTTATTAACCCAAACAGTGGCTTGGCCGCCTCGTAATCTTTGGTTTCGAAGTTGGCATAAGCCGTTTTAAACTTGTATTCGGTAGCCTCTTTGTACGATAAATCCTGCGAGTTTACTTTATTAAACCACAACAATGCCGCTGCATAATTGCCTTTATTAAAATGATATTTACCTACTTGGTAATGAGCTTGTTTGGTGCTGGGGTTTTCGGGGTGCTGGCTAATAAAGCGTAAAAATTGTTCCTCGGCATCATCATTATCCAAAGCCAAAGCGCAAAGGGCTATAAAATACTGGGCATTGGTTTTTAAGTTGCTTACTTCGGCATTGCCAGCCGTAGGGTTTATGGTACTGGCTTTTTCGACCTCGCTAAATGTAAACGATGCAGCCGCATATTTGCCGTTTTCGAATAGTTCAAGGGCGTTTTTATACGCCACATTGCTTGTAAAATAAGTGTTAGTTTGGGCTTTTGCATCAATAAAGAGCAAAAAAATAATAATGTGGATAGGGAGCTTTTTGTGGAGCATATAAAAAATGGAATGCTAATATTAACTGCGAAGTTATTTATTTTATTGATGATGCTTTAACGATTTTTTTAATAATTGATATCTCATCCTTGCCGTATTTTTTATGGCAAAAATACTTTTGGCGCAATGGAGCCTCTTTTCAGTTTAAAACATTTTATTTAGATACCTATCTAAACATGTTGGTATAAAACCTTAAAATCACACCCCCTATTCGTGTATTTGTTGCCATTTATTTAAGGCTTCGCCTTTATTTATTTGCCACGAATACACGAATTTTGATGGCAAAAAATTTTCTAAAGATATATGTCTGTTATCGGTTTATAGCTATTTAATTTTTATTTGCGCCTAAGCTTTGGTAAACAACTTAGCCCAATATTTCCAAAAATAAATTTAATTAAAATTTCATAATACCACATTCTGTTTATACATTTAAAGTTTTTGCTTTACCATGCCTTATAATTTTTTTAGACACACGCAATGTTACGAGTAGAGAACGATAAACCCTGTAAGCTAGTATATGCGCTTGCCAAGCATGAGTATTTGGGTTATTTAATCGAACCACATGTGGTACAATTAAACCAAAACGGCGATTTTTCGTTAACTCACCAACGGATATTTGCCAATACGGCTGCCGAGTTTGCACAGTTTTTGGATGCCACCGACCTTAAATTAATTAAGCTACTAGAAGATATAGAGCAAGATGCCGTTATAAAACGATATTACAAAAAACAAATACGCCCACTAGAGTTTTTTAGCAAAATATGGAACGAGCAATTACACGATAGCATACGCCCCAAAATAGAGCGCAAGCTAAAAGATGTGCTTCCGCTGATAAAAGAAAAAGACTTTTACTGGATGAGCAAAGAAGGCTGGCCTGCCGAAAAACGTATTTTTATAGCCAGCGAAGCCGCAAGTGTGTTGTTCCATTTCCGCCGCAGCGAAACCGAAACACGCTATTTCCCTACCATAAAGTACCAAGGCAACCGTATCGAGTTTATGTTTAAAGATGCACAAGTGATAATGAACCAACCCGCTCATTTATTGCTCGAAAACACGCTTTATTTTTTTGATGACGACCTTGAAGGGAAAAAATTACAACCTTTTTTAAATAAACGCTATATCTCTATTCCTAAATCTTCGGAAGAAACTTATTTTACCAAATTTATAGCTCCGCTAATAGAAAAACACCATGTATATGCCGAAGGCTTTACCGTACATACCGAAAAATACGAAGCGCAACCTGTTTTAAAAGTAGTAATTAACCCCACTGGCCCATCCGAAATTCAACTATATTTTAAATACAACCAATATGTATTTGCCGCAGGGGGCGAAAGGCAAGTAAGCGTACGGATGGAGCGCAATGGCGATGATTACGTGTTTCACCGCATTAAACGCTCGCTAGCTTGGGAAAAAAATAAATTGAACGATTTGCTTGCCCTAGGGCTAGTAAGCAATAGTGCTTTATATGCCCATTTAACGATTAAAAACGACGAAAAAAGCAATAGTGATGCGCCTTCGTTTTCGGTTTTTGATTGGATAAGCGAACACCACGATGGTTTGATTGCTTTGGGCTTTACATTCGAACAAAATAGTGGCACCAAAAAATATGTACTGGGAGCGAGCAAAATCGACCTCGAAATAAAAGAACGTAACGATTGGTTTGATATCGAAGCCATGGTACAATTTGGCACTTATCGCATCCCATTTATACAACTACGCAACCATATACTCAACCGAAAAAGGGAGTTTGAATTGCCTAATGGCGAAATAGCCGTAATACCCGAAAAATGGTTTTCGCAATACGCCAATTTGTTAAGTTTTACTTCGGGTAGCGATACATTACAACTCAAAAAACACCATGTAGGCCTTATTTACGATTTTGCCAATAGCCAGCTAGCCACCGTTACCATGGATAGAAAGTTGCAAAAACTTTCGGATTTTACCCAAATTGATAACATGGCCCTGCCCATAAATTTTGTAGGCCAGCTACGCCCTTACCAAAAAGCAGGTTACGATTGGTTTCATTTTTTGCAAAAATACCACTTTGGAGGCTGCCTAGCCGATGATATGGGGCTAGGGAAAACCATACAAACATTGGCCCTGCTACAAAAAGAAAAAGAAATACATAGCTTATTAGGTACGCACCCTATTTCGCTTATTGTGATGCCTACATCGCTTATTTACAATTGGATAAATGAAGCTAAAAAGTTTACACCTACCTTACGCATACATGTACATACAGGCACCTTACGCATTAAAAACGTAGCCCTGTTTAGCGATTACGATGTAGTAATAACCACTTATGGCATTACCCGTGTAGATATTGATGTGCTACACCAAATGTATTTTCATTATGTAATATTAGATGAAAGCCAAAATATTAAAAACCCTACCTCCAAATCGTTTAAAGCAGTAAAACAACTACAATCCAAATACAAACTGATACTATCGGGCACACCCGTAGAAAACACAGTAAACGATTTATGGACACAAATGTCGTTTATTAACCCTGGCTTGCTAGGCTCGCAAAATTTCTTTTACAAGGATTTTGTGGAACCCATCGAAAAGAAAAAAGACGATGACAAAGCCATGCGCTTACAAGTGTTGATTAAACCATTTGTAATGCGGCGTACTAAAGAACAAGTAGCTACCGAACTACCACCCAAAACCGAAAATTTGTTTTTTAGTAAGATGACCGAAACGCAAGCCGAGTTTTACGAAAAAACAAAATCGGAGTACCGTAACGAGATTTTAAAAACACTAGAAAACGGTACTTACCATCAATCGCCCATTCAGATATTGCAAGGACTAACCAAATTAAGGCAAATAGCCAACCACCCCATAATGGTTGATGATACATACAGCGGCGATTCGGGCAAGTTTGAAGATGTGATACACAAATTGCAAAGTGTGATAGAAGGCGGGCACAAGGTGCTGGTATTTTCGCAATTTGTAAAGCAATTAACCTTATATAAAAACTATTTTAACGAAAATAACATCAACTATGCTTACCTAGATGGTGCCACCCAAAACCGTGGCATAGTGGTAGAAGATTTTAAAAATGATGCCAGCAAAAAAATATTTTTAATATCCATTAAGGCAGGTGGCGTAGGCCTAAACCTTACCGAAGCCGATTATGTATTTATACTAGACCCCTGGTGGAACCCCGCCGTAGAACAACAAGCCATAGACCGTACACACCGAATAGGGCAAACCAAAAACGTGTTTATTTATAAATTTATAACCAAAGATACGGTTGAAGAAAAAATATTGGCCCTGCAAAACCGAAAATTAAGGGTAGCACAATCGCTTATTACCACCGAAGAAAGTTTTTTTAAATCATTAACCGAAAGCGATATAAAAGAGATATTGGGGTAAATCCCCTCTCGGTCTCCTTCCCCCTTTAATTTCCTCAAAGGGGAGAGTTTTGGGAGATGCCAAAGAGTGAAATTTTGCATTTAGATTATACAATGGGTAGCGAGAAACGGGAAGGTTTCGTATTCATATCAAAATTAGGGTTTTACAAGCCCTTTCTGTATATTATTTGTTCGGACAATCAGGATAGCGATTAAAGATTTTTTAAAGCAATTTATCTTTACACCATCAAAATTAATAAGTTTGTACAAATAGTACATTTTAATAATGAGTTTGGTAAGGGCAAAAAAACATTTAGGACAGCATTTTTTAACCGATAAAAACATTGCACAAAAAATTGTAAACAGCTTACAATCAGTTCATCTGTACAATAAAGTGTTAGAAGTAGGGCCGGGTATGGGCGTATTGTCCGATTTTTTGCTTCAAAAAACCGAGTTCGAAACCTACCTGATTGATATTGATACCGAATCGTTTTTATTCCTACAAAAACAATATCCCGCCCTGGGCGATAAATTAATAAACAACGATTTTTTAGCCCTCGATTTTAAATCCGTTTTCCCAGCCACATTCGCCATTATTGGTAATTTTCCTTACAACATATCATCACAAATATTATTTAAAATTTTAGATAATTACCAGCAAGTGCCCGAGGTGGTAGGTATGTTTCAAAAAGAAGTGGCCGAACGTATTGTGGCCAAGCCTGGCAGCAAGCAATATGGTATTTTAAGCGTTTTTTTGCAAGCCTATTATACATGCGAATATTTATTTACCGTAAAAGCAGGCGTATTTAACCCGCCACCCAAAGTGCTATCGGCAGTTATTAGGCTAAACCGAAACGATGTACAAGTACTAGATTGTAACCAAAAACTGTTTTGGCAGGTGGTAAAAGCTGGGTTTAACCAACGCCGTAAAACGTTAAGCAATGCGCTACAATCTATCATTGCCAAAGAAAACCAAGACGAACAAAACGTGTGGACTTTGCGGGCCGAGCAACTTAGCGTAGCCGATTTTGTAGCCCTTACCCGTAACATTACCAAAACCCGAGAATGAAAAAACTTAAAATATTAATAGCCGACCACCTGCACCCCGTTTTTAAACAAGGCGCACAAGATTTAGGTTTTGAGGTTACTGATGCCCCAAACATTACCCGGGCCGAAACCCTAAACCACATTGCCGATTTTGACGGTATTGCCATACGCACCAAATTTAAAATAGACAAAGAAATATTTGAGGCCGCCTCAAACCTAAAATTTGTTGCCCGGGCAGGGGCTGGTATGGATAATATTGATGTAACCATTGCCCAACAACGCAACATAAAACTTATAAACGCACCCGAAGGCAATTGCGATGCCGTGGGCGAACACGCCATTGCTTTATTGCTTTCGCTGATGAATAACTTACGCCAAGCCGATACCCAAATACGAAGCGGTATTTGGGATAGGGAAGGCAACCGTGGTTACGAACTTAAAGGCAAAACCGTGGGCATTATAGGCTACGGCCATACAGGCCAAGCATTTGCCCGAAAAATTAAAAGCTTTGGTGTAAATATTATTGCTTACGATAAATATAAATATCGCTACAGCGATGATTTTGTACAAGAAAATAGCATGGAGCAAATTGTAAAATATGCCGATGTACTTAGCCTGCACATTCCGCTTACGCGTGAAACCCGCCAAATGGTTGATGACGAATACTTGCTGCATTTTAAAAAACCTATTTTTTTTATTAACGCTTCACGCGGAGAGATTGTAAACACCCAGGCCGTACTAAATGCCATAAAAAGCGGTAAAATATTAGGTGCAGGGCTTGATGTTTTAGAAGTTGAAAAGCATCCCGCCCTAGCGGAACAAACTTTTTATAACGAATTAATTAATAGCAATAAAGTGCTTTTAAGCCCACATATAGGCGGTTGGACGTTCGATTCGTACCGAAAAATATCAGAAGTATTGGTAGAGAAATTAAAAAATTTGGATTTATAAACCCAAAACATTTATCTTCGTGTTCACATTTTAGCAAGACTATGTATGCAAAAAGCACATATAGTCTTGTTTGTTTTTTAGAGCTTGGCCAACCGCTGGGCTTTTTTATTCATTAAGCAAATCGAACCATTATGACAGAGGTAGCCTATTTTACTAAAGAAGGATTAGAAAACTTAAAACAAGAATTACATTACTTAAAAGGCGAAGGCCGTAAAAAAATATCGGCAGCTATTGCCGAAGCCAGAGACAAAGGTGATTTATCGGAAAATGCCGAGTACGATGCCGCAAAAGAAGCACAAGGCCACCACGAAGCCAAAATAGCTAAACTTACCAATACCTATGCAAACGCAAGGTTAATCGACGAATCGAAACTGGATACCAGCAAGGTTTTAGCCTTATCAATCGTAAAAATAAAAAACACAAATAACGGTGCCACCATGACTTACCAATTGGTAGCCGAAAGCGAAGCGGATGTAAAAACAGGTAAAATATCAATCAAATCGCCCATAGCGCAAGGTTTATTGGGCAAGCAAGTAGGCGATAAAATAGAAATTATAGTGCCTGCGGGTACCATGATTTTCGAGATTTTGGAAATTTCGAGATAGTTTTAGTTATTAGTGGCTAGTAGCTAGTTGCACAGCGAAAAAAGTATAAGAAACCTATAAGATTTATATTTAATAATTAACATTAAAAAATCATGCCAAGTATATTCACTAAAATAATTAACGGCCAAATACCCGCACATAAAGTTGCCGAAACATCCGATTTTTTGGCTTTTTTAGATATTCAGCCCTTGCGGATGGGCCATGTTTTGGTAATCCCCAAAACCGAAATAGATTATATTTTTGATATAGACGATGAGTTGTACGCCAATATGATGTTGTTTGCAAAAATTGTAGCCAAGGCTGTAAAAATGGCTATCCCTTGTACCAAAGTAGGTGTGGCAGTTATTGGCTTAGAGGTGCCTCATGCACACATACACCTTATACCTATGAACCAAGTTAGCGATATGGATTTTAGTAAACCCAAGCTAAATCCCACCCAAGTGGAACTAAGCGAGGTAGCGTTAAAAATTTTAGATGCTATGGGTAAAGTTTAACAACATATTTGATGCCCCAATTAACAAATTGCCCCAAAAAGCATTGGTGTTTTTGGAGGCTTTACAAGCTTCGCCAAAATTGGGGAATATTAGTTTTTAAAAATACCCTTACAATGCGTGTTTTGATACAGAACTTAAAAAAAAGAGAAGTAAATATTGCTAACGGCAATGGTATTAAAATTAAAGCCCCTAATAAAGTATGGGGCAGTATTCTATTGTAATTAAAAAAATTAGCGCAATAAGAACTGCTTTATTCGGGCAACCAGCCACGGCAGCGGGCTGGCAACTAGCATTCAAAATTAAAACCGAGATACTTTGTTTATCATAATAATCGAACTCGGGTTAATAACATCTTGCCAACAAACATTACCTCCATTTTAATTTGTGTAAAACGGTTAATCGTATAATATCTCTATCAAAAAACTGGTTTTGCTTTGCTCGCTGCTGATACCAATGTAGGTAACCTAGTTCTAGCGAAATTTTTTTATTTACCTCCTGCTCGCAGCCTATATATATTCGGTTTTGGTCGAACTGGTTGTAAACAATATTTTTTCCCGCATTTAGCATAATTTCGTTTGCTACTTTAAACGTTGTTTTATTGTTTGCACTATCGCTACTTAATCTATAATTTGCTTGTAGCCTATACCTAAATCTGAAATTAAAATCATAACCATCCAAAAGTTGGATGCCATTATTTTTACGAATAAAACGTTCGTCAATGCGTATCCTGTGCTGTAATGTTAGCCTTTTGGCTAATATGTTGTTTAAGTTAATTTCTTGGTTAGGCCGTATTTCGGGCACAACCAAGGTCGATGTAGCATTAGCATCTTGCGGGCTTTGGCGTGAGTAGGTTAAGCCCAAAGCTACATCAGTATTGCGTAAAATTTTATAATACAGCCTTGTATGTGCTATAAAATGATGCTGGCGATTGTTTTCTAAAAAACGCCTATTCTCAATTTCGTTGTGCAAAGCCCATTTTTTATTTATGCTTAATTGGTTATAGTACCTAAGCCAGTAAAGGCTTTGGTGGCTTACCTCTTTTTGCGCCCGAACGCCCAAGCACAGCAAACTAAAAAGCAACAATAAACAAGTATTTTTTATCCTCATAAATAAAATACAACAAACAAAATACTATTTAAAACTAGCTTCTATCTCTTTCTTTAAAAACAAGCCAGTAAAACTTTCTTTACACTTAGTTAAACCCTCGGGCGTACCCGTAAAAATAATTTTACCACCACCTTTACCTCCCTCGGGGCCAAGGTCTATCACATGGTCGGCTACTTTTATTACATCCAAATTATGCTCAATTACCAAAACGGTATTGCCCCTATCCACAATCAAGTTTAACACGCCCAACAAAACATTTATATCTTCGAAATGTAGGCCTGTGGTGGGTTCATCTAAAATATAAAACGTATTGCCCGTATCTTTTTTAGATAGTTCGGTGGCTAATTTTACCCTTTGCGCTTCGCCACCTGATAGCGTAACCGACGATTGCCCAAGGGTAATATAGCCCAAGCCTACATCTTTTAACGTTTTTATTTTACGATAAATAGATGGGATATTCTCAAAAAAATCAACCGCATCTTCAATACTCATATCCAATACATCGCTAATAGATTTTCCGCGAAAGCGTACTTCTAATGTTTCGCGATTGTAGCGTTTGCCGCCACAGGCTTCGCAGGGTACTTGCACATCGGGCAAAAAGTTCATTTCTATTACTTTAAGCCCAGCACCTGTACAGGTTTCGCACCTGCCACCTTTTACGTTAAACGAAAAACGCCCAGGCTTGTAGCCCCGTATTTTGGATTCGGGCAGTGCCATAAACAGGTTGCGTATATCCGAAAACACACCTGTATAAGTGGATGGATTGGAGCGTGGTGTGCGGCCAATAGGGCTTTGGTTTATCTCAATAACTTTATCAATATGCTCTAACCCTTTAATTTCTTTGTGCGGCATAGGCTGTTTTTTGGCCCTAAAAAAATGCTTGTTTAAAATTGGGTAAAGCGTTTCGCCTATTAAGGTAGATTTTCCGCTGCCCGATACGCCCGTTACACATATCAGTTTCCCTAAAGGAAAATCGCAAGAAACATTTTTTAAATTATTGCCAGTTACACCTTTAATTGTTAGGGTTTTATCATTTCCTTTTCTCCGCTGGGGCGGGATTGTAATGCCCTTTTCGCCGTTGAGGTACGATGCCGTAAGCGTATGCGATGCCAATATTTGCGCTGGCGTACCCTCGGCCACTACTGTACCGCCGTGTATGCCTGCTGCTGGGCCCATATCTATCACATAATCGGCCTCTAGTATCATATCCTTATCATGCTCAACCACCAAAACGGTGTTGCCCAAATCACGTAAGTTTTTTAAAGCATTAATTAAACGGTCGTTATCTCGTTGGTGTAAGCCTATTGAAGGTTCGTCCAAAATGTACATCACATTCATTAATTGCGAGCCTATTTGTGTGGCTAGCCTTATACGTTGCGCTTCGCCGCCCGATAGGGTGCGGGCTGTACGGTCGAGCGTTAAATAGGTTAAACCTACATCCAGCAAAAAGCCAATGCGTGAGCGTATTTCTTTTAAAATTTCTTTGGCAATGGTATTTTGGCGTTCGTTAAAGGTGGTTTCTACTTCATCAAACCATAGCTTTAAGGTGCTGATATCCATCGATGCCAAATCGAAAATATTTTTATCGCCCACTTTAAAATGTAACGATTCTTTTTTTAACCTTGCGCCATCACACACGGGGCAGGTTTTTAAAATTCTAAAATTATCTAAATCGCCAGCTCCCGTATCGCCACGTTTTTCGCTTTGCTCCTCCAGCATTTTTATAATCCCATCAAACTGAACGGAGTAATTTTGCACATTCCATTTGTTATATTCCACAGGTACACTCACTAATTCGGGTACACCGTGTAGCAAAATATCAATGGCTTCGGGTGCTAACTTTTCTATGGGATTAGATAACGAAAAATTGTATTTTTTGCCCAATGCTTTGATAACCTGAAATATCCATACCTCACGATATTCGCCTAGTGGGGCAAGGCCACCGTTTATAATGCTTAGTTTACGGTCGGGTATAACCGATTCTTCATCAACATCAAACACAAAACCCAAGCCATCGCATTCGGGGCAAGCACCATAAGGCGAGTTAAACGAAAACGTGTTAGGCTGTGGTTCGTCGTACGATACGCCCGTGGTGGGGCACATTAAAAATTTAGAAAAATGGTAGGCATTGTTCTCTTTATCAGATATTTTGATAATACCTTTGGCCATTTTTAAAGCGGCTTGTATGGAGGTTTGTAGGCGGGTTTTATCTTTTTCGGATACAATTAACCTATCTACCACGGTTTCTATATCGTGTGTTTTGTACCTGTCTAACTGCATTTTAGGTGTAACATCCACAATCTCGCCATCAACCCTTACCTTTAAATAGCCTTGTTTGCGTATTTGCTCAAATAGTTCGCGGTAATGCCCTTTACGGCCTTTTACAATAGGGGCTAAAATATTTACAGCCACGCCATCAAACTTTTTTAATACCTCGTTTACAATCTGGTCTTCGCTCATTTTTATCATCAGCTCGCCCGTGTTGTACGAGTAAGCGTTGCCTGTACGGGCAAAAAGCAGGCGCATAAAATCGTAAATTTCGGTAATGGTGCCTACGGTACTGCGTGGGTTTTTAGAAGTTGTTTTTTGTTCGATGGCGATAACTGGGCTAAGGCCTGATACCTTATCCACATCGGGCCGCTCCATACCGCCCATAAATTGGCGAGAGTAAGCCGAAAATGTTTCCATATACCGCCTTTGCCCTTCGGCATAAATGGTATCGAAAGCCAACGACGATTTTCCCGAACCGCTTAAACCTGTAATAACCACCAGCTTATTTCGTGGAAACGAAATGTCTATATTTTTTAGATTGTGTACCCTTGCTCCGTAAACTTCTACTTCGGTTTGTTCGCCTAAATCAATATTATTTTCGTTCATAAAAACTTAACATAACCTTTTGGGGTGTAATTTGCCATCCCGAAAAATCGGTTTTATGCAAAAATAGCCAAAATGCTGGGATACTTTGTAAAATGTTTGTTTATTCGGAAACGGGGTTTAAGGACGACTTCGCTTAGAGCGAAAATATCCTCTAGGAAATGTTTTAAAGGAAGACTTCGCTTAGAGCGAAGGCTTCCTAGCGAAGGTCCTAAGGTTATTTAAAACGCATTATATCTCTACCCATACTTCTCCATCAAGCACCTTTACTGGGTATGTTTTTATGGCACATTCATCGCCGCTAAGGCACTCGCCCGTAATTAACGAAAACGTTTTTTTATGAAATGGGCAAGCTACTTTGGGTTCGCAGGCATCGCCAGTGCTACCAATCATGCCTCGCGATAGTGCCATTTGTTGCTTATGTGGGCAAAGATTTTGCGTAGCAAACCACTCGCTACGGCGGGTAAAGTTAAAAACGGCAATTTGTTCGTCGTTTATTTTTACGCAAGCACCACCGTTTTCGGGTACATCGGCAGTGTTGCAGGCTAAAATCCATTGTGTTTGTGTCATATTTTTAGGCCTCGGGCTTGTGGGCTTCGGGCAACGGGCTTTTTTGCCATGGGCTATCGGGCTTCGGGCAACGGGCTTCGGGCAACGGGCTTCGGGCTTTTTTTGCTTTGGGCTTTTAGGCCTCGGGCTTTCGGGCTTCGAGCCATGGGCTTCTTATTTAATTTATTAACTGTTTTTAATTTTTTAATTGTTATACTCTCATACTTAACTGGCTAAACTCGTTGCCCGCAAGCTCGAGGCTCGAAAGCTCGTTGCCCGCAGCCCGTTGCCCGTGGCTAATTACCATGCTGCTGCTTGTTTCTGCTCTCTTAAAGGCTCAAATTTAATGCTTGGGTCTTTTTCGTTAGGGGCATTTACAAAATGGTTAAATTTCTTTTTTAAGTTTTGGTTATCTACAACTTCTTTCCACTCGCATACATAGCCTTTTATAAGTTCGGCAATTTCTTCTTCTAAACTTTGGCAAATGCCTAGGCTATCGTTTATAATTACGTTTTTAAGGTAGCTCATGCCGCCATCCATTTTGTTTAGCCAAGTGGCGGTACGGGTAAGGGTATCGGCGGTTTTAATGTAAAACATTAAAAACCTATCTAAGTATTGTATGCAGGTTGCTTCATCAATATCGCTGGCCAATAGTTGTGCATGTTGGGGTTTGCTTCCGCCGTTACCGCATATATATAAGTTCCAGCCTTTTTCGGTGGCTATTAGGCCAAAATCTTTGGCTTGGGCTTCGGCACACTCACGTACACAGCCACTTACGCCTCCTTTTAGCTTATGTGGCGAGCGTAGGCCTTTGTAACGGTTTTCTATTTCAATAGCAAACGATACACTATCATGCAAACCAAACCTGCACCAAGTGCTGCCTACACAGCTTTTTACGGTACGGAGGGATTTGCCGTAAGCGTGGCCACTCTCGAAACCAGCATCAATAAGTTTTTCCCATATAGCTGGCAAATCGCCCACGTGGGCACCAAACAAATCTATACGTTGGCCGCCTGTAATTTTTGTATAAAGGTTGTATTCTTTGGCTACTTGGCCTATTACGATTAGTTTATCGGCAGTAATTTCGCCACCAGGTATGCGTGGCACTACCGAGTAGGTACCGCCTTTTTGAATATTGGCCAAAAACCTATCGTTGCTATCTTGTATGGTATCTTGTTTTAAAATTACTTCGTTCCATAAACCAGCCAACATGCTGGCAATAGGAGGTTTACAGTTTTCGCAACCATCGCCTTTGCCAAAGGTATCTAAAACTTGGTCGTAGGTTTTAATTTTATTAATGCGTATTAAATCCAATAACTCTTGGCGTGAGTAATCAAAATGCTCGCAAATTACGTTTTTAATGTATTTGCCGTTTTCTTTTAGCGTACCGTTAATAATATCTTTTACCATGGGTATGCAACCGCCACAGCCTGTACCCGCTTTGGTACATTTTTTCATTGCATCAATATTGGTGGCATCTTGCTCCATCACGGCAGTACAAATATCACCCTTGGTAACGGCTTCGCAGCTACATACTAGGGCTTCGTCGGGCAGGTTCATAACGCCAGCACCTTCGGTAGCGGCACCACCACGGCTTCCTAAAATTAAATCTTCGGGGTTGGGGGGCAATACAATTTTGTTGTTTACGGTTTGTAGCAACATGCTGTACGCTTCGGCATCGCCAATTAAAATCCCACCTAAAAGCTGCTTACCATCGTTACTTATGTTTATGCGTTTATAAATTCCTTTATGTGTATCTTCAAAAATTATGGTACGGCAATCGGGTTCGGTTATAAAAGCATCGCCAAAGCTGGCTACATCAACCCCAATTAGTTTTAGTTTGGTGCTCATATCAAAACCATTAAATTGCTTTTGACCTTTACACAAATTAGTTGCCACAACTTCGGCCATTTCGTAGCCTGGGGCAATAAGGCCGTATATCATTTGGTCGTAAAGGGCACACTCGCCAATGGCAAAAATATTGGGGTCGCTGGTTTGTAAATTTTCGTTTACCACAATACCGCCACGTAAGCCTACTTCAAGCCCGCAAAGTTTGGCAAGTTCATCTCTTGGGCGTATGCCTGCCGATATTACTAGCATATCTAGCGGTAGTTCGGTATCGTCGTTAAACTTTAGGGCTTCAATTTTATGGTCGCCTGCAATATAGCTGGTGTTTTTGTTTAGGTGTACGGTTAGGCCAAATGTTGCTAATTTTTGTTGTAAAATAGCACTTCCTGCACTATCAATTTGCCTTGGCATTAGCCTTGGGGCAAATTCTATTACATGGGTTTCTTCAATTCCTAAATCTATTAATGCTTTTGCTGCTTCGAGGCCTAGTAAGCCTCCGCCCATTATAGCTCCCGATTTAGATTTTGCAGCGTATGCTTTCATTAAATCTAAATCTTCGATGGTGCGGTACACAAAAACACCTTCTTTTTCAACGCCTGGCAAATTGGGTACAAACGCAGCCGAGCCCGTGGCCATAATTAAATAATCGTATTTTAATACTATTCCTTTTTGCGAGTTAATGGTTTTTGTTGAGCGTACAATTTCTGTAATTGGGTCGCCAAGGTGTAGGGTAATATCGTTTTCGGCATACCATTCGGCGGTACTCATTGATAGGTCTTCGGCTGTTTTACCGGCAAAGTATTCGCTTAGGTGTACTCGGTCGTAAGCTCTACGGGGTTCTTCGCCAAAAACAATGATTTCAAACTCGGCTGATTTTGCCCTTAGTTTTTCGCAAAACTTGTAGCCTACCATTCCGTTACCTACAACTACAACAACTGGTTTTAACATATCTAATTTTTTTATTTTGAACAATTATTGCCGAATGTTAAATTTTTAACATTGGGCAAACAATTATACAAAAATTAGAATATAAATGATTAATTATGTGATTAAAATTATATAAATAAGTAATTATTATGAAAAATTTAAAATAAAATCTTAAATAAATCATAAAACAAAGATAATCGATAAATAAAATTACAATTATTACAACTTGCTTAGTTTTTGAAGTATTTTTTTATCCCAAGCAAGCCCGTTTTTTAAAGAAAAACAATTAGGCGCACCCATTTTTTGGCAAAACTCTACCGCTTTTTTACTTCTTAACCCTTTTTGACAATAAAAAACATAAAAACTAGATGGCGAAAACGTTATTGTATTGGTTTTAACAAATTCATCTAAAAAAAGATGGACACCACCAATATTAAAAGCCTCTCGTTCGGCCAGTGTGCGTACATCAAAAAGCCAAACCTCTTGATTTTTGGCTCTGGCAATAATTTCGAGAGGGTTTAATACGCTTGGAGCGGATTTTAGCGTAAATTTTTTGCTGCTTTTTAGTCTGTTGGCTTTGTTATAGGTATATAAAAATGAGGTGGCTGTGGCCGATAGCGCATCTATACACACCAGTTTATTGCTGGCTACTTGCGGGTTTTCGAGGATAATTTTAAGCACTTCGGTTGCCATAAAATTTCCTATTAAACTAGTCGTAATATTGTAAGCACCTATATCGGCACAGCTTTGTAGTGTATTTTGGCTCTCGTTTTCGGGAAATAAACAGCGCAAAGTAGCCGAGTTGTTGTAGTTGAAAACGGTAAAATGCCCTTCGGCTTGGTGTATGGCACCATAAACCAAGGGCTTATTTAATACCACACAGGCATCGTTTATAAGGTAGCGGGTTTCAAAATTATCGGTAGCATCAACAATAATATCGTAAGGGTTTAAGAGTTCTAAAATGTTTTTCTCGTCAACCAAAATTTGGTGCCCTTGTGTTTCAATAAAAGGGTTTAGCTTACGCAGATGTTTTGCAGCCGTAATCGCCTTTTGTTTTCCTGTATCCTTAAATGTGTATAATTGCTGGCGGTGTAAGTTGCTTAGGCTTATGGTATCAAAATCGGCCACAGCCAAATTACCCACACCCGCACCCGCCAGTGCCTGTAAACACGGGCAACCCAAACCGCCTGCACCAATAACCAATACTTTGGCCGTATTAATTTTTTGTTGCCCAGCGTGGGCAATAAATGGGAGTTTTTGGTGGCTTTGGTAGTAGGGGTTTTCCATGTTTTAAACTTTGTAGCACCAAAGTAAATAAAATCATTAGCCTTGTTTAGCCTCCTCTGTTTTTCGCTTGTTTAAAAATAAAGCAGCTGCATAAGTGATGGTTAAACCACTAAAAATTGTACCCGAAATTAAGTGTTCTAAATAAATTAAAAATGTTGAAAAACCCATGCCCGCAATTATGATAAGAAAAGCGTAAGTTAATCCGAGCTTGTTTATAGAAACTTCTCCTCTAACATTTCTATCAACAATCTCGTTTCTTTTATTGTGTGCTTGGTGACGAAATTCTTGCTCTTTTTCGGCTCTAATTTTTAACCATTCTAAAATATTAGGGTCAATTGTAGATAAGGCTTTAATTTCGGATGCTTCGGGGAGTAAATTATCGTCAAAAACTTCTGTTTGTTCTTGTTGAATGCCTCGTCCGTTTGGATGATTAATTTGGGTGTTTTTTTTAGATAATGTTTGCTTTGCCATTAGTGCATTTGCCTTTTTAATTCAAAAGCTTTTTTATAATCGGTCGCAACATTTAAACCATCTTTTTTCAAATTGATTCTATCGTTTTTTAAAGTAGGAATATCGTCATGATAAAACTCATGGATATATTTTTTTGTTTCTGCGTTGTTGCTACGATAGTTTCCCGAAAATGAACTAGTAACACCTTTAAATAAGTTAAAAAAAAGCATTTCTATAGAAAAAATTAAATTACTCATGCTATTTAGTTTTAATCGCCTTTGTTTTTACACCCGAAGTTGGTATATACTTTTATGGTATTTTACCACAACAAGTAATTCTTCAAATATATAACTTAAATTATATATAAATAAAAAACATCTAACAAAATAAAGTAAGTATGTTATTGGTATCCACAAAAACAGTATCTACACAAAATATTTTTAACATTATTGTAAATTTTATAGCTAATATTAAGTAAATTCCTTTTATGTTTAGCATCCTAAAATGAGCGCAAAAGAAATTATACCCCAATTATACGTGGTGGGTGCCGGCCCTGGCGACCCCGAATTAATTACTGTAAAAGCATATAAAATTTTACAAATTGCCGATGTGGTATTGTACGATAACCTAGCCAATAAAGAATTACTAAACCTTTGCCCAGCCCATTGCGAGCATATTTATGTAGGCAAACAGCCTTATGGCGAATACACGCCGCAAGAAAAAATACAGGAATTAATAAAGCAAAAAGCGTTTGAAAAAGGTTTGGTAGTGCGCCTAAAAGGGGGCGACCCATTTATTTTTGGTCGTGGTTTCGAAGAAATTTTATATGCCCGCCAACACGGTATTGCCACTTATTTTATACCTGGTATTAGTAGTATGCAGGCCATAGGTTTTGAGGATATTCCGCTTACGCACAGGGCAGTAAGCGAAAGTGTTTGGATAGTTACAGGCACTAAAAAAGACGGCACACTATCAAACGATTTAAAACTAGCTATGCAAAGCAATGCTACCGTAGTAATTTATATGGGTATGAAAAAAATGGCCGAAATTGCCGCTACCTACGTAGAAGCTGGCCGAGGCGATACGCCTGCCGCAATTATACAACACGCATCGTTACCACATAGCAAAAACGCAAAAGGTATGGTAAAAGATTTGCTGGCTTTGGCCGATAGCAAACAAATTACTTACCCCGCTTTGATTGTGATAGGCAATGTGGTGGGGATTAAAAAGTGAAAATGCCTTTTCAATGGCGTTTTTTTGTGACTTATTGAAAAATTTAGCATTTAAAGCAAAGATTGAAATTGCTAGCTAGATTGTGATTGCAGCTATATTTAAAGATGTTATGGGGGTTTTAAAACATTTTAATTTGGTTGAAATTACTGATTATGGTTTCGCTTTTATTTTACTAGTAATGCCCCTTTAATGATATGATAATAAAATATCTATAAGGAAATCCTCCTTAATTATCGTTTTAGGAAGCCTTCGTAGGAAGCCTTCGCTTTAAGCGAAGGCTTCCTTTAAATAAACCCCTCCTTATTCACGTTTTTGTTTAAAAAAATAAGGTGGTATGTTGGGGTTTTACCGAAGCGAAATTTTACCTAAAAAGGAAGGCTTCCTTTAAATAAACCCCTCCTTATTCACGTTTTTGTTTAAATAAGGTGGCGTGTTGGGCTTTTACCGAAGTGGAATTTTACCTAAAAAGGAAGTCTTCGCTTAAATAAACCCATAATAGGAAAATACACTTAAAAATAAATAACCTAATTTACAACTACCTTTTTAACCACTTTACTTTTTTGGCTGTTTATTTCTAATACATAAACGCCTTTGGCTAAGCCTTGTGTGTTTATGGTATGGCTAGGATTGTTTAAAAACATTACTTTTTTGCCGTTTAAATCATACAAAACTACCGACTGTAATTTAGCATCACCAGCTTGTACATGTAACACGCCATTGGTAATTGGGTTGGGGTAAAAAGTAATTTCGTTGTTTAAGCCTTTTACAAAAGCTATATTTTTGTAAACTTCTAAGCTGCCATCATTATCAATGCTGCTAAGGCGGTAATAATTATCTCCTGCCAAAGGAGAAATATCTATAAACTGCGTAGCCGTTACGGGTAAAGTGGTTAAATAGCTAAAGGTATTATCCGCCCCCGAGCGTTCTAAAACTATATTTTTTACGTTTACTATATTGGCGGTTGCCCAGTTTATTTGGTTGCCAGTGGCAGTGGCTTTGGCGGTAAAGTTGCTTAGGTTTAATGGGAGTGTGCCTTGTTCTATTATTGTGCCAAAATCTTTCCATACTTGAGCGGCTTGATAAGCTGATTTTGTACCTTCGGGGACTTTTAGGGTAACGGTAGAAATATTTGTTTTGGCTAATGCCACTTTTGTAGGTTTAGATAATTGGGCTTTGGCTAATAAAATGGGAGTTGGTAAATTGCCAAATACGCTGGCATCTATTACCAAA
>JAAFJW010000050.1 GCA_013298995.1 Sphingobacteriales bacterium | reverse complement strand
GATTATTTAAAGCTTTGGTTTATTGATAGTAACCGTACTGGATGTAGATTTATTACCGTAGATGCTTACGCCCAATCTTTGGGTTTTTATGAAAAAATGGGCTTCGATTTTATGACCGTTAAAGATGGAGGGAAAAGTACCCGTCAAATGTATTTCGATCTTTTAAGCATCTAATACAACATGATTCCTATTATAAATGAATAAACTCATGAAAAAAATACTCTTTTTAATTACCGTTTTATTGCCCTGCAGTTTACTTGCACAAAATAATTTTAACCTAAATGTACAAGCCAAAAACGTAGCAGCCAAAGCCAAAATGTACTTGGCTTACCAAGAAAACGGCGCACAACAAATAGCTACTGCCCAAATCGAAAAAGATGTTTTTAAATTTGCTTTAAAATTAATAGAACCTTCTTTTGCTGTTTTAATTTTAGACCCCAAAGGCAATGTACCCGCAGAGGAAGCATTTAAAAAAGATGCCTTCCGCTTATTTATCGAACCCTCAAACGTTAACGTATTTTTTAAAGATTCGGTAAAATTTGCTACCCTAATAGGCTCTAAAATACAAAACGAATACATCCAATACGGTAATTATACTTTACCATTTGATAAGCAATTGTACGCAGTGAGCCAGCAGTTTGCAAAACTTAATGTAATTGATAATAAAGACTCTATCGCCAATAATTTAAAGCAACAGTACGTAGATATTGCCCAGCAAAGAAAAAATTTAATTATTCAGTTTTTTAACGATTACCCCAACTCGTACGTTAGCTTATTTATGCTTAACGCCGAGTTTGGTGGCGATAAAATGGATGTTTCGGTGCTGGAACCTTTGTACAATAATTTGGGTAAAGAGGTTAAAAATACAGGCCTAGGTAAATATATGGGCGAGCAAATAACCGCCAATAAATTTACATCAATAGGTAGTATAGCACCCGATTTTGCACAACAATCGCCCGAAGGCAAAGAAATAAAACTTTCGGATTTTAAAGGAAAATACGTGTTGCTCGATTTTTGGGCATCGTGGTGTGGCCCTTGTAGGCAAGAAAACCCAGCGGTTGTAAGCGCATTTCAAAAGTTTAAAAACAAAAATTTTACGGTTTTAGGTGTTTCGCTCGATAACAAAAAAGCCGCTTGGGTAAAAGCTATTGCCGATGATGGCTTGGCTTGGGCACACGTATCAAGCCTTAATAGTTTTTATGGTAATGAGGTGGTATTGTACGGTATAAAAAGCATTCCACAAAATTTTTTAATAGGCCCTGATGGTAAAATTATTGCCAAAAATTTAAGAGGCGAAGAGTTAAGCCGTAAGCTAGAAGAGGTTTTGGGGAAATAAATAATTAAAATTTTTTTTCGTAAAAAACCATCCCAATAAAAAAAAATCGTACATCACCCTAATGGAAAAAGGAACTTTATATTTAATACCTGTAACACTGGCCGATGGTGCCGAAAGCAAATCGTTAACCCCTTTTTTAAACGATACCATCAACAGCATTAACGAATACATTGTTGAAAACGAAAAAACGGCTCGTAAATGCCTTAAAAATGCGGGTTTAAATACGCCACAAAGTAGTTTAGTTATTCACGATTATAGCAAAAAGTGCGTAGGCTTTCGCTTGATAAATTTTTACGGGCTATTTCTACATCGTCATCGGCAAATTTCATGGTTAAAAAATCTTTTTTAAACTCATCGGTACTTGCCCAAGGGAAAACCCGCACCATAGGCAATAGGATATTATCGGATTTTAGCTTGATAATGGCCGTAAATTTTCTTTCTTTTAAATTTATGGGGATATTGATACTTACTTTTTTATATCCTACCGACGAAAAAATTAAGGTATCGCCCTCGTGGCAAACAAAAGAAAAATAACCTTTGTAATTGGCACTATACGTTTGGTTTTTAAGCCTAATATTTACGTACGGTACTACGCTATTGCTATCGGCATCGTATATAACGCCCGAAAACTGTACTACGTTTTTGGGGCTTTGCTGTGCATGCAAGCCACAAAACGTAAACAACAATATGCCTAAAAGTAAATACCTTATCATAAAAACAAATATAAATTTAAACTATAAAAAAAGACTGTTGCGAGGCAAAATTTCGGTTTAATTTCACAAATATTTGACATATACATGTTTAATTAATCGGATGTACAAATTTACTATATACCTAAGTCCGATTATTAAACAACAGTATAATTTGTTGTAAATCAATATTATTTACGGTTTAAAAGCGCTAACAACGAAAGCGGCCTAACTGCGCAGGCAGGCATCTTTTTTTCAAGGTGCTTTTTATTGAGCACTTTAATCGTAAAATTTCCAGCTTACGCCAAATTTTCCTTGTGCATATTGCATGGGGTAACGGTTTACGGTGTAGTACCCGTTCGATTGTAAGCCCCTGTTGGCATACTCGTATTTTAAAAACAGGTTGGTGCGTTTCCATGTAGTGCGTATCCATACATCAGCAATGGGGTAAGTATCAAATTTTATTTCGTTACCGTTATAAAATTGCCCTATTGCAGGGGCGTACGATGGGGCATAATACTTGCTAAAGTAGCGTACATCAATACCAATATCGGCTTTTAATACTTTAAAATACACGTTTCTAAAATATAAACTGTGGTAGGTATATAGCTCGGGTGTGCGGATAATGGTTTCGAAATCGGTTTTTTGGTAAACCAAATAATTTTTGAGGGTAAATTTCCCGAAATTAAAATCTTTTTCGAGTGTAAGTTTTAAAAAATTAATTAGCCCTGTATTTTGTGCTGGGGTAATATCGGGTATTTTATTTTTTAAACCTGCATTATCAACTTGGGTAAAATATAAATGATTTGTAATCAACGAATACTCGGCCTTAGCCACAATATTAAACTTATCGTTGATATAAGTAAAGTTGGCATTTTGGGTTTTTTCTTTTTCGAAGCTATTGTTCCACCTATGGTGGTTAGATAATGTTTGTTGAAAAAGCATAGCTGGCGATTGGTTTTGCGAATAGGCACCAAATATTACTTTACCTACTTTATTGCTTAGCTTAATAGCCAGTTGCGCTTGATAAAAAAAATCGCCCGCATTGCGGCCTTGTATTATTTGGTTAAAATCGCCGTAAAGGCTTGCTTTATCATTAAAACTATAACTTAAATTAGCCTTGGCGCTTATGTTTTGAAAATTTAGCTTAATATTATACTGGTTGTAATTGTACAAATCGTGGGTAAGGCCTAGGTTTAGTTTCATTTCGTTTTTTAAAAACGAAATACTTTTTCCTCGCAAGTAAAAGCTATAGGTAAAGTCGTTTTGTATATGTTTTAATGCGGTAGAATCTCGGGTTTGCGACGAATCTCTAAAAATATAATAATGCTGTAACAAGCCAGTAGTATCGGGTTCGGTATTTTTAAAAGTAAATTTTTGGGTATTGTAAAGCAAACTATAACTTACACGCTGGCTGGGTAATACGGCACCATCGTTGGCCGATTTGGTTATTTTGCCAATGTTATAATACTGCTTTATATAAATACTATTGTTACGCCAATTATGTGTGGCCGATGATAACCTTACGGCTTCAAACTCGGGTGCAACAAGTGTAGGTACGGTAAACACCGAGTCGTTTAGTATGGAACCATACTCGGATGTTTTAAGGTTATTAAAGGTGCCGCTAGCCAATAGGGTGTATCGTTTATTGGTCGATTCGTACCAACTCCATACCGCTGCTTTTAAATTATTTGCAACCAAATCTTGCGCTCGCCTAAAAGGCGAACCGTAAAAAGTACGAGCACCTGTTTTGTACAAATTGGCTCCTATATTCCAATTTGGTTTTATATTTTGGCTATGTATGCCATAAAAAGTTTGTTCGGTAATGCGGCTAAAAGCGGGTGTGCTGTAATACAAATCGGTAAAAGGTGCTCGGGCTTGGTAGTATATTACATCATCGGGTTTTTGTAAATATACATCCAGGTAATGATAACCCACATCAAAACCAATGCTTTTGCGGGGCTCAAAAAGCATTGGCCTGGCCGATAAACCCAATAAGCCCAAGTTCATGGTGGGGTGCTTGGGTTGGTTTAAAACGCTTTGGTACTGGAAATCGGTGGCCGATGTATCCAGTAAAAACAAGCGTGTGCTATCGGTTAAATAAGCCTGTTTGGTATATTTAATGTATTTTGCGGTATAGGTAATGGCTTTAACTTGGTTATCTAATTTGGCCCTTAGCGAATCGATGTTGTTTTCTTTCTCTTGCTGTGGCTGATTGTTATCGGGTATAGGTTGCCCATTTCTATCGTACCTTACATTGCTACCCCTATCATCGTTTTGGTTTGATTGCTGCGGATTTTGACCTTGAAACTGCGCCCATGTTGCTTGCGAAAGCAGCATAAAAAAAGAAAGTATAAGGGTTTTTAAAAACATTTAGGTTAACGTTTTAATCAGTTCTTTTAAAATAATAGTCATTTTAGGTTCGGCGGCGGTGGCAATTTTTATAATTTCATCCACCGATACGGGCTGTAAAGTATCGGGGTTACACTCATCCGTTAATACCGAAATGGCAAACACAGGCAAGCCCGCATGGTTGGCTACTATTACCTCGGGTACGGTGCTCATCCCCACGGCATCGGCACCTATGGTACGCAGGTAGCGGTACTCGGCCCGGGTTTCTAAGTTTGGCCCTGTAACGGCAACATATACGCCCTTGTGGCAAATAATATTTTTTTGTTGTGCTATTTGTAACGCAGTATCAATAAGTTTTTTATTGTAGGGCTGGCTCATATCGGGGAAACGTGGCCCCAGTTCCTCGTAGTTGGCTCCTATTAAAGGATTGTAGGGTTGTAGGTTAATGTGGTCGTATATAACCATTAAATCGCCTTTTTTATATGCCGTATTAATAGCACCACTAGCGTTTGATACCAATAAAGTACTAATTCCTAGTGCCTTTAATACCCTTACGGGGAAGGTAATTTGTTTCATATCGTAGCCTTCGTAATAATGTAAGCGGCCTTGCATGGCCACTACTTTTTTGCCCGATAAGGTGCCAAATATTAATTTCCCCGAATGAAACTCTAAGGTAGAAATCGGAAAGTTAGGAATATTGCTATACATTAATTGGTGCGCCACCTCAATATCGTTTACCAAGCCACCTAAGCCTGTGCCTAAAATAATGCCTATTTCGGGTTTAAAATCGCCAATGCGTTTGGTTATAAATGTAACCGCTTCTCTAATACTTGTTAACATAATTTAATATTGTGTTTTCTAAAATTAATTTATCATCACCCAACAAAACCATATTTATATTTATTTGATACAGGGGCAAACCTAATAGTTGTTGTTCAAATGCTGGTGCTTTTAAACGCATGGCATCTTTTTGGGTGGTTATTATAATTTTTTGTGCTGCTTTTATGGCCTTAAATTGGGTTATAAGTTTGTTGATATTTTTTTGGCTAAATTTATGATGATCGGCATATTTATGATGTATAATAAGAGGCGTTTTACTTTTAAGTTTAGCCTACTTAAAGTGGCCACGCTATTTTTTTTATACAAAAGGCGTACAATATACTCGGTAAATGGTGTTTTGCCACTCCCCCCCACCTCTAGGTTGCCTATCGAAATTACGGGTATATCAAACTCGTTGGATTTTAGCAAGCCAATAGCATAGCATTTGTTTCGGATATAAACCCCTAAGCCGTATAAAAGCGAAAAAGGATACAGTATATAACGAATTGTTTGCATATTATTTTGGTGCAAAAATAAGAATTGTTAATTTAGAATTTAGTTTTATTAATTCAATTAGGTATGATGAAAAAAATGTTTGCTTCGGTTTTTACGCTTACGCTGATTGCCAACGTATTACTAGCGCAAAAAAACGATATAAAACTAAAATCCCTGCTAGCCCACCAAATAAAAAATTTTAAAGGTACGATGGGCGTGTATGTAAAGAATTTAAAAACAGGCAAAATAGCCAGCATAAATGCCGATAGCCTATTCCCTACGGCTAGCCTTATAAAAGTACCTATTATGTGCGGGGTTTTTAATGAGATAGAAAAAGGAAACTTAAATTACCATCAAGAGTTAACCTACCGTGATAGCCTTTACCGCGAAGGCGATGATATATTGGGCTCGTTTAAAGATGGCGAAAAAATAAGCCTTAGCAAGGTACAAATGTTAAGCATTACCACCAGCGATAATGCCGCCAGCCTGTGGTTACAAAAATTGGCGGGAAGCCAAAATATAAATAATTGGTTGCAGGCCAATGGCTTTAAACATACCCGTGTAAATGCCCGAACACCAGGCCGCGAGGCTATGTATGCACAATACGGCTGGGGCGTAACTACGCCATGCGAAATGGCTACTTTACTGGAAAAAATACGCCTTGACCAAGCCATTAGTAAAGCTGCCAGCGAGCGTATGTACCGCAACCTTGTGCGTATATATTGGGATGGGGAGGCTTTATCGGCCATACCGCCTTATTACCAAGTAGCTTCAAAACAGGGGGCTATTGATAAATCACGCTCGGAGGTGGTACTGGTAAATGCCCCACATGGCGATTATGTTTTTTGTGTAATTACCAAAAACCAAACTGATACAGGCTACCAACATGGCAACGATGGCTTTGTATTGTTGCGCAAAATATCGGCCTTGCTGTGGCATTATTTTGAACCTAATAGCCAATGGAAACCCGCCAAAGGCTTAGAAAAGTATGAAGAGTAGTTTTTATGCGCTGGTATATGTTTTAAAATTTAGCTTTACGCAAATGCTTACACCCTTGTTTACACATAAATTATTGCCCATAAAAACCTGCATCTTAGGTTTACTGCTATTCCTCGGCACAAGCCTAAAAGCGCAAACTATCACCGAAAGCAATAGTATAGCCAATTTTACAGTTAAAGAAAATAGCCAAAATGGAAATCAATTATTGGTACAAGCTATTGATACAGCCAAGCAAAACAACAGCAGTATAAACGGCACATTTACGTTTTATGTAAATGGTTTTACGCAAGCACTCCAATTTAAAAACGGAGTGGCTAGTTGCGAGTTAAAGCTACGTAAATCATCGTTTATATATTTTAAACACGAAAACGAGGCAAGCAACCCCAGCAATTTATATTATGTGTATAAAGGCGATAGTGGTTTAAATCCTTTTAAAATAAGCTGGCTTTTATTGGTAGCTATACCTATTGGCTTAGTGCTTATTGGCTATATGTTTAAAAAAATTATTGGTTTGGCTATATTTTTATTGGTTGCCTATTTTTATTTTAACCATAGCGGCGGCTTATCGGTGGGTACTTTTTTTGCTTCGGTGTTTGATGGCTTACGAAACCTATTTTAAAACGGCATACCTATGCCAAACTGTATTTGGGTAAATGTATAATTATCGGGCTTATTGGTTACGTTATTGTAATTGTTTTTAAATTCGTTTCTACGGGTTTTATCAAACCAATACTTTGATACCCATTGTTCGTTCCCTGTAAATTGTGGGTCTTTTAATTTAAAGCCAGCATCTAACCTAAATACAAAAAAACTAACATCAAAGCGTACACCAAACCCTACACCTACAGCCATTTGCGACCATAGTTTATCAAACTTAAATTCCCTGTTTTGCTGTTGCCCTTCATCACGCAGTTGCCATATATTGCCATAATCAATAAAAGTAGCCCCTTTAACCTTTGTACCAAAAAAGTTTTGTAGCAGTTTAAACCTATATTCAAAGTTTCCTTCGATTTTTAAATCGCCCAGTTGGTCTAAGTTGCGAAGATTAAGCCGAGCGGTATCATTTTGTAGGCTACTGCGGTTATAGTTACCGGGGCCAAGTGTACGGGCTTGCCAAGCCCTTATACCCGTAGAGCCACCTGCAAAAAACAATTTCTCGAAAGGTAAGGCCTTTACATTGCCATACGAAATCCCTATGCCGGGGTTTAAGCGCACTATCAATTGCCGTTCGCCTCCCAATGATTTGTAATACCTATAATCGGCTTCGAGTTTTACAAACTCGTAATAAGGCACATTAAACAGTTTTTTTTGCCCATCGGCATCGGGTTTATGGTTTAATGCTTTGGCAAGCAAGGCTGCCGAGTTTCCGCCTACCTCAATATTACCCAAAAAGAAACTAAAATTTCGGTACTCGTTAAGCCTAATAAGGTTGTACGTATAGCTGTATAAACTGCTCGATACCAATTGTGAACGCAAGGTGGTTAAAAAAAAACGTTCGCCTTGCGCTACTAAACTATCGGCTACCGATTGCTTAATTTTCCCTTGCGAGTATTGGATATTTATAGGTGTAAACGAGTGTGATTTGTATTTGGTTTCTATCCAATCGTAGGTAAAAGTACCGCCCAAGGTATTCCGTTGGTAGGTATTGGTTAAATTAAAAATTTGATAACTTAAGCCAATTCTAGTACGTGGTATGCCATTTTTACCAATAAGCGGAATACGAAAAGGGCTAATTAAACGAGGGAACGATAAGCTGGTACCTACTTGATAATCGCGGCTTAATACCCTATCAATAAACTGCCCCGATAAGTTTCTATCGAACTGAAAACCGCTACGCCCTTTTACCTCAAATACTTCGCCACCACCAAACGCATTTCGGTTTTGATAGGTTAAGCCTAAGTTTAAGCCCGTAATACTGGCATTAAAAGTGTATTCGGCATCAATCCTATTAAACTTTCGTTTTAAAGGTACAATATCTAAAAAAGCATTTAAACGCTGGGAGCTATCATTGGTTTTTTTAAACGAAATATTAACGCTTTTAAACACGTTCAAATCATATAATCGCTGGTTGGTTAACTCAGCTTTTGTAATGCTATAAGCATCTTTTTGCTTAAAATAAATAAAATTAGCTATGCGCTTGGCTTTAAAATAGGTGGATTTATCGTAGAAATAATATTGCGAATCAATAACCGTTGTATCGGCTTTTTTTTGTTGTATGCCGGCCGATTGTATGTTTATATATGTGTTGTTAATGGTATATTGTTTATGCCTAGTGCTATCGCTGGGGTTTACAATAGTTATATCAACATTGGCCAAGCTATTATTGGTATTGGTATCAACAATGGGGCGTACATATTGCCTCAAAAAATCGTAATAGCCATTACTTTTCATTAGCAAGTAAATTTTTTCGCGTTCGGTAGCAATGCTATCTTCATCGTACCTTGCGCCTTTGGTAATTTGGGTAAATTTACTTCGGTTGCTTAAATACAAGTTTTTTATTGTACTATCTTTTATGGTAAAAGCCATGTTGTTAAACCTAAATGGTGCACCCTGCTTGGCAGTATAAAATAAGGTAGCCCGCTTATTTTTTATGCTTACGCTATCGTACACCGCTGCATTTAAAAAACCTTTGGTGTTTAAAAATTTTTTAATTTGCTTACGCGATACTTCTATAAGGGCACTATCGAGCAAATGCGGTGCTTCGCCCAATTTAAGTTTCCCTTTTTTACTAAAGGTATTGTAAATAAATAAATTAAAAGGCGAATTAGGCCGTATATCCAATGCTACATAAGCCTTTGCTTGTTCTTCAAATTGCTTATCAAATCCCCTAAGGTTTAATTTTGTAATTAAGGCCTCGTTTTTACCTAATTTTTTTGTGGACCTACATCCTACAATTAAGGTAAAAAGAATTACTATTGTAAAAGTATAATAAAAATATGCTTTCAAAGTCGCAAATAAGTTTAGTTAACAGCCTTCAACATAAAAAATACCGCAAGCAATTGGGGTTATTTATGGTGGAAGGATTAAAATCAATTACAGAATTTATACATTCTGATTATATTATAGATACTCTTTTTACTACAGCCCAAATATCAAAACAGTTGTCAAATTTACCTCAAAATATTAAGGTATTTGATGTAAACGAACAAGAATTAAAAAAAATATCGGCTTTACAAACCCCACAAGGTATTATCGCCATTGTAAAAGTACCTTTAAACCATCCTACACTACCAAACCAACAAGCGCAAATACATTTATTGCTCGATGGCGTACAAGACCCAGGTAACCTAGGCACCATTATACGCACCGCCAATTGGTTCGGTTATACCCATTTATTTTGTTCGGCCGATACCGTAGATGCCTATAACCCCAAAGTGGTACAAGCCAGCATGGGCGCACTTTCGCAAGTTAAAATTATTTATACCGATTTAAAAACATTAATTATCCAACATAAGCTCCCTGTGTATGCAGGCTTATTAAACGGTAAAAACATATATCAACACACTTGGGCAAGCAATGCTTTTTTACTCTTAGGTAATGAAGGCAACGGTATTTCGGATGAATTGCGCCCTTTAATTAGCCACCCGATAACCATCCCCGGTAAGGGAAGCACCGAATCGTTAAACGTAGCCGTATCGGCGGCTATATTTTGTGCCGAAATACAAAGAAATTTAGATAAATAAACTTAGACGCTATATTGTTTTTTTAGAGTTTGGGGGCTAATGGCTAGTATTGGCGGTAACTTCCCTTGCCGCCACGCACCTGCTGGGTTTTATCAAGCATGCTCATTTGCCCTTTCATCATTTTTATTTGCTCGCCTAATATTTTACTTTTATCGGCTTTTTCGGCTTCTTTTATCAGCCGAAGGGCTTCACGCTTGTTGCGTTTACCCATTTCTACGCCTGCTAAACTCAAATTTGCCAAAGCTATATTATGGTCCATAGTAAGGCCACAGGCCAATGCTTTTTTGAAATACTTTTCGGATTTCATAGGCGATTTACGCGATTCTATCAAACCCAACAGTAAGTTATAATAACCCAACTGGCCTTTAAACAATTCGGTTTCGGGGTTTTTAATTCCCGCTAGGCAAGCCTCCGATTTTTCCATATTTTCTTTACGCATATACCACTGTGCAAGCAACATACGCTCGTTAAAAATATAAGTAATAAATACAATTATAGCTAGCAATACCAGTAAAATACCCCAAGCCCAGTGCGATAATACAAACAATGTAACCGCTGCACCCAATAAAATGGCACCTATAATAATTCTAATAAAATTTGGCATCGTTATTTGTTAATTTTGTGGTCGCAAATATCTGTTTAATTGCGCTTCAAATCAATAGAAAGAAAATAAATATGCCAGTAAAATTAGAAGCATCGTGGTTGGCCGTTTTAAAACCCGAATTTGATGCACCATATATGCAACAATTACGCAATTTTTTGCTCGCAGAAAAGCAAGAAGGGAAAATTATTTACCCGCCCAATAACGCTATTTTTAATGCCTTTGAAATCACCCCTTGGCATAAAGTGAAAGTAGTAATTTTGGGGCAAGACCCCTACCATGGCCAAGGCCAAGCGCATGGCCTATCGTTTTCGGTACAAATGGGTGTAGCCATACCGCCATCGTTACAAAATATGTATAAAGAGTTAAGTACCGATATGCCAGGGTTTAAAACTCCGCCACACGGCAACCTTACTTATTGGGCACAACAAGGCGTATTAATGCTAAATGCTACACTAACCGTAGCGGCCAATACGCCAGGCTCGCACCAAAAAGCGGGCTGGGAAAACTTTACCAATCAAGTAATTAAAACCATTTCGGCACAAAAACAAAATATAGTTTTTATATTATGGGGAAAATTTGCCCAAGCAAAAGCCATGTATATTGATGAAAACAAACACTTTATCATTAAATCGGCACACCCCTCACCATTTTCGGCATACCAAGGCTTTTATGGTTCTAAGCCATTTAGCCAAACCAATGCCTATTTAAAAAACAAAGGCATAGAAGAAATTAACTGGCAAATTATTTAAAAATTATTTACGTTTTTTTTTGGAAAAACCTAGGCTAGCATTTCATCATATTGGCTAGTCCCGCCATCCGCTCACCCGCCTGCTGGCCGGCAGGTACGCCCGCAGGCCTTAGGCACAAGGCAGGCTGTCGGGTTTAGGTACGCAGGGCAGGGCTTTAAAACTCGGGTTTAACTCACCGTAACTTCAAAAATCCTAATTCATTCATAAATCCTTTGCACCTTTTTCAATCATAATCTTAACTTTGCACATTAAAAAATAATTTTTTACCCCATGTTTGATAATTTGCAAGATAAGCTCGAAGGAGCATTTAAAATATTAAAAGGCCAAGGCAGCATTACCGAAATTAATGTAGCCGAAACCATGAAAGAGATACGCAAAGCATTATTAGATGCCGATGTTAATTACAAAACCGCAAAAACATTTACAGACGAGGTAAAACAAAAAGCCATAGGGCAACATGTATTAACCGCTATTTCGCCAGGGCAATTGCTTACCAAAATAATGAACGATGAGCTTACCCAACTTATGGGAGGCCAAGTGCAAGATTTAGATATTAAACAAAACCCTACCATAATTTTAATTGCTGGGCTTAACGGTGCGGGTAAAACCACCTTTAGTGGCAAACTGGCAAACTATTTAAAAACGCAAAAAAACAAAAAACCATTATTGGTAGCTGGCGATGTGTACCGCCCCGCAGCTATAGACCAGCTAGAAATATTGGCTGCCCAAGTAGGTGCCGATGTATATACCAACCGCCAAAGCACCAACCCCGTAGCCATTGCGCTCGAAGGTATCGCACACGGTAAGCAAAATGGTAACAATGTAATTATTATAGATACGGCAGGTCGTTTATCGTTAGATGATGCCTTAATGACCGAGATTGCCGAAGTTAAAGCCGCCTGTAAGCCACAAGAAATTTTATTTGTGGTAGATGCCATGACGGGGCAAGATGCCGTAAACACCGCCAAAGCTTTTAATGATAGGTTAGATTTTACAGGCGTAGTGCTTACCAAACTTGATGGCGATACCCGTGGCGGTGCGGCTTTATCTATAAAATCGGTAGTAAATAAACCTATAAAATTTGTAGGTACGGGCGAAAAAATGGAAGCCTTAGATGTATTTTATCCCGATAGGATGGCATCGCGTATATTGGGTATGGGCGATGTGATATCGCTGGTAGAGCGGGCGCAAATGCAGTTCGACGAAAAAGAAGCCGCCATCCTGCAAAAGAAAATACATAAAAACAAATTCGATTTCAACGATTTTTTGAGCCAAATACAGCAAATCAAAAAAATGGGTAACCTTAAAGATTTAATGGGCATGATACCCGGCGCAGGCAAAATGATGAAAAACGTAGAAGTAGATGATAATGCTTTTAAAGGTATCGAAGCTATTATTAAATCGATGACCCCATACGAACGAGAAAACCCCGATACCATTAACCATAGCCGTAGAAACCGTATTGCAAAAGGAAGCGGAAACGATATTGCCGAGGTAAACAAACTTATTAAACAGTTTGATGAGATGAAAAAAATGATGAAGCAGTTTTCGAACCCTGCCGCTATGCTTAAAATGCAAAAGATGATGAAAGGCGGTGCTATGCCTGGAGGTATGGGTAGGTAAAATTTCGAAAGTTTTAGGAGCAAAAAATCTTTATTAGCTCTTTATTAGCGGTGAGGCTAACATAACACAGCAAACACACCTTTGGATATAAAACGAGTGTAAACAACAAAAAGATGAAACATTTATTAATATTATTTTTTGCAACATTTGCATTGATTTCTTGTAACAATCAAAATAATAAAAGTATGCAGGCACCAGATAATGAAAAATTAGTAAAACAGTATTTTGAACATTTTAATAACCACGAATGGACGAAAATGGCAAATATGTATTCGGAAATTTCGGAATTTAAAGACCCATCGTTAGGACAAGGAATAGTAAAGCAAACAAGACAACAGATTATTGATAAGTATGCTGAATTAAACAAAGTTTTCCCAAACCTTCACGATGAAGTTATTCAAATTTACCCTTCGGGCAATAGGCATATTATTGTAGAGTTTGTTTCGAGTGGAACAGCAGCTGACGGTTCAAAATTTGAGTTACCAATTTGCACCATTTTTACAATCGAAAACGGAATTATAACTAAAGATTTTACTTACTTTGACAATTTTGAGGAGCTGGAAAGTAAGAAATAATGTTGATAGAAAAGCCGCCCAAATGGCTAACAGCACCTACAAAAAATGGGGGAGGGCTAGCTTTGGCAAAAAAAATGCTAGCCAAAGTTTTTCCAAAATATTTTATATACAATTAAGCAAACCAGCTTAGGCTTTCGCCATCGTGTGCTGCCCATACCATGTAAGGGTGCGAGTGGCAATGGTACATTTGTCCGCTTGCGCTGATGCCTATTATGCCAGCAAAACCATTAATTTCTTTTAGTTCGGTAAATGATTTTTCGCTAGCCTCTTTTAGCGAAAAGCCATCGCTTACACGGGTTACAATTTTACAAGCCAAAGCGGCACTCACAATATCCTCGCCTACGCCTGTACACGAAACGCCTGCATAAGCATTGGCGTAATTGCCCGCTACGGTTGCCGAGTCGCTTACTCGGCCTGGTATTTCGAACCCTTTGCCCCCTGTTGATGTGGCAGCGGCTATATTGCCCTGCGCATCTAAAGCTACACAACCTACAGTGCCTAAGCCTTTAGCTTTTAAAAGTTTGGCTTCGTATTCGGCCCGGCGTTGTGGTATTTCGGGGTTGTAATAAGGTATATTTTTAGATTTTGCAAAATTTAATGCTTCTTGCCCGCTTAGCACACGGTCGTCTGTGGCCAGTAATGTTTTGCATAGTGTGATAGGATTTTTAATGTCTTGTATATTTATCAGTCCTGCAAATTTACCCGTTTTACCCTCCATTACGCTGGCACTTAACCTTATTTTTCCATCACTTTGTATTTGCGAGCCTGTGCCGGCGTTAAAAAGTGGGTCGTTTTCGAGCAAGCTGGTGGCGTATATTGCCGTATCTAAAGCGGTATTGTTTTTTAAGAAAATATGGGCTTGGTTTACAATATTTTTTAGGGCGGCTTGTTTGGCAAGTTTTATTTCGGCATTGGTGGTAGATTCGCTAAAAAAGCCACCGTGTATAATTACTTTCATAGTATTTAAAGGTTATTTATTTTACTTCTTCGTAAGGTATAAAATCATCGTTTCCTTTAAATTTGGGCTGCTTTTTGGTTGTTGGTGGTATGTAATCAACACTAATTGTACCTTCGGGCTTGGTGCTGGCATGGCTGGCGTTTTGCCCGTTCATGTTATTTTGCATTTTGCTTACCGCTTTTTTAAATAAAAAGGGTAGAAAAATTTTGGCAAGCGTTTTTACCACATATAAAATACAAATGGCAAATAGTAAAAATCGTATTAATCCCATAATGTTGCAAATATAATGCTTTAACCCATTTAGAACCTAATTGTTGTACGATGTTACAGTCAAAAGGGTTTTTATTGCTGTTAAAGCTAAAAAAAAATGGCTATAATTTACCAAACAAAAAGCCTTAAAATTAAGATGGAAACTTATATTTGCCAATATACACCTTAGGCTATTTGGGTAGCCAACATGGCTTTAATTATTAAACAAAATATGGAATCGAAAAGGCAACAAAAATTTTCAAGATTGATACAGAAAGAGTTGAGCGAAATTTTCCAGCGAGAAAGCAATTCACTGCTACCACAATCAATGATAACGATTACCAAAGTAAGGGCAACGCCCGATTTGGGTATTGTGCGTGTTTTTTTAAGTTTTTTTAACAGCCCCGACCACGTTTTGGCCATCAATACCATTAATGCACACAATAGCGAAATAAGGTACAACCTAGGCAAACGCATTAAAGACCAAGTGCGTGGTGTACCGCAGCTGGAGTTTTTTATGGATGATACCAATGAATATGTGGATAAAATGGATAAGATTTTTAAACGGATAAATAGGGAGGAGAGTTGATTTTACGGGCTCGTTTATTTTAATTTTAATACCCACAAAACAAAAATTCATCCTTAAAATTTCGGATTTTTATTTTTTTTTTCGCTTAACGCGGATTTACCATCCATAACCCCTGTATGAAAAAATTTACAGCCGATTATATTTATACTTTAGAGGGAGAGCCGCTACGCAACGCCGTGATAGTAACCGATAATGCGGGTAAAATTTTATCAATACATAAACTTAATGATACCGAAACTGATGTACAACGCCTGCAAGGGGCAATAGTACCTGGTTTTATAAATGCGCATTGCCACCTAGAGCTTTCGTACCTGCACCAGCAAATACCACAAGGCGAGGGCTTAGTATCTTTTATTAAACAGGTAATTGCCCTGCGCAATAGCGATGTAAACGAGCAAATAAAAGCCGCCAAAATTGCTGATAAAACCATGTACAAAAACGGCATTGTAGCCGTAGGCGATATTAGCAACACCAACGTAACCGCCAACATTAAAGCCAAAAGCAAAATAAAATACCACACTTTTGTAGAAATATTGGGGATGGATGGCAACAAAGCCGCACAAATTTTCGAAAACGCTTTGACATTAAAAGCCCAATTTGCAACTCCCGCTTCGGTAGTGCCACATGCACCTTACTCGGTATCGGCACAGCTTTTTAACCAAATAAATACCTATTGCCTTACACAGCCCAATTTAATTAGCATACATAACCAAGAAAGCGAGCAAGAAAACCTATTGTACCAAAACAAAACAGGCCATTTTTTAGATTTATACCAAACTTTGGGAATAAATATAGATAGTTTTGAAGCGCAAAACAAAACATCGTTGGCGACAGTTTTACCGCTTTTATCCTCCCACCAAAAAAAAATATTGGTACATAACACATTTACAACTACAAACGATATTGCCTTAGCCAAGCAAATAGCCAACCAAATTTATTGGTGTTTTTGCCCCAATGCAAACTTGTATATAGAAAACCAATTGCCCCAAATATCCCAATTTTTAGATAACAATTTTAACTTTACCCTAGGTACAGATAGCTTGGCATCGAACCATAGCCTATGCCTATTAACCGAAATACGCACCTTGTTAAACCACAATCCACAGCTTACATTTGCACAAGTATTGCCATGGTGTACCATTAATGGGGCTAGGTTATTTGGGTTTGAAGATACGTTGGGCAGCATTAAAGTAGGCAAAACGCCTGGCTTAAATTTAATTACTAATTTTAACGATGGTGCCATAACGCCACAATCCGAAGTGATAAAATTGATTTAATAAACATGATAGCAAACAAAATTACCTTAACTGGCCGTGTACAAGGCGTAGGGTTTAGGATAAGTACCAAAGCCGTTGCCGACCAACTGGGCGTTAAAGGTTTTGTAAAAAACCTACCCAATGGCAACGTGTATATAGAAGCCGAAGCCGAGGATATATACATGCAAGAATTTTTAAATTGGTGTAAACTAGGGCCAGATGAAGCCTTGGCAGAAAGCATAAACGTATATGCAAGAATTTTTAAATTGGTGTAAACTAGGTCCAGATGAAGCCTTGGTAGAAAGCATAAATACAGAACCTATCGAAATTAAAATGCACCAAAATTTTAACATCCTTAAAAAATAAATACATTGAGTGTAATAAAAAAATTTGCAGGCCAAACGGCTATTTACGGCATAAGTACCATCGCATCAAGGGTGCTTAATTTTTTTTTAACACCCATATATGTAAGGGTTTACCCCGCCAGTGTGTATGGCATTTTTACCGAACTGTACAGCTTTGCATCCATTATTAATGCCTTGCTTTCGTTTGGTATGGAAACCACTTTTTTTAGGTACCTTAATAAAAACGAGTATAAAAAAGAAAGCATTTATAGCAATA
>JAAFJW010000044.1 GCA_013298995.1 Sphingobacteriales bacterium | reverse complement strand
TAAGCGTGTGGTGGTTGAAATTAAAAATTCTGATGATGATAAAGCAGAGAAATTAAAGAAATTAAATCAATCTTTGGTTGGTTATAAAGTTGATTTATCGAACTTTAAGTTTAACAGAGATGATGCCAATGATTATGAATAAAATAGCTATTGATACCAATATTTTAATTTATTTGTTAGATAATTCTGATAGTCATAAACATCAAACAGCTAAAGAAATTGTAGTAAATAATCCAATTGTTTCTGTACAAGTTGTTTCTGAATTTTTAAATGTAACCAAACGACTTATCAAAGCACCTAAACTAGAGATTTTTAATAAATGTAAAGAGTGGTTAGACTTTACAACGCTTCAGTCTATTAATAAGAATACGTTAAATTTAGCTTCAAGTTTTATCGAAAAATATGATTTTCAAATTTTTGATGCCATCATTGTAGCCGCAACTTTCGAAGCAGATTGTCAAATTTTATATACCGAAGATATGCATCACCAATTACTGGTTGAAGAACAGCTTAAAATTATAAATCCTTTCTTATAATACACACATTAAGTTGATTTAAACTAATCGAAACATAATAAGTGATTTTTAATAATTGAAGCAAGAAGTATTAATCACACCTGTTATTTTTATGTTTAAGTAAGTACACTAAAATATTTTCTGTTTTTAATTTTAGTTATTTTTTTTACCCCCCTTTGCAACCTTTAGCTCCAAAACTTCATCTACCCTAATACAAAACATACATGAAGCTAAGCTATACACATACATTAACCGAAATAATTGAAGGCTGTAAAGCCAATAACGGGTTTATGCAAGAAATGCTTTACCAGCAATTTTCGGCCAAAATGTTGGCAATTTGTATGCGCTACGCAAAAGATAAAATGGAAGCTGAAGATATTTTACAGATAGGGTTTATCAAAATTTTTAAAGAAATAAGCAGCTACCGTGGCGAAGGTAATTTTGAAGGTTGGATGCGTAAAATAATGGTAAACACAGCCATAGAAAGCTACCGAAAAAATTTACGCTTTTTAAATGTAGTGCCTATTGATGATGCGTTTGAACAGCCTGCAACGGGTTTTGATTTTAGTAATTTAGCGATGCAAGATTTATTAAAATTAATACAAAAACTAGCCGATGGCTACCGTATAGTGTTTAATATGTACGTTATAGAAGGATATAGCCACAAAGAAATTGCGACAATATTGGGCATTAGCGAAAGCACCAGTAAATCGCAACTATCGAGGGCGAGGGCAATATTGCAACAAAAAATTATTAAAATGGAGGGCTTGGATTATGCAACACATACCAAATAGCGAATGGGATAATTTGTTTAAAAACAAATTTGATAATGCCGAAATTACACCATCGGCAAATGTATGGGCTAGTATTGAGGCTAAACTAGCTCCGCAAAAAAAACGCATTTTACCCATTTATTGGTGGGCTGCGGCAAGCGTGGTGTTAATTACTACTACGTTGCTTGTATTTACAAAAACAGGTAAAACGGATTTTAATGGCCTTAAACACAGCCCTACTGTTGCATCAAAAAATAAACCCTCAAAACCTTTGAGTAAAACAGATACGCTTTTTACCTTAAAACCTGATGATAAAAAACAGGTGATTAAAATTTGGGCATCGGCTAAAAAGCCAAAAACTAAAATTGATAAAAATATAATAGATAAAACTTTTAAAAACAATAAGTTATCGAAAAATGAAGCAATAACACCGAACCTACAAATTGCTTATAAGCCAACAAAAAAAATTGAAACAAATGCCACAGATACGCTTTTAATTGCAAGCATTTTGCCTCCACAACAGGCAATTGCAATAACCCAAACAGATACCACAAGCATTAATAAAAACACAATTACACAGGCTAAAATCCCCCAAAAGGGCATAAGAAACGTGGGCGATTTGGTAAATTTTTTAGTGAACAAAGTGGATAAACGGGCTAAAAAACTGATAAAATTTAATACCGATGAAGGAGGTAATTCATCTATTGCAGCCATAAATATTGGTTTTATACAATTAAATTCAAAAAAAACGTACAATAATTAAAACACATAAAATGAAAAATTTAACTCTAAAAACAGTGGTTACAAGCGTACTTATTACGTTGCTAGCGCCATATACAATTGCACAAAAACAAGATAGCGTAAAGCGTAAAATAATAGCTATAAATTTAGGTGGCGAAAAAATGTTTTCTCGCTACAAGAAAGATACCCTTGTAAAAAATGATAGTTCGGAATACAAACGCTTTTTTAGCGGCATTACCTTTACCCGTTTAGATTTTGGTTTTTCTAAGCTGATTGATAACGGGAGTTTTGCATTATCGCCCAGCAACCAGTTTTTAGATTATAGGGCCAGCAAAACAAGCCATTTATCGTTCGATGTTTTACAATTAGGTTATCGATTTACGCCACAATTTAAAGTTTATTTGGCCGCAGGTTTCGATTGGACACTAATTAGGCTACGCCAAAATATTACGATGCAAAAAAACATGCCTACACTAACGTATATAAACGAACCGATAGGGTTTAGCAAAAATAGGTTTTCGAGCAGTTACTTACACATTCCATTAAATTTTGAATACCGTAGCCCAAAAGATAAAAAAGGAAAGCGTTTTTATATAGTGGCAGGCCCCGAAGTTGCTTTTTTATTAAATGCCAAGCTAAAACAAATTAGTACCGAACGAGGGAAACAAAAATCGTACGACGATTATAATTTTTCGCCATTTCGTTTTGGAGGAACGCTGCGCTTGGCTTACGATGGAATTGGTTTATTTGCTAAATATTACACTACCGATATGTTTGATAGCACCCCACAAAAAGGATTAAAAAATATGACGTTTGGTGTAACGTTTGGGTTAAATTAATATCCTAACAATCAAAATAGTATCTTAATTTATAGCCTACCCTATGAAAAAACACCTACTCCTATTTACACTCTTATGCCTAAGCCATTTTACCTACGCCCAAAACTTTCAAATTAACGGGGCTATTATTGATTCGGCAGCCAGTGTAAACCTAAAAAACGGCTCCATTGTGTTGCTAAACGCTAAAGATTCGGTTTTAATTGCCGATACCCGTAGTAATGCCAACGGGCAGTTTACCCTCAATAACCTAAACGCTGGTAGCTATATTTTGATGGTAAGCTACCCAAAATATGTTGATTATGTAACTTATGTATCGCTAAACATGAGCACCAAAACGGTGGATTTGGGTAAAATAAATATGTTTACCCCAGCTATTTTGCTAAAAGATGTAGTGGTTACCGCAAAAAAAGCTGCCATAACTTTACGGGGCGATACTACCGAATACAATGCAGGCAGTTACATAGTGCAACCCAATGCCCCAGTTGAAGATTTATTAAAGCAATTGCCCGGCTTACAGGTAGATAGTTATGGTAAAATTACTGCACAAGGCAAAGCCGTTACCAAGGTTTTGGTAGATGGCGAAGAGTTTTTTGGCAACGACCCTACCCTAGTTACCAAAAACCTGCGGGCCGATATGGTTGATAAAGTACAGGTGTTTGATAAAAAAAGCGAGCAAGCCGTTTTTACAGGTATTGATGATGGCAAAAAAGATAAAACCATTAACCTAAAACTAAAAGAGGATAAAAAACTGGGCTATTTTGGCAAACTTAATGCTGGCCTAGCCACCCGTAACTTTTACCAAGGCGAGGCAATGTTTAATTGGTTTAAAAAAGATGAAAAACTGGCCGTGTATGGTTCGGCCAATAATATAGGCAACATAGGTTTAAATTACGAAGACCGAGAAATTTACAGCAGCGGTAACGATAATGTTGGCCTAGTAGGCAAAGAGCTAGATACTTGGAACGGCGATTATAACGGCCAAGGTATTCCGATAGTAAAATCGGGCGGTGTGCATTACAACAATAAATGGAACGATGGCAAACAAAACTTTAACGGTAACTATAACATCAACAATTTTAACGTAAACGGAGAAATTAATAAACAGGTGCAACAAAACCTACCCACCAGTATTTTATACACACAATCGCAACAAAATTTTGATAACAGCTTGCTAAACCATACCAGCAACGGTAAACTAAAATATGCTTTAGATACTTTAAACAGTTTGGAAATAACCTTAAAAGCGGGTGTGGTACAAAAAAATACGTTTAATAACTTTACCACGCAAACCAATACGCAAACAGATATTTTAAACACCAACCAACGAAATTTTAGCACCAAAACCAATAACCAAGTTTTTTCGGGCGATGTATTATGGGCCAAAAAATTTAAAAAAGAAAGGCGAACGCTATCGTTAAGCCTTAACCAATATTTTAACAACAGCAATTCTACCGGTTTACTACAATCAAACAGTTATTTTTTTACCAATAGCATTGCTAGCGATAGCCTAAAAATTAACCAAGATAAAACCAATACAAACAGTGCAAAAGTTTTTAATTCGAAAGCCATTTATACCGAACCTATTACCAAATCGGCTTCGGTTTTTATAAATTATGGCCTATCGTTTAACAACGAAAACCTACGCCGAAACACTTTTAACAATTTGCCCAATGGCACAAAAGGGGCTTTAGATAGCTTATTTAGCAACAGTTACGATTTTAACCAACTAATAAACCGTGGCGGATTAGGTTATAATTATAGCAAAGGTAAATTACGGTTGCAACTGGCCAACGATTTATCAAACACCGCTTTTAAACAAAAAAACCTATTTAATAATACCACCTTAAACCGCAACTTTGTGTTTTGGCACCCCAGTACCGAGGTTGTTTACAGCTTTTCGGCGTATAAAAACCTAGAAATTAAGTATAACGGTAATACCCAGCAACCTAATATGGACCAAATACAGCCCATATTAAACAACACCGACCCGCTAAATATTTTTGTAGGAAACGCCAACTTAGCTCCCGCTTTTAACCACTCGTTTTCGGTAAATTACAATAGTTTTAAAATACTAACCGATACCTATTTTGCTACCTACGCCGATTTGAATATTACCAACAAGCCCATTACTACCGCTGCACAAACCGATGCCGAAGGTAAAAACACCTTTACCTATTTAAACCTAAATGGCAAAAGTAACGTAAGCTATTATGGCAATATGTTTTATGCCGTTAAAACTAAATTGTGGGGCATTTATGCTGGTTTAAATGGCGAGTACAGAGGCAATAAATACGAAAGTTTAACCAACGGACAAATGAATACCGCAAACGCAAGCAATTATAACTTCAAACTCGATTTTACGAAGCAAAAAAACAAAGTCTATTTTTTTCAATTACAAACGGGCATGGTGTATAACGGCAATACCAATAGCTTGCAGCCACAAAACAATAACAACTCTTGGGGTTTTACCCTTAACCATTATATGGATATGCTTTTACCAAAAAAGTTTCAGCTACGGTCGGATGGTAATTACCTGTGGCAGGGAAAAACGCAAACCTTTAACCAAAATTTTAGCAGGTATATTATTAACGCATCCCTAGGGCGTACAGTTAATAAAAGCGAAAGTTTGGCTTTTAAAATCAGTGTAAACGATATACTAAACCAAAATATAGGCTTTGATAGAAGCACCAATAACAATGCCGTAACACAAAATAGCTATACCACCATTAAGCGCTATGTAATGTTTAATGCCACTTGGAATTTTAACAGTTTTAAAAAAACATTAGGGGATAAAAAACAATGAAACCATTAGCCAAATTACTACCAATTAAACACTTACTTTTTTTTATGCTGTGGATTGTGATTTCGAAATCCGCCATAGCGCAAACGGTAAAACCCATAGAAAGCGGTAAAATAGTATTTGAACGGAAACAAAATATGTACAAAATATTAAATGTATTGTATGCGGGTGAAAATGCAGCCTATTTTAAAAACTATGTTGACGATTATAAAAGTAAAAACCCGCAGTTTGCAATTACCCAATTTTCGATAGCGTTTAATAATCAAAAAGCGGTTTACCAGCCTTTGCCCAACCAAACGGCTTTACCAAATTTTGTAACATCATGTGCTTATAACAACATTGTGTTAACCGATTTGCTAAATCAAACCAGCCAAAGTCAAAAAAATGTATTATCCACCGATTTTGTACTAAGCGATAGTGTGCCAAAAATAAAATGGCGCATAACCAACGAAACCCGTGAAATAGCTGGTTTTACCTGTCGCAGAGCCAATGCTTTAATTTTAGATTCGGTATATGTAGTAGCTTTTTATACTGATGAAATTGTGGCCAAAAGTGGCCCCGAAGCGTTTGCTGGCTTACCTGGGATGATTTTAGGTGTAGCTTTACCCAACGAACAAGTAACTTGGTTTGCTACCAATTACAGCCCATTATTAGATAATAGCTTAAAAAATCCACCTGTATTAAATGGTAAAAAAGTTACCAAAACCGAACTGTTAAACCTATTAAAAAACAACGACCAATTACAATATCAACCCAAGCAAGCAGCCTTTACTTTAAAACGGGCTATGTTTTGATGTATATTTAAGCCGTAACCCGCTTATTTTTTATGGTTTAATTAGCCCTGCCCTTAATTCTAAAAACTTTTTTTACCCAGGTTTTATAAATTTCTACATCAAACAAGGCCGAGTCGGAGGTGGCTTTGTAGGTTAAAAACAAGCCTAGTGGGCTAAGTATAATTACGGCTAGCCACATCCCTAAAAAGGGCGACATATTACCCTCTCGCACCGATTTTTCGCCCACGGTACTGATAATATGAAACAGCAAAAAAAACATAACCGAAATTACCACAGGCAAGCCCAAGCCTCCTTTACGGATAATGGCACCCAGCGGCGCACCAATAAAAAACAATACCAAGCATGAAAAAGAGAGTGTAAATTTTTTATGATATTCGACCAAGTAGCGGCGTATATTTTTAATGGCTTCTTCTAATTGCACCACCCGCGTGGTGTTATTATCAACCACTGATTTTGCCATATCCCTAGCATAAATAAACGTTGATTTTGGGGTTTGGTTTTTATCTAAGCCATTTAATAAACCGCCTTTTAAAAATATTTTTTTGGGGCGATATTTTCGGTACGTTTTAGCTTCGTTAAGTATGCGGTAAAAAGGAAACGAGTTTATAAAAATAGCATTTTTTAAACTATCGGTTTGGTTAATAATAGAATCTTTAGAATGTACCAATTGTTTTAAATTTAGCATTTGGTAATTATTTTTAAACAGGCTTTCATCCTCTCGCTTAAAGCTAAAGCTCGATAAATCAAATTTTTGTTCCGTTTCTTTAAAGCGCAATCGGGTAAGCCGCTGGCGAGGGTCGAAACCTCGGTCGCCCTGGCTTTCTTCGTAGCGTACGCCGTTTTTAAGTTTTAAAACCAAGTAATTGCCATCTTGGGTTTTATACATTTCGCCTTGTTGGGCTAGGGTAACATTGGTGTTTCCTACACCCTTGGTTTGGTCGTAAATAATTATTTTTTTAAGCACATCGCCATCTTTTTCCTTTTTTTCTACCCTGATAGAGTAGCCCGGTATGCTGTTGTTAAATATGCCTTCTTCGATTAAAAAAGCCGCTTTTTGGTTTCTTACATCGTACAATAAAGCACCCATTTTTAAAAACGCTTTTGGTAAAATATAATCCGAGTAAAAAAAAGCACCTACACTTAAAAAAGAAATGAGGATAAATAAAGGCATCATGGCTTTTTGTAGCGATATACCAGCCGATTTTATAGCCACTAGTTCAAAGTTTTCGCCTAGGTTACCAAAAGTCATAATACTCGATAGCAAAAACGAAAGCGGTAAAGCCATGGCCACATTGGTAGCAGCCGCATACGCCATTAGCTCCAATATTACATACCATTTAAAGCCTTTTCCTATCAAATCATCAATATATTTGAATAAAAAAAGCATCAGTAATACAAACATTACTATAAAAAAAGTAACTATAAAGGGGCGTATAAATGCCTTTAGTAAAAGTAGGTGTATTTTTTTCACAGGTAAAAAATTTAAGCGCCTAAAACGCCTTGCAGGTTTTCAATCTGAATATTCCAAACCAAGGTTTTTTCTTTAATCGTTTCTTTGGTAGCAAAATCGGTTACCAATAGTGCTACATCGTTGGTAAGTTCGTCTTTAATTACTTCTAATTCAAAGTAAGTATGCGGCTCGTCATCAATCCATTTAAACCGTACCAATTTATTTTCTTTAATTGATAGCAACTTGGCGGTTTGCTGTTCGCCATCGTTCCAAGCAAAAGTATAAACGTAATCTTTTACACGCACATCATCGGCAAACCATTGCGAAAGCCCATTAGGCTCACTTATAAAGTTATACAATATTTTTACCGACGATTTTATCTCGTACTCCAAAGTGTATTTTAGTTTTTCTACCATCTATCCGAATGTCCAAATTCAACAATTTGGAAGTTTTAAAATATTTTTCATAAAGAAAGGGAAATTACCCTATATTTGCAAACGATTTTAAAAGCCCTTAATTGGCGGGGTAGCTCAGATGGTTAGAGCGCAGGATTCATAACCCTGAGGTCGGCAGTTCGATCCTGCTCCCCGCTACTTTTTTTACTATTGAGATGGTATTAAACAAGAAAAACAAATCGTAGCGCAGCCAATAACTCATCGAGGCATTACAATCAAAGTTTCTAAAATTTTTATACGATTTTTTTGTTCGGATAACGAAATCCCGCCTAGTTGGAAATGTGCTGTTGTTAGCAAATAATTATTTCCATAGTTCTTCGTCTAACCAGTTTTTAGGGAAACCCATTTCTTTTATCGGGGCTAATGGGCAAGTTTTTATTAACTCTTTTAGTCTCTCGTTAAATGTTGAATTAGAAATTATTAGCTTTAATACATACTCAATGCAAGATAATGTTGCATAAAGTTTGTTTGTATAAATTGATTTGTTTTTCAAAAAAGTATGTGTCGGATGTGTAGGGAGTTTTATCTGTATAAGCCGTCTGTTCCACACTCGTCCATGATGAGCACAAATGTTTCTTAATGTGCTAAAACAAAGTATCCAGTTTTCGATAACTGAAACATCTTTATGTCCAAAATGAGATGTTACAGCTAATTTTTCGGGGCTTTTCTTTAAGTTTTGAAATATTTTTGAAAGTAAATCCATACTACTTACTTCTAAACTCATCCAACTTGGCGGTTCTGTGGGGTTAGTATATTTATTTTTGTAATGGTCAATAAATGTTTCGTTACTCCTGTCTATTTCTTTTTGTAAGCTATCAAGATGGTTTGCAAATCTCATTGGATCTCTGTAAAGTTCAGGCTTTAGTTGCCAATGACTACCGTGTGTTAAAGCAAAATGATAGATGATTTGAGTTCTTAGTGCTATTTCAATTTTTTCGATAGCATCAAAAATCAAAAGCCGTAGCTTGCTGTCGAAATCGTATAACCCTATTATTTGCTCAAATGTAACATCAGCATTAAATGGTTGATTGCCCTGTGAATTGTCTTTAAAAGGGTAAATGTAGGCTCTTAATCGATAATAACTAATATTGGAGAGGTGATTCTGCGCTTCTTTTTCGTTATCAAACTTTAAGCCACGTCCCTTGAGTTTTTCTATCTGTTGAGATATTTCAATAGGTAACTTATTGTATTTCATTATTTTGAATAAATTAAGCTAACCTTATAAAAATCGAAAACCAGCCCGGGTGCGCTGTTCAATGGGGAAGCGTGGCTGGTATTATTGAGTACAATTATACGGCATATTTTTGTAACCGCAATAGTTGTGATGAAATTTATTTTCATGTTTATTATCATTTATCTGTAAATCAGCTTATTGTTAATGCTTTTAAAGATAACAAAATTTTGTTTTTGAAAGTCTTTATGTATGATTTCGGTCGTCCTAACATTGGTTATAAAGCCCATATTTGCGTATTTGTGGCAATAAATAAAGGCGAAGCCTTTTGGGTGGGTTCTTAAAAAATTGGCATAAATACAGCCACTAATACACAAATATAAAGTATATAAGCGTTTAAAATTCCAAAAATAAAGGGCAGCATTGCCCCCAACCTTTTTTATTAAGCCTTAATCTATACGTTTGTGAGTTCAAAGTTTTAAAATTATATTTGAAACTTAAATCATTCCAATAAAACGCAATGCTACCCAAAATAAATTTCACACAAACACAAGCCTATCAATACCTTGCCAATCATTTGGTTGATATTTCTGATAAACATATCGCCCAGCTTTTTAAAAACGACGAAAACCGCTTCGCAAAATTTTCGGTTTTATTTAACGATATACACCTAGATTATTCGAAAAACAGGATAGACGACACCACCATGGCTTTGCTGTTTCAGCTGGCTCACGAATGTGGCCTAGCCAATGCCATAAAAGCAATGTTTAATGGTGATACTATAAACCAAACCGAAAACCGAGCCGTACTACACACCGCTTTACGCAACCGTAGCCACACACCTATTATGGTTGATGGGGAAGATGTAATGCCCGAAATTAATGCGGTATTAGCTAAAATGAAACAATTTTCGGAAGCCATAATTTCGGGCAATTGGAAAGGCTACACAGGCAAAACCATTACCGATGTGGTAAACATAGGCATCGGTGGCTCCGACCTTGGCCCCGTAATGGTTACCGAAGCATTAAAAGCCTATAAAAACCATCTAAACCTACATTTTGTTTCCAATGTAGATGCCACCCATATTGTAGAAACCCTTAAAAAACTAAACCCCGAAACTACCTTGTTTTTGGTAGCTTCCAAAACATTTACCACCCAAGAAACCATGAGCAACGCATTAAGTGCCCGCAATTGGTTTTTAAATGCTGGTGCCACCGATGCCGATGTAGCCAAACATTTTGCCGCCCTATCTACCAATGCTAAGGCTGTGGCTCAGTTTGGTATCGATACCCAAAATATGTTTGGTTTTTGGGACTGGGTAGGTGGCCGCTACTCGTTATGGAGTGCTATTGGGATGCCTATTGCCCTATCTATTGGTTTCGAAAACTTTGAGGAACTTTTGCTAGGTGCTTATGAAATGGACAATCATTTTAAAGAAACCGATTTCGAGCAAAATATACCTGTAATTTTAGCCCTATTAGGCGTATGGTACAATAACTTTTTTGAAGCCGAAACCCAAGCCATTTTACCTTACGACCAATATTTACACCGCTTTGCCGCCTATTTTCAACAAGGCGATATGGAAAGCAATGGTAAATATGTAAACCGAAATGGCGAAAAACTAACTTACCAAAGTGGCCCAGTTATATGGGGCGAACCAGGCACCAATGGCCAACACGCTTTTTACCAACTTATACACCAAGGTACTAAATTAATCCCCTGCGATTTTATTGCCCCCGCACAATCACACAACCCACTAGGCCAACACCATAATATGTTGCTATCCAACTTTTTTGCACAAACCGAAGCACTAATGAACGGTAAAACAAAAGAGGAAGTAGTAGCCGAATTGCTTGCAACCCATAAAACTGACGGCGAAATAGAAAGCCTAGCCCCTTTTAAAGTTTTTGAAGGCAACCGCCCTACCAATTCTATATTGGTTAAAAAAATTACACCCCGCACCCTAGGTTCGCTTATAGCCATGTACGAACATAAAATATTTGTACAAGGTATTATTTGGAACATTTTTAGTTTCGACCAATGGGGCGTAGAACTTGGTAAACAACTGGCTAACAAAATATTACCAGAACTAAAAAACGATAAAGCAATAAACTCCCACGATTCATCAACCAATGGCTTAATAAATTTGTACAAGCTATGGAGGTAATGGAAAATTAAAAAATTAAAACTCAAAAGGCTTTTTTAATGGTAAGGTTGGAGTAGGGTTTGTGTATATGGTGTTATTTTTTTGAGCTTTTTACCCTTTAGTTGGTGTGACACCAGCCAATATTTAAAAAGCTATAAACCTGAGTTACGATGATTAAACTATAGTATAATTTACTGTAAATCAATATTTTTTTGAGATTTTAATGCGTTAACGACGGTAGCGGCCTGCCTGCGCAGGCAGGCAGGAAACGCCCTAATCATCACGAAAACACTATTTAACAATCGAACTCTGGCTATAAAAAAAAACACTCTCCCGTATTTGGTGTAACAGCAAATGCGAAGAGAAATTTAAAATAATTTTGTGCAATGATATTGGTGTGTAGTGTGCTACTAAACAGGTGATAAGTTATTGTGTTTTAATTCCATCTTAGCAAAATCAAAAATCTCCAGTCTATTCTTCCTCATTTACTGTAAACCCATTTCCCTCTAGCCCGTAGCGTACTATTTTTTTGGCGATAGGCTTTTTATTAATGGTGTCGGCTTCGTCAAAAAGGTTTATTTCTCTAAAAAGTTTGCCTTCTTTTACATAAAATTTATCGTTTCCTCGGTATTGTTTTTTGGTTTTATAGCTTAAAGCGGGAAAGCGTATTTTGTTGGCATTTTTTAAAAACTCGTAGCACATTACCTCTGCCGATTTATATTTATCGTTTTTTTGGTAAACTACAATTACTTCGGGGTTGCCATCTATATCCATATCGGTATTAAAAACTTCGGATAGCTTACCGTCTAGGTTATCGGTTTCGGCTACCGTAAAATCGTTTTTTAACGAATCGGATTTTAGAATAAGTAATGATGAGGTAGAATCGGCACCACGCCCCCAACTATAAATATCAAAAATCAAACCTGGCCCAACTTCTACTTTTTGGTGTTTTTTAAATGGAGCGGGCAATTTTGTAGTTGCGGCTTTTTGGGGGGCGGTAATTTTAACTTCGTTATTGCAAGCAAATAAAAATGAAGCTAGTGCAATGGTGATGTATTTTATCATAATCGGATTATGGGTTTATTGTGCTTATAAATTGGGTGCTTATGTTTTGTTTTTGGCGTTATTATGTCTTTATTTTATATTAGTGTTTTAAATTCTTTAGTTCTTTTAATTTTTTACTATTTCCGCCATATCATATTCATTTTCGCTATTTATCAAATAATTACATCATTGTTTTGTCTTTATTTTGGCGTTATTGTGTCGTTATTTTATGTTAGTGTATAAAATGCTCCCGCACCTTTAATTTTTTAATATTTTAGCCATTTATCCGCCATATCAAATTTATTTCCGCCATTTATCCGCCAATACTTAATTTATAAATTGTTCCTTTTTTGTATCCTTGTTTAACAAGAATACCTTTTTTCACCAATTCTTCAAAATCTTTTAAAGCATTTGGCAACATAAGAAAAAACGGAATACTTTTTTCATATTTTACTTCATAATAATTTACACCTAATTGTAAGTTTTTATAATAAGAGGGTCGGTTATTCCAATAGTTTTTTTCGGAAGTTATAAACCAAGCTTTTTCTCCAAGCATTTTGGCTAAAAACCATTTTTCAAGTAATCTTGTTGTTCTGCCATTTCCATCAATAAATGGATGAATATTTACGAACACCAAATGAATGTACGCTGCATAATAAAATACTTCTTCAATAGTTAATTTTGAAGCAAGCAAAACGGCAATGTCTTCAAATAACTTTTCTAATGCTACTTTTACAAATTCGGGTTCGATGGCTAAGTATATCAATCGTCCTTCACTTCTAACACCTACCTGTACTTTTCGTATTTTGCCTCTCTCTTTTTTTAATAAAATGGAAGTGGTAATAATTTCGTGGGCTTTTAATATATTTTGTAGTGTGATGTTGTTTTGTTGGGCAAACTGATAGGCTTTTATAAGGTCTTCAATTTCTTTTATCTCTTTAGTTTTAAGATGCAAATTGTGTTCTGTTGCCTTTAGGTAAGTATCGAAACTTACTGTATTCCCCTCAATATTAGAGGAGTGAACGGCTGCGTTTGCCAAATAAAATTCAAAATCATCAATATTTTGCGCTTTGTTTAATAGTTTCGTAAAAGCTTCTTCAATATTAAAATTGAGTTGCTTTTTATATGCTTCAAAATATTGGATGTGTAATAATTTCATGTTCTTTTATGCTGCACCTGCGTATAGTAGGGTTTAATGTAATCATTTTATAAAAATAGATACGGTTTATTTTAGTATTGTTTTTAGAATTCTTTTTTCATAACTACTATATTTTTGTTACCTAAAACAATTTTTTCTATTTGTTGCCACCCAAGCCGTTTATATAAATTTTCGGCGGTGTGGGTAAAAAGGTAAATATCTTTTAATCCAATATTTTTTGAAAAATCTTGTATATAGTTACAAATGAGTGCGCCTAGTCCTTTTCCTCTGTTTTCGGGTTTTGTGTAAACTAAAGCCAACCAGTTTTTATAAATTTTAAACCTTGGTTCTTTATCTAGTAGTGCTACGTGATTGTATAGCCCACCTGTTGCAATAGGATTGTTATCAAGAGTTAATAAAATTTGAAATTCATAATTATCTAGTGAAAGTTTTTTTAATTTTTCTACTGTTCTTTCAATTGGGATGTTCCACTCGTTTAAATACCAGTTTGCAATTAGGGTTATATTCTTGTTGTCGTCGGGTTTAATTATTTTGTATCCTATTTTAGCCATAATTTTTGAACTTTAAATATCTTTTACAATTTACACGCTACCCTAATGAAAAAGCATCACCCCTGGTATTTCTATTTTTTTGCCATCGGTGCCTTTAATAAATACTTGTAAAATACTGCCTGGGCCTACATCAAAATAGGCTACTTTAATTTTATGTAAACCTTTTTTTAGGTTTGCCCCAGCCGATTGTAAAAACCTAGCGTGTTTTAAATCGTTATCTATCAGTAAATCATCGTCGATATATAGTTTGCTACCATCGTCGCTATTTAGGCCAAACTCAAAAACGGCATCTTCGTTTACATTTATATATCCTTCGAAAATTACGCCATACTCGCGGGCTTTGTTGGGTATTTTATTTGTAGATATTGTGGCTAAACAACCTTTATTGGTAGCGTTGCAGGTATCAATTTCGGTGGTGAGTTTAAAAAGTTTGGGTACATAATAAAATTTTATGCCCGCTTCTTTGGGTATGCTATCGCTAATAGCTTCGTAAGGTTTTTGGTTTACAAGCCAAGTAGTGGTTATGGCACTTTGCTTGCCGCTTGGTGTAATTACCACGCTTTTTACCGCTCGTTTTTCGCCGTAAGGCACAAAAACTTGTAGTGCTTGGCTGTACAATGGGGTAGTTTGGTTGGGGGTATAACCATCAATGGTATAGTATATTTTGGCACCATTTACTGATGGCTGCCAGTTAAATACATAATTGCCAGTAACGTTTATGCTGGTATCTTTTGCGCCAATAGCGGTGGGTACACGGTACAAAATATTGATTTTATCGAGCCAGTTTAAGTGTAAAGGCAAGCGTTTTTCATTAAAATTGAGGTAGTTTTTGTTTTCGGTGGCTGTCCAAGCGGTTTCGGCTAGTGCCATTAAACGGGGTAGTAACATATATTCAACTTTTTGGGTGGTGGGCATATATTCTGTCCACATATTGGCCTGTACGCCAATTATATAGGGTTTAAATTCATCGGCAAGGCTTTCGGGAGTAGGGTTGTAGTTATACATTTTTTGTATCCTACCATCGCCACCTATGCTTACAGGTTCTTGGTCTGATTTTCCTTGGGTATGGTCTAAATATAAACCTAAAGTACTTGGGCTCATAATGGCGTTATGCTTTTGCTTGGCTGCTGCAATGCCGCCTTGTATACCTTGCCAAGCCATTACGGTGGCGTTGGGTGCTAGCCCGCCGTCTAAAATTTCGTCCCAACCAATAATAGAGCGACCGTTTTTATTTAAAAACTTCTCTATCCGTTCTATAAAATACGATTGCAGTTCTTCTTCGTTTTTTAGTTTTTCTTTTTTAATACGTTTTTGACAATATGGGCAGGTTTTCCATTTGGTTTTTAGCACTTCATCGCCACCTATGTGTATAAATTTTGAGGGGAATAAATCCATTACTTCGTTTAAAACATCTTCCATAAAAATAAAAGTACTGTCTTTACCAGCGCAAAAAATATCATCGAAACCGCCCCAGCGTTCGGCAGTTTTAAACGGACCAGGGTTTTTGTTACAGGCCAAATGCGGGTAGGCTGCCAAAGCGGCTAAAGAATGGCCGGGCATATCTATTTCGGGTATAATGTTTATAAATTTTGCATCGGCGTAAGCCACAATTTCTTTAATTTGGGCTTGGGTATAAAATCCACCATAAGGCGTATTATCAAACCATTGCGGCATTCTATCGTGGTAATTACCTATAATGGTTTGGTTACGATAACCGCCAATTTGGGTTAAACGAGGGTATTTTTTTATCTCTATGCGCCAGCCTTGGTCGTCAGTTAAATGCCAATGAAAATTGTTGAGTTTGTACATGGCCATTAAATCCAAATATTGTTTTATAAACCATACGGGGTAAAAATGGCGGCTTACATCTAGGTGTAAACCTCGGTATTGGTAGCGTGGTTCGTCGCAAATATTTAGGGCGGGCAGTTGGGTTTGGTATTGGTTTATTAATTGAAAAAGTGTTTGTACCGCATAAAAAAGCCCTTTTTCTTTTCCGTTTACACGGATGGTTTGGGCGCTTATATTTAGTGTATATGCCTCTGATGAAATGTTTTGTATATTATCAGAGCCAAATTGAATAGCATTTTGCAATTGGGTGCTATCGTTTTTAATAATGGTTAAATTAAAACCTGTTTTTTGCTGCACAAAATCTTTAAACAAAAAAGCAATTTTCTCGCTAGCTTCTTGACACAAAATTAGGGTTTGGGCGTTTATTGTAAAATTCCCTTGGTTTTGGGTGATGGATTTTGGCGCAGGTATAATGCCAAAATTTTTATCGGCTTGGCCAAAACATAAAAAAGTTTGCAGTAAAAGTAGGCTAACTAAACCAGTTAAATATTTCATTTTGTGTAAGTTTTGTTTTTGCTGTTGCATCTAAATCTTTGCTAATTTTGCCTTCGGCCATTTGTATAATTCGGTTGCCATAAGTAAATGCGTCTTTTAAATTATGAGTAATTAGGATGGTGCAAAGCTGGTATTGTTGTGTTAATTGTTGGGCTAATTGCATCACTACATTGGCTGCTTTTGGGTCTAGTGCTGCAGTTGGTTCGTCTAACAACAGTATTTTTAAATCGTCCATTACGGCCATTAAAAGGGTTAGGGCTTGGCGTTGCCCGCCCGAAAGGCTACCTATTGGTTGGCTCAATTTATCTTCTAAACCCATACCCAATTGGGCTATTTGCTGGCTAATTTTGTTTTTAAAGTTTTGGTTTACACCAATTTTTAGTGTTTTGTTTTGCGTACGCAAGGCGGCCAATCTAAAATTATCTAAAATACTTAAATCGGCGGCGGTACCGCTAAATGGGTTCTGGAAAACTCGGGCAATGGCTGGGCTGCGCTTATATTCGGGCTGGCGGCTCACGTCTTTATCATCAATAAAAATTTTACCACTACTGGGCAATACATTGCCCGATATAAGGTTTAACAGTGTAGATTTCCCCGAACCATTGGCACCCACAATTACCACAAAATCGTTTTGCTTGATGCTTAACGAAACATTTTGTATGGCATTTACCTTGTTGGCTTGCCCTGCATTATACGTTTTATGTAGGTTTTGTAAATCTATCATTCGGCTTTTTTAAATAAAAATCGGGGCAAACCCACTATTAACAATACAAAAGCGGCGGTAATTAATTTTAACAAATTAGGGTTTATGCCTAGGCTTAGCGCAAAAGCCAATACCAACTGAAAAACTACGGCACCCAAAACCACGGTTAAAAGCATTTTGACAACGCTGGTAATGGCAAAAAAATTAATCAACGTTTCGCCCATTATTACCGAACCCAAACCTACAATTACAATGCCTATACCCATATTTATATCGGCAAAGCCTTGTAGCTGTGTCATTAAATAACCGCTTAATGCGGTGAGGGCGTTGGCTATGGCAAGTCCAATAATTTTCATGGTATCGGTATTTACGCCCATAGCCCGCACCATGGTTTGGCTATTGCCCGTTGCCCGCATGGCTAATCCGAAATCGGATTTTAGCACATAACTCACTATAATTAACAAAATTAAAACAATGCTTGCCACAATAAATAAGGTGTTTTGGGTAGGATTTTGAAACACATTTAACACCGTAAATAGCGTTGGGTAATTTAACAAAGGCAAATTAGATTGCCCCAAAATACTGAGATTAATAGAGTACAAAGCCGTCATTACCAAAATACCAGCCAGCAGGGCGTTTACTTTAAGTTTGGTATGTATAAAACCTGTGGCTGCACCTGCCAATGCACCACCTACCATAACCAAACCCACAATGGCAAAGCCGTTATAGCTTTGGCTGATAAAAAAACCCGAAATTACACCACCTAATGTGTAGGTTCCATCCGTTGAAATATCGGGAATGTTAAAAATTTTCATCGATATAAATATGCCGAAAGCCATCGCCGAAAGGCATAAACCTTGTAAAACTGCGTTAAGGTAAAACTCCATTTATTTTAAAGGCTCAAAGTTTGCAGGGAAAGTTAAACCATATTTTTTTGCCGCTATGGGGTTGTAAACCCGTTTCCTAATTTTTACCATCTCGGGTTTTAGGTTTTGGGTTTTGCCCGATTTTAAAAACATAGCCGCTTGTAGGCCAGCTTGGTAGCCCCATTGGTACATATCGGCACCAAAAGCTGCCAAGGCACCACGTTTTACCAAGCCAGCCTCGCTGGTAAAAATGGGTATGTTTTTTTGGTTGCAATTTTTTAATATCGTTTCGAAGGCGGCAAACACGGTATTATCTGGGTTGGCAAAAAAACAATCTATATTTTGGCTTAATAAAAACTGGGTAACCAGCTGGGCATCGGCCGATGTGTTTACAGGTGCTGCCACAATTACGGCATTATATTTTGTAGCCAAAGCATTTATACGGGCAAGGGCTTCAACAGATTGTGGCTCGGCTTGGTTATACACCATGCCTATGCGTAGCTTGCCTAGCTTGGGTTTTATTAAGGTGGGGTTAATGCTAAAAGAGGTATCTATATAATTCAAATCTTCATCAACACCAAAAAGATTAA
>JAAFJW010000043.1 GCA_013298995.1 Sphingobacteriales bacterium | reverse complement strand
TATTCTAAGCTATTAAGAACGCAATTTTAAAAACAAAAAATTATGGCAACACCTAATTTACAATTAATGCAACAAGCCCGCCAAAGTTTAGAAGGCAAATGGGGCTTGGCTATTGGTACAACATTATTATACACCATTATTACAGGTGGTTTGCAAGCCATAACTGGTTTCGGTTTTATAGCTTCGCTTATTATTGGTGGCCCTATGGCGTATGGCATTAGCAAATTTTCGCTGTTATTATCAAGAAATGAGGAGGCTAGGATAGAGCAAATTTTTGATGGTTTCCAAAACTTTCAAAGAAATTTTATTACCTACGTAATGGTAATTGTTTACATTTTTTTATGGCTGTTATGTTTAATTATACCAGGCATTATTGCTGCATTATCGTACGCCATGACATTTTATATTTTATACGACAACGAAAACATAAGCCCAGCCGATGCAATCGAAAAGAGTAAAACAATGATGGATGGCCACAAACTAAAACTTTTTTATTTAAGTTTAAGATTTTTATTGTGGGCATTGCTTTGTGTACTTACCCTAGGTTTAGGCTTTTTGCTACTACTACCTTATATCGAAATTACCCTAGCTAAGTTTTACGACGATATAAAAGGTGAGGCGGTTATAGTTGATAACGAAAATAAATTAAGCTAAATGCAAGCGTTTTTTTATGTTATTTTTTGAGGATTTAGGCGCAAAAGTATCTCTTATTTTTTGAGGACTAAAAAAGGTATAACAACTACTGCCCCAATAAAAGCAATATTTTTTATCGCCATTGCGCAAGCCAATTAAGCAATAAACTACCAGCTATGTATAAAAAATCAAAAACATAGCCTATTTTAAAAAAAATATATGCAATTTTGTTGCATAATGAAAAAAAGGCATAAACTTATATATACTTTAATACAAAAGTCTTGTGCTTTTTTGTTGCTGTTTGCCTTCACTTTTATTGCATTTGCTCAATATATACATGCACACAGCAACCATAATCATACAGCAAGCACCCATCAACATCATTCTACAAAACACCAAATTTCCGAAAAAGAAGGCAATACTTGCCAAATTTGTCAGTTTAATTTAAACCAAAACAATGGGCAAATTTTATCAAGTGTAGCTTCGTTTAACTTTTCGCCTAACTTAATTACCCAATTGCTACAAACAAATTATGTAGCATTTTACAGCCAAAAACATCTTTCTCTTTTTTCGGGTAATAGCCCACCAATAGCTTAGTTTTTTATTTTATTAAAACGCCCTTGTTTTATTATTAATTTAATGAGGCATTATTTTAAAGTGGTTTATTAATTACAGCTTGAGTAAATTATTAAACCGTTTTAAATCATTGTTTTAACACTTTAAACTATTGCTATTATGGCATATTAACTTACTATTTATTCAAAAAAAATGAAATTACATAAATTAAAAATTGTTTTTGCTTTGGCATTATTAAGTGCTTTTGCAGCTTGTAAAAAAAATAAAACCGAAGAGCCTATATTGTTAGATACCGAACATAAATATATTAGGGTTTTGGTAAGCGACGAAACTACCAACCAACTAAGTTTGGTAAACCCAGCAAATGGCAACATAAGTGAGTTTACTGCAAAATTTCCAAAATCGGCTTTATACACATCGGGGTCAGGCCGTTTTGCTGGTATAGTACATCGCGATAAAAATTTAGTAGAAACTTTTGACAGTGGTTTTGAGTTTCATGGCGACCACGTTGATGTAAAAGGAACGCCTAAATTTGCTGCCTTAATAGGCGATGGTAATAAACCTACCCATTTTAAAACCAAAGCAAACGAGATTATAACGTTTAACGATGGCGATGGCACATTAAGCGTAGCTAACGAAGCCGATTTTCATACCAATGGCGCAAAAATGAGAACCATTAATGCTGGCAATATTGCACACCACGGAGCCATGACAAAGTTTAACAACGGCAACTATGCTATTACGGTAAAAGATGGCTCGGTGAGTGGCCCATTGCCCGAAAGAGTAAAAATTATAGATGGTAACGGTACCGAAGTTGTAGCATCAACCCTGCAAACCAAAGGCATACATGGCAATGCCAGTAATGGCTCGGTTTCACTTTTTGGCTCGGCAAGTGGTATATTAATGGTTACACAGGCGGGTGTGCAAGAATTGATACCGCACCCAGCAGGTTTTGACAAAGCTTGGTTTGGTACTATTTTAGAAGCCGAAAAAGCCGATAAATTTATAGGTTATACTGCTGCAAAAGGCGTATTTTTTATTAACCCAGCTACAAAAACCGTTACACCTATTTTTGAAAGTACTGATATTATGCAGTGCAAAGTAGATTTTGAAGGACAAAATTTACACATTTTATTGCATAACGGATTATTAAAAATTTATAACCTAAGCAATGGTAATTTAATTAAAGAAGCAAATGTAATACCCGAGGTTGCTAAAGATGATAAACAAAAACCAACTTTAGAGGCAACCAATCGCTACACTTATATTACGATGCCTAAAATGGGCGAGTTGTATCAAATAAGCAATAATAATTTATCGGATGTTAAAAAAATAAAGGTATCGGCAACCCCTTACCGCCTAACTATTTTAGGGTTCGAAAACAGCCAATCTCATTAATAACATCACGCCCTACATTGTTACCCTGTAAAATAAATTTTAGCATTATCAAATGGTTCATTTAAACTATAAAACTTTGTTAATTGCAAGCATTATTGTAGCCAATGCGTTTACCTACGCATTGGCTCAAAATTGCAATAACCTGATTTTTGGTACCATAAAAGATGCCAAAACAAAAGAAATACTACCCGGTGCAAGTATCGCTATTAAAGAAAACAATCAATTTTCGGTGGTAGATGAAGATAGCCATTACCATTTTAATCAATTATGTAAAGGCAATACCTACACCTTGCAAATTAACTTTTTGGGTTACCAACAAAAACAAATTGAGGTAGAAATAAAAAAAACAGCTACCGAAATTAATGTTTTTTTAAGTCCCGTAGCTTCGCAATTGGCAGAGGTAAATGTGCAAGCGCAAGCAGCCATACACAAACCACTACAAACCCAATCGCAACTTAAAGGTAAAGAATTGGAGCTATCACGAGGCCTATCATTAGGCGAAGCCTTAAAAGCCATACCCGGTTTAAGTTCCATACAAACTGGACCATCTATCTCAAAACCAGTAATACACGGCTTACACAGCAACCGAGTTTTGATTTACAATGCTGGTGTAAGGCTCGAAGGGCAACAATGGGGCAGCGAACACGCACCCGAAATAGATCCTTTTATTGCAAACCAAATAACCGTAATAAAAGGTGCTGCAAGTGTTTTATATGGATCCGATGCTTTGGGTGGTGTAATTTTGGTTGAACCTAGCCCTTTGGACTTTAATAAAAAATTAACTGGCCAAGTGAATGTAGTAGGCATGAGCAATAACGGGCAGGGTGCAATAGCCACAATGCTTGAAAGTGCCATTGGCAAAAACAATAATTTTTGCTGGCGCATACAATCTACTTACAAAGTGGCAGGTAATGCTAAAACTCCTAATTATTATATGCAAAACACGGGCTTTAACGAAAAAAATGCAGCCCTAACGTTTGCCTATCGTAGCGCAAAACTTAACGCCGAACTTTTTGCAAGCACTTTTAACACCAAGCTAGGCATTTTTACTGGCTCGCATATAGGTAGCACCACCGATTTGGACAGTGCCATAGCTAGAAATGAACCTTTAGCAATTTACCAATCAAACCTAAATTATACCATTGATAGGCCTTATCAAAATGTTAGCCATAATTTGGTTAAATTTAAAATGAGTTACCTTTTGCGGGATTTTGGAATACTACACGCCCAATACAGCAACCAACAAAATAACCGTGAAGAATATGATGTGGTAAGAGGATCGGTAGATAAAGGTTATCAGTTAAAGTTCGACCTAAATACCCAAAATATAGAGCTGTTTTTAGACCATAATGTAACACCTAACATACAAGGAAAAGTAGGTGTACAAGGTATGTACCAGCAAAATTATTACGCTGGTCGTGATTTAATTCCATTTTTTACTAGCTATAATGGTGGGATATTTTTGATAGAAAAATACACCAAAAATAAGTTATCGCTCGAAGGCGGATTGCGTTACGATTATAAATACATGCAAGCAAGAGTGCGCCTAAATCGAAAAGACAGTAAAAGCCCCGAAATACAACCAGAATTTAATTTCGACCAAGTAACGGCAACCTTAGGTGCAGCGTACCAGATATTGCCCGATGTAAAATGGAGCAGTACATTAGCCAAAGCTTGGCGTCCGCCAGCCATTAACGAACTTTTTAGTAATGGGGTACACCACGGTAGTGCATCGTTTGAAAAAGGAGATATAAATTTAAAACAAGAATCGTCGTTAAACTTAACAACAGGCATTAGCAAAACCAATGGCAAATTAACTGGCGAAATTAGCGGCTATATAAACCATATTGATAATTACATTTATTTAAAACCCGATTTATTGCCTGTTTTAACGGTACGAGGCGCTTTCCCAGCTTTTAATTATGTACAAGTAAATGCTAGGTTTACTGGTGCCGATTTCTTAACCCAATATCAGTTTAATAAATTTTTTAAAACAGGGGTTAAATATTCGTTGGTTAGGGCGTATAACTTAGCTAATAATAAACATTTGGAATTTATACCACCCGATAAAATATCCTTAATACTACAAGCCAGCTTAAACGATAGCAAAAAAATTAAAAACACGGGTATTGCTATTACCATTAACCATTTTGCTAAGCAATGGCGTGTATTACCTGCACAAGATTTCGCCCCTACGCCTAATGCCGCAACCCTGCTAAATATCGACCTAAGTAGCCAAATACATATTGGTAAAAACCAATTTAACCTTAGCCTAAGTTGCTTAAATACCCTAAATACCCAATACCGAGATTACCTAAACCGCTTTAGGTATTATGTAGATGAAACAGGCCGAAATTTTATACTTCGCTTACAAGTACCTATTGGCAAAGGGTTAAACAAAATTTAAAAACAAATATTTACACTTAAAAATTAATAATCATGAAAACAAACACAAAATTATCAATCGTAGCAATTATGGTATTTACTTTTGCCATAAGTGCCTGTAAAAAAGACAAAAAAGAATTACCAAAGGTTGATGAACCCGAACTTATTACAACCATTAAACTTACATTTACCAATACTAATAATGCGGCGGATGTAAAAACATTTGCCTGGAAAGATTTAGATGGGCAAGGCGGTGCAGCCCCAATGGTTGATACCATAAAACTTGCGGCCAACACAAACTACAATTTGGAAATTACCGAAATACTTAACGAAACCGCCACCCCTGTAGAAAACGTTACCGAAGAAATAGAGGAAGAAAATTACGAACATTTATTTGTTTACAAACCAAGTGCAAGCCTTTTAACGGTAGCAATTAGCGATAAAGATAAAAACAAATTACCTGTAGGTTTAATGGCTGTTGTAAATACAAATACAGCTAAAACTGGTACTTTAAGAATTGTTTTACGCCACCAAAAAGGTGTAAAAGATGGTACCGAAGCACCTGGTAGTACCGATTTTGATATTACCTATCCAGTAAAAATTAAGTAATTTTAAAAAAAATATCCCTCACAGCAGGGATATTTTTTGCTATTTTTTTAATGTAATGCTTTATTTTTTCAAATTAAGTCGTTTTAAAAATTTTACTACTTTTGCAATATCCATTTCACACTGTTTACAGCAGTATCAATTGATTGCATGAAACCATACCAAACCCTACTTTATTATTGCTATACACCAATAATAGATGCCGAAAATTATGCGGCTACTCATCTAAAATTTTGTAAATCATTAGGTTTATCTGGCCGTATTATTATTGCTGATGAAGGCATAAACGGTACCGTATCGGGTACAGTAGCGCAATGCCAAGCATATAAAGATTACATACATAACGACGGTAGATTTGCTGCCTTAGATTTTAAAACCGATGAGGTAGATGCCCCTTCGTTTGTAAAAATGCACTGCCGTTATAAATCAGAAATTGTGCATTCGGGTTTAAAAGACCCTAACATCATTAACCCCAACCACCGTACAGGGGTACATTTGGCTGCTGCCGATTTTTTGAAAATGAAAGACCAAGATGATGTGGTTGTATTAGATGTGCGCTCAAATTACGAACACAATTTAGGCAAATTTAAAAACGCTATAACGCTTGATATTGATAATTTTAGAGATTTTCCAGCCAAAATAAACGAACTAGCGCAGTACCGCAATAAAAAAATTATCACCTATTGTACAGGAGGCATTAAGTGCGAAAAAGCCTCCGCATTATTATTACACGAGGGCTTCGAAAACGTATACCAACTGCATGGCGGCATAATAAAATACGGCAAAGAAGTAGCTGGCCAAGATTTTGAAGGAAAGTGTTATGTGTTTGATAACCGTATTGCGGTAGATGTAAATACGGTGAACCCTGTGGTTATTTCTACCTGTTTTAACTGTGCTACGGCTACTACCAAAATGATAAACTGTGCCAACCCCGAGTGTAACGAACATTTTACACAATGCGATACCTGTGGCGAAACCCTAGACGGCTGTTGTAGCACAACCTGCCAAACTCACCCCCGAAAACGCCCCTATAATGGCACAGGCTACTATGTTAAAAATTTTTGATTGGCGATTTTTTATTTAAACCAACAGTTTGGTGTGTGATGTAAAATTTATGTTATATAGTTGTTTGAACGTAAACCTACAAATAATTTTAAGTTAGCGAGTTACCGTTGGATACAGTTTTGAATAAGTTTATTTATTGCTTGAATCTGCTTTTAAAAAAAGTCGTTCATCAAAATTAAACGAATCAACCGATATTATTTTAATTTTTTTGAAATCCTTATGGCTTGGGTTAATCAAATAATTAAATTCGCCTTGCACAATTGCCGATGGCACCTTTAAAACCAAAAAATTAGCCATTTTAACAAAGTTATCTCCAATTTTTTGAGTCGAATACGCATGTGGAAAGCTACGCCAATCGTAAGGTAAGTTATCAGTTTCTAATTCTTTGATGCTTGAGCCATTTGGTATTTCAATAGCCATAACCACATAATTTGTAGGCAAAATACCAAGTGGGGTATGTACCGCAATTTCGGTAGTACATAAAGCCCTCGAATCGCTGGTGTATAACAAAGCAACACCTTTACTGTTCCATCTGCCACCGCTTTTTTCGGCTCCTTTGCCCGATAAATCGTTAGCAAAATTAGCCTTACATAACCTAAAAACTATCATGCCAAAACGCCATGCTCAATTTTTGTTAATTCATCTTTTAAAAGATTTATACCAAAAGAGTTATCTAGCATTTCTTTAGGTTTAATTTTACCTAAGGCAAAGTTTTGGGTATTTAGCCATACGTTAAACTGGCTCGAGCTACCGAAGATTTCGGCACCTTTGCGCTGTAATAAAGCAATTTCTATAATTTTCTCTGATTGTAGGGTATCAAAGGTTTTTTCTTCTTGTTTATATCTTAGCATGGTACGTTCGGATAGGTGTAAAAAACCAGCCCATTCTATCAGGTTAAATGGGCCATTATTGGCAAAATCTATAAATTTTTTGTAGTTAATACCTTTGCGTACTTGCGCTATAAACCAAAATATGTTATTGCTATCCAGTGTATTATATGCCACCATTGGCTCGTTTACCATGTTTGCCTCTGTATCTTCGGCACTAGGGTATGTTATGTAGCTTTTGTTTTTTGGCATTTGTTTTTTGTTTTTAAGGTGTAAAATAAAGTTATTTTGTATTTTATTTCTCCCCACAAATATATGTATTTTGTCTCGGGTTTTTCGGCATTTGTCTATTTTTTTTTTTTTTGACTAAAAATTGCTAGTGTTTTTGGTGGTATATTTATCAATTTAATTAGCTTAATTTACGTTTTTTAAATTAAAGATTTTATAAAAATATATCGTTTTTACTTTTTTCTTCAGCCGTTTAAAGGTATTTTTATTTTTTATTTTTTTCTTTCTCTAAGTGTTGCAGGGAGGGCTTAAATTTTTACTTTTTAATTTTTAATTTGATGTAATCCTATTTCTTATCTTTGCGTCAATTATATGAATAAAAAAGTTGCATTTTATACACTTGGCTGTAAGCTAAATTATTCCGAAACATCGGGTATTGCCCGCCAGTTTACAAGCGCAGGTTTTAATATTGTACAATTTATTGATGCTGCCGACGTATATATTATTAATACCTGCTCGGTTACCGATAACGCCGATAAAAAATGCCGTAAAGTAGTAAAAGAAGCCTTAAAACATTCGCCCAAGGCATATATTGTTATTGTGGGATGTTATGCCCAACTAAAACCCGAAGAAATTACCAAAATACAAGGCGTAGATATGGTATTAGGTGCCGCCGAAAAATTTGATATTATTAATTATATAAGCGATTTAACCAAACAACCCAAAGCCGTGGTTTATCAGCAAGATATTGCACACACCAACCAGTTTGTACCTTCGTACTCTATTGGCGATAGAACCCGAACTTTTTTAAAAGTGCAAGATGGTTGTAATTACTCTTGCTCTTTTTGTACCATTCCATTGGCTAGGGGCACCAGCCGTAGCGATACCATCCAAAGTGTGCTTACACAGGTTGCACAAATTGCCGCATCGGGCGTTAAAGAAATAGTGCTTACGGGGGTTAATTTGGGCGATTTTGGCATCCGCAATAGCGAACGTGAAAATACCTTTTTTGATTTGGTGCAAGCCTTAGATAAAACCGAAGGCATAAAAAGGTTTAGAATTTCATCTATCGAACCTAATTTACTTACCAATGAAATTATAGATTTTGTAGCTAATTCCGATAAATTTGTACCCCATTTTCATATCCCGCTACAATCGGGCTCACCCAAAATATTGGGCTTAATGCGTAGGCGTTACAAGCAAGAGTTATATACCGAACGCATAAATTATATTAAACAACTAATGCCCCATTGCTGCATAGGCGTTGATGTTATTGTGGGTTTCCCTGGCGAAACCGACAACGATTTTTTAGAAACCTACAATTATTTAAACGAATTAAATATTTCTTATTTACACGTATTTACCTACTCCGAACGAGAAAATACCCTAGCCGCCACAATGCCCAATAGCGTAACAGCAAGCAAACGGGCCGAAAGAAGCAAAATGCTACATATACTATCCGACAAAAAACGTAGAGCATTTTACCAAACACAGTTAAACACCACAGCACAAGTACTTTTTGAAGCCGACCATAAAGAAGGCTTTATGCATGGCTTTACCCCAAATTATGTAAAAGTTAAACTACCTTACGATCCTTTGCTTATTAACGAATTAAAAACAGTTTCATTAGATTTTATTTTACCCGATGGCGAAATGAGTGCTACCGAAATACACGAATTATTGATACACTAACAACAATTACGCAATATGTTCCCTACCTTATCTCACCTAATACAATATATTACAGGTTTTTACGTCCCTCTACCTATACAAACTTTTGGTTTTTTTGTGGCCTTGGCTTTTATAGCCGCTTATTGGGCTTTTACGCAAGAGTTTATTAGACGAGAAGCAATGGGGCAGGTGCTTCCTTTTCACAAAACAACCGTAATAGGTAAACCTGCAAGCATTAGCGAATTAATTTTAAATGGCTTATTTGGCTTTTTAATAGGCTATAAATTTGTATATGGCTTGCTTAATTACCCGGCTTTTGTAAATAATCCGCAAGAGTTTATTCTTTCTACAGCAGGTAATTTACTGGCTGGTATTGCCCTTGCGGGGATATTTGCATACTGGGCTTACGCCGAAAAAAACAAAACTAAGCTAGCCCAACCCAAAACCGTACAAATTACAGTTCACCCGTACCAATTAATGGGAACACTAATTACTTGGGCGGCAATATGGGGAATACTAGGGGCTAAACTTTTTGATAACCTCGAAAATTGGGACAGGTTTATGCAAGACCCAATACAAGGTTTATTAAGTTTTAGCGGTTTAACTTATTATGGAGGCTTATTATTTGGCGCAGTAACGGTATTATATATTTCGAGTAAAAACGGTATTAAAAAGGTGTATATGAGCGATATTGCTGGCCCTGGTTTAATGCTGGCTTATGCCATTGGGCGTATGGGTTGCCACTTATCGGGCGATGGCGATTGGGGGATTGTAAACACAGCTATAAAACCTAGTTGGTTATCGTGGGCTCCCGATTGGCTTTGGGCTTTTAAATATCCACATAATGTAATTAACGAAGGCGTTTTAATACCAGCCTGCCAAGGTAAATTTTGCTATCAATTACCCGATGCCGTGTTTCCAACGCCGCTTTACGAAAGTGTGCTTTGCCTTTTATTATTTTTATTTTTATGGAGCATCCGTAAAAATATTAAAATACCTGGCATGTTATTTTCTATTTATTTAATTGTAAACGGATTAGAACGTTTTTTTATCGAACTTATACGTGTAAACTCCAAATACCATGTAGCAGGCTTATCATTTACCCAAGCCGAACTTATTTCATCTATATTGGTACTGCTGGGCTTAATTGGCGTGGTTTGGTCATATACATCTTACCAAAAAAATACAAATTTAAACGCATAACCTAAACTTAAATACATGAACTACGAAAACATTTGCCTACAAGTAACCGAAATAGCCAAACAAACAGGCCAGTTTATACGCAACGAAGCACAAAATTTCAACGCCGAAAAAATAGAATACAAAGGCTTAAACGATATGGTTTCGTATGTTGATAAAACCGCCGAAGAACGTATTATTAATGCCTTGGCAAAAATTATTCCCGAGGCTGGTTTTATAGGCGAAGAAAACACCAACAATAAAATTGGCGAAACCTATAATTGGATTATCGACCCCTTGGACGGTACCACCAATTTTATACACGGCATACCTACTTATGCCGTTAGTATTGCCCTAAAAAAAGATAACGAACTGGTAATAGGTGTAATTTACGAAATAGGCCGCAACGAATGTTTTTACGCTTGGCAACATAGCAAAGCGTATTTGAATGGGAAAGAAATTAGGGTTTCGGATAACGCAAACCTCGAAAAATCGCTAGTAGCCACAGGCTTTCCTTATTATGATTTTAAACGTCAAGCGGCTTATATGGCTTTATTTAACGAAGTAATGCAAAAATGCCATGGCTTGCGCCGCATAGGTGCCGCCGCTGTCGATTTAGCTTATACCGCTTGTGGTAGGTTTGATGCTTACTTTGAGTATAACCTAAAACCTTGGGATATTGCCGCAGGTATTTTAATTGTAAAACAAGCTGGCGGACAAGTTTTTGATTTCGATGGCGGCGATAATGCTTTACATACCTGCGATATTATTGCCACCAACGGCAAAGTATCAACAGAACTACAACAAATAGTAAACAAGCATTTTAAGTAAAAGCCCACAGCCCGTTGCCCACAGCCCACAGCCCGAAGCCCGAAGCCCGCAAGCCTACCCCGAAATAGCGTTTATAATATCGTACTGCGTTATAATTTCTATTTTACCGTTTACATCTTCAACCAATACGGCTGAGTTTTCTTTATTTATTAAGCCCGAAATCCTATCAATAGAAGTATTCAAATCCACAAAAGGGAACGATGCTGTTTGTATGGTAGCTACCTTGGCCGAGCGTATGGCAGGTTTTTCTAACAATGCCGTTAAAATATCACCTTCGGTGAGTTTAGCAATTACCATACCTTGTTGCATGACAGGTATTTGTGATATGTTTAACGATTTCATGGTGTTAATGGCTTCTAAAACTGTTTTATTATTATCAATGGTAACCATTTCCTGTGGCTCACGCTTGGTTAATATAGATTTTGCGGTTAGTTTTTCATCTTCCAAAAATCCTCGCTCACGCAACCAATCCTCGTTATACATTTTGCCTAGGTAACGGGTGCCATGGTCATGAAAAATAATAACCACAACGGCATCGTTGGTAAGTTCGTTTTTTAGTTGTAACAATCCCGCAACAGCGGCACCTGCCGAGTTACCTGCAAAAATCCCTTCTTTTCGGGCTATATCTCGGGTCATTAATGCAGCATCTTTATCGGTAACTTTTTCAAATTTATCAATAAGGTTAAAGTCCACATTTTTGGGTAAAAAATCTTCGCCAATACCTTCGGTTATATAGGGGTAAATCTCCTTTTCGTCAAAAATACCTGTTTCTTTATACTTTTTAAATACCGAACCATAAGTATCAATACCCCAAATTTTTATGTTTGGGTTTTGTTCTTTTAAATATTTACCAGTGCCCGATATGGTGCCACCAGTACCAACGCCTACCACCAAATGGGTAATTTTACCTTCGGTTTGTGCCCATATTTCGGGCCCTGTTTGTTCGTAATGTGCTTGCGAATTGGCTAGGTTATCGTATTGGTTTGGTTTCCACGAATTGGGCACTTCTTTTTCGAGCCTCGATGAAACCGAATAATACGAGCGAGGGTCGCTAGGTTCTACATCGGTAGGGCACACAATTACCTCGGCACCAAATGCTTTTAGGGCATCTACTTTTTCTTTCGATTGTTTATCGGTAGTTGTAAAAATACATTTATAGCCCTTAATAACGGCTGCAATGGCCAATCCCATGCCTGTATTGCCCGATGTACCTTCAATAATAGTACCTCCTGGTTTTAGTTTTCCGTTGCGTTCGGCTTCCTCAATCATCATTAAAGCCATACGGTCTTTAATAGAATTACCAGGGTTTGTAGTTTCAATTTTAGCTAAAATTGTTCCCTTTACCTCTTTGGTTATTTTGTTAAGTTTTACCAGCGGCGTATTGCCTATGGTTTCCAAAATATTGTTTTTCCACATAGGGTAAAGGTAAAAATTAATAAGATAAGCTCAGCAAAAACAAAATATTTGCCGTAAATAGTACATTATTTTGCCAATATTAATTACATAAAATTAAATAACATTTGTGCCAATAAAAAACACCGATATCCAAATAACATTTTTTTGGAAAACATAGTGCAGTGCTTATTTATTTAGGCTAGCCCCGTGTTACGCTTTAGTCCCGATGAAAAATCGGGAGCTGCCGCTTCACCCGGGTTTAAAAACAAAGGGCTGGTAGTATTTAACCACCAGCCCCCATTGTGTAACAAAATAGCTTATTCTTTAATAAACTTTTTTACGGATATTAAATCACGTGTTTTACTATTTTTTATTTTAACAGCATAAGCACCTTTTGGTAATTGCGCTACGTTTATCTCTAAATTTTGATTTTTACTATAATTTTGTTTTACAACTGATTTTCCTAAAATATCAAACACCTCTATTGCTACATCTTGTTTTTGTGATTGCGGTAAAATAATCGTTAATACAGTTACAACAGGATTGGGGTAAACCGATATTAAGGCCGCATTCATCTCACTTAAATCATCATAATTTAAGCTTATTACATCCACCATTTTTTCGTTACCATTATTATCTACTTCTTTAAGTTTGTAATAATTAATGCCCAATACGGGGTTATTATCAATGTGCGAATAATCTTGTTGTTTTGTGCTATTGCCTTTTGATTTTATTTCGGTTAATAAAGTAAACACTTTACCATCAGTCGATTTTTCGATCACAAAGCCTTTGTTATCACTTTCTGATAAGGTTTTCCAAGCCAGTAACGTACCTGCATTAATTTTACTTGCCTTAAATGATAATAAATTTATAGGTAGCGATTTTGGATTAAATTTTAAAACCAACCTATTGTTGCCAAACGTAGCGGCCACATTTTTATCAATAGTAAAGCTATATGTTTTGTTTGCTTCGTTTATTTCGGTTTCGCTATTTAGATACTTATCTTTTAAAACAATGGTTTTATTGTTAGCAGGGCTAATATCTGTAAACAATAAATTACAAATAGCTGTTTGGCTGTTGTTTACGGTTAAGGGTATTTCATCAACACCATTAATTGATGGCATAAAATTAATTGCTAAAGCATTATTATTTGCATCCAAAGTGTTTAAAACACAAGAGTTATTACCTAAATAAGGGGCATCTACTCTATCAAAATCGGCTTTAAAACCATCTTCAAAAACAACAGCAGCTTCTTCTTCGCTAGCTGGGGTTTGCAGTTTCATTCTAAACACCTTTCTTTCGGCTGTAGCAAATGTATTTTTGCCTGGTTTGGCTATTAAAAGCCTTGCTGGTGCTGGTGGCGATGTTGCCGTAACTTTATGGCTTTCCATAAAATTTACCGTTTGGCCTGCGCCTACATTGGTGGCCCTAATGTAAAAACCTTGGCCTGGTTGTATATATCTTGCAGGTAAGGAACTAGGTGTACCACCTGATGTGTTGTAGGGTTGTGTGTTGTTTACAGTTATACCACCGCTATAAGTTACCATTCCTGTTTTATCGGGTTTTATAATGGATAACATATCATCGATAACGCTGATATTGGAGGTTCTAAAAGTATTAAAATCAATGGTAGAAGGGTAGGGGTTGCCTATGGCATTTAGGCCATCGTAATTTGCATCGCTATTATTGGTTTTTGAAATTGTAATGGGTATAGTACCTTTATTAATAGCACCTTTATATGTCATAGTTACGTTTTCGGGTATGGTAAAAGGTGCAGCATATTTATTGGCCGGACTAGTTCTATTTCCTCTATAAAATAAGAAATAATTTTGACCAACAGCAATTTTCTGAGCAAATAATATATTGGGTACATTATTAAACTGGCTTACAGCCGAAGTAACAGGTTCGTTATAGGTAACAAGGTTAGGGGCATTAGGGCCTGGGCCTGTACCTACATCAAAGCCATTGCTTGCGCCACCTGGGCCTGTTATTAACATTCTGTTTTTTATTTGTTGAAAAACGGTACTATCAGATGTACTGTTAGAAGCATCGTTTACTGGCGAACTTATCATACGTGTACCGCGGTAATTGGCTGTGCCACCTGTAAAAAATGATTGTACATTTACTTGTCCGCTTACATTTGCTCCTGTAGCTAATGCAGCAATGCTGGATGTAGTAGTAGCTGTAGAAACCAAGGTAAGGTTACCCGTACCTGATGCTAAAATAGAATTAGTACCCGATAAATTAACTACGCCATTTATTAAAACAGGATTGCTTAAAGTAACCGTAGCATTACGGCTTTGCGTATAATTTAACAAACTACGTGTAGCAGCACTGGTTTGGTTTAAACCAAAACTTGCTGCACCCGAGCCACCAATAGCGATAGATGAAGAAGCCGAGCCAGTAATTTGTGTGCTTGATGTTATGCTACCATTTAAGTTTAAAGTATTAGCACCAATTACTAAACTACTGCCACTATTGGTTGTAAGGCTATTCTCAACAGTTAAGTCGGAACCCATATTTACTGCACCAGTACCGCTTAAGGTTAGGTTAGCTAAACCAGGGTTGTTGCTTGGTTGTCGTAAAAAAGCAAACATTGGGGTAACAGAATTTGGTAAGGTAACTGAGCCCGAGTTATTTAATATTAGCGTTGACGTAGCGTATGATTGTAGCCAGCTTTGGTTGGTTGGCGAGCCAGTAATGGTACCACCTACCGTTAAGCTAGTACCTGCATTAATATAAAGCGAACCTATTGTAAGTGTTAAACCATTGCTTACTGTTAAATTAGTATTGCTATTTACATCTCCCCAACCGTTTTTAATAACATTGGCTATGCTGTTGCTGCTAAATATATTGGCGTTTAAGTTTAATGCAGTTACTGGATTAGTAAACTCTACTGTACCCGATGTGGCATTTATATTACCACTTGTACGGGTAATGCTATTGCCCGAGTAGGTAAGTTTATTGCCTCCTAGGTTTAAAGTACCTGCCGTTAAGGTTAGGTTGCCTGCAATATTAATATCTGTACCTAAAGCACCAGCAGTTGTTTGTGATGGGTTGTTCCAAGTAAAGTTTTGAAAATTTTGCCCGCTAATACCTGCTGGTACAATAGCGTTTGCCGTATAACCAGCTATATTACAGGTAGAGCCTGTGTTCCAAGTTGCAGTTGGTATAGTTCCGCCTGTGGTAGTAAAAGCATGGTTGTATTGCCCACCATTATTAAATACCATAGTACCAGCAGTATTGGTTATTGTGCCCGAATTTTGCAATGTACCTGACACATCCACATCTGTACCTGCGCCATCGTTTATGGTTAGTGTACGTGTTGCATTAATGTTGAGCTGTCCACCGTTGTTTATAGTAAGTTGGTCGGCGGTTGTATTGGCACTTACCGATATTGTGTGAGGTGAGCGAATGGTAATGGTACCAGATGAACTGGTAGGCACAAGTGATGCAGAATTTTGCCAACTTACGCCATTCGATATTTCCCAACTAGCGGCTGCATTCCAATTTCCATTTGCTCGAGATCTAAAATTATCGCCAATTGCTTGCGCTCTAAATTCGTTGGCGCCTACATCGTAAGGACTAGCCCCAGCAAGTAAATTGCCATAATAATCTCTTGTGCCTATGTTTAAACCAAGTGCAAAAGGGGTATTGCTGGTTAAATCTAAACCTAAACCATTTGCTGCGGTAATTCTATATTGTGTTAAAGGGCCTAAATCTAGCCCTAAAGGCAATGTAGCTGGTTGGCTACCCGTAATAGCACCAGCCATAGCACCTGCTGTACCTGGTGAAGCTAAATTAGGATTAGCAGTTTTACCGTAGTTAGAATTATTGAAGTTTTCTTGAAATGTATTAGTGTACCAATCTGCTTGAGAATTGTAGATTGCACCCCATTCAAACTTAGGGTTACTCGCTTTATAATACAAGTTATTTAAAAACCATATTTTAGAAGGAGCGATATTTAGTGGAACCCCCGAATAATTAATGGCGTTAACAAAGGGTAAATTTGCATTTGCGTTATCAAGGTAAAATACATTATTAAAAAACCGTACGCCACTCATATTATCAAGCAAAGCTCTTACTCCCGATGGCAATAAAGTATTACTACCATTAGCCGTAACACCAAACGCACTGTTAGTAATAGGTACAAGGTTATTAGCATCTAAATAAACAGTGTTATTATATATATCACAGTTTTGGAGCTTATAAGTGCTTGAAGCTCCCCACATGCATATTGCACCAATGCCATTTTTTCTGCCATCATTTTGGCTTATGTTGTATCGTATAATATTGTTTATCATTGGGTTTATACACAAATCGTATTGAAACAAACCATATCCTCCGCCTTCGTTATCGTGGCTATAACAATATTGAATGATGCAGTTTGTGCAACCACCATCAATACCAAATCCATTTCCATCTGTTTCTTGGCTTCCGTAGTTGGAAAAAGCTTCACATTTTTGTATTACGCCGTTATCGGTATTAAAATACCAAATACCTGCAATACCAGCACCTACTTTACCATTAAATTGTCCATTTTTGTCTGCTACGCAATTCTCTATCAATGCATTGGTTGTTGAGGCAACAATAATACCACTACCTGTTGAATAAGATGTAATACTTGCTGTACCAGCATTATTGGATACACGGCAGTTATTAATATATACATTGGTATGCACTGTTAAACCATCTTGAAAAGTTAAATTATATGGCGTACTATAAGCCCAGATATTAATACCTGTATTGCCACAATTATTTACAGTAGAGTTTTGTATAGTAATATCTGAAAAACCTTTTTGAGTAGTGCTACTATTATTTGTAACTACCGAAATACCTTGGCTACCAAAGCCCTCCATTTTAATATTATCAATATTAACATAGTTTGTATAGCTTGCAGTTCCATTTTTAAAAAACTCTATTCCCACCCCACTATTAGGGTTACCATACATGCGGGCACCATATAATTCGAGGTTTTGTATTTTAACGCCTCCTACAAAACTTTGGAGACCACCACCTGCATTTGCCCAAATAGCAGCCCTAGGGTTTGTTCCATACGATGAAATTATGATAGGGTTAGCCGCTGTACCTATATCTGAAGCATTTAATATAATTTTACCATCATGCCAAGCACCATCCGAATTAAATAATAATTTATCGCCAGCTTGTAAATTTTGTGAATTTGCTCTTGCAATGGTTGCCCAAGCTGTTGCATGTGATTTGCCATCATTGCTATCGTTTCCCCCACTTGTTCTAATAAAGTATTCTTGATTTTGTGCAATAGAATTTGTGCCAAAACATAGCAAACAAAAAGAATAAAAAATCCTAATAAAATTGAAATGATTTTTTATTGTTGGTAAAAGTGACTTCATAATGGATATTTAATTATATTTTAACAATGTATTAAAATTAGTGATTTTTCAATAAATTTATTTAAGGTTGTATTTACTATTTTAACAGAAAATAAAGATATAAATATACTTTTTAAATTTTAAATCTAAAAAACTTTTATTTTAAGTAATATGCTTTTATATGGTTTTTACGGCTCTTAACATTTCTCGTTTGCCTGCTGCTCCCTTTACTTTTTCGATGCTAAAACCTAGGCTTTGTAGCATTCGTTTTAGATTTCCTGTGATGGCGTAGGTAACAAATACCCCACCTGGTTTTAAAAAATTTACGGTATGGCCGATGCTTTCTAAAGTCCACATTGGGGGCTGGTGTATGGCGGCAAAGGCATCAAAATAAACAATATCAAATAGTTTTTGGGAGGTAAAATGTAGTAAAGGTGTATGTGCTACTTGTAAATTACAAAGTGCATTTATAGCCACTGTATTGGTGAATGAGGAGTAATTATTGATAAATGCTTGCCACAAATTGGGTGTAATGTATTGTTGATAACCTGTTTGTGTAATTATGTTATGGCTAAGCGGAAAAGCCTCGATACCTGTATAATCTAATTGGATGTTGTTATTAGTGCAATGCTGGGCACTTAATAAAAAATTAAGGCCTGTGCCAAGGCCTACTTCTAAAACAGCAACTTGTGTGGCGGTATTGTTTTTTTCTAAAAAATATTGCAGCCCATTGCCTATAAAAACGTGTAAACTTTCTTGTAGGGCACCGTGTTTGCTATGGTAGCTTTCGCCAATGCTGGGGTTGTAAATTGTTTTA
>JAAFJW010000042.1 GCA_013298995.1 Sphingobacteriales bacterium | reverse complement strand
TTTACCGTTCCTTTTATATGAGTTGTTGGTGTAAAATCTGTAATTCTGTGGTCTAAAACTAAATTCCTTTCTCTTCCCATTCCCCCAACCACAATTGCGTTTGCAATACCTTTATCATCAATAATTTCATAGCCAAAGCCATTGCCTTTACCTTCGTGTCTTGCCTTATGATTTACTAATGTTTGAACATATTGGGTTGATAAATAATATTTGGTAGGTACTACCTTTTTTTCTTTTACATCTTCAAACTTTACATTTTTGTTTGTTGATTGTGGATACTCAAATTTTGTTACCCTTGTATCTTTACGAAAACCTACAATATAAATTCTTTCTCTATTTTGTGGAACTCCAAATTCCTTTGCATTAATAATTTGAGGTTCAGGTACAAAATACCCTAAATCATTTCTCAATACATTTAATATTGTCGCTAATGTTTGTCCTTTGTTGTGGCTTCGCAAACCTTTTACATTTTCAAGAAATATTGCTTTTGGTTTGTGTTTTTTTATTACCTCTGCAACATCAAAAAATAATGTTCCTCTTGTATCATCAAATCCTCCACGCTTACCTGCTATTGAAAAAGCTTGGCAAGGAAAACCAGCACACAAAACATCAAATTCTTTTGGTATGTAATTTTTAATGTTACACTTTGTAATGTCGCCAAATGGAACTTCACCAAAATTTGCTTTATATGTTCGCTGAGCTTCTTTATCCCACTCACTTGTAAAAACACATTTACCACCTAGGTTTTGCATTGCAATTCTGAAACCACCAATTCCTGCAAATAAATCTATGAACTTAAATTTATAATTTTTGGGTGTAGGAAATGGTACGTTCTCAACTTCAAAAAGTAACCTTTGCAAAGCATCTTCTGCAACCATAGAAATATTTTCGGCATCAATTTTATATTCTACGTATTCTTTTAATACTTTTAAAGCACCTTTTTCATAATGTTTTGAAACGCCATTGTGAATATTATGAAGATAATGAGTTAAAATAGCTTTTTTGTCATCAATTGGCTCAGTAACACGAGTCAGAAAACGTTTACTGTCTAATTCTTCAATGCTAATCTGCTCCTTAAATTTCATTTTGTATTATTAGTATTTTTTATTGCAATTTAGTCATTTTTTTGTGCTAATTAACAAGCAGTCTTTCTTCCCTGTAGTTGGTGGCACACCAAAAATGATATGCTAGTATTTGGTAAACCCAAGGAAGCCCTTATGATTTTTAGCCTCCTCCCATTTGTTTCATCAAATCATCAAAGCTCATTATTTCAAATTCTTTGGGAATATCCATTGTAATTTCGCCTACTTTTTCATCGGCAATGGCTTTAACCGTAATTTTTGCTTTTACGCCATGGCTATCGCTACTAAACTCCATTGGTACACCTTTTACCCCGTTAAATAGGCTTGTTAAAGTATTGGTAGGTATTTGCAGTTCGGCGGTAGCCCATACATCTACCTGTGTGCCAGTTTGTTTATCTTTACAAGTATATTTGGTGCAGTTATAGGTTGCAATTACTTTTTTTTCGGTGGTGGCTATCGCCTCATAATTTTTGTTGCCTCCCTGCATTTCGGCCATTTTTTCGGTTTGCTCTTTCGTCATTTTAACGGCAATTTTTTTATCCTGTATGGGTATTTCGGTTAGGCTTAGCGTTTCTTTGCTGCGGTTGTTAAAAATAATTAGCGTCGAAAACATACCCATATCCATTGTAAACTTACTTAAATCGCCTTTAAATTTCATTTTATACTCCTGCGGAAGCATGGCGGCCATTGCTTGCTTATCGGCAGGTAGGTTATAGGTTAAACCGTAAGTGATGGTGCCTTCGTTAATTGTTTTTTGGGCGTTTGCGGTGGTACATATAGCACATAATAGTGTTAAAATGCCTATTTTAAGAGTTTTTATCATTGTTTTTATTTTTTGTATGATGGATTGTGTGTTGTAAATTTAATTTTTTTTGGCTGAGTTTAGCAGTTAAAAAAAATGTATTCTAAAACGATTTTTATTTTTAGCCCCGATTGCAGTGAAAATCAATTTTGCATTCCCTCTATCTTTGTTATTTTGCACTTACATTGTTGCAAAATTATTGTAACGGAAAGCGGGAAATAGCTCCAAAAAAAAATCCCGATGAAGCCTTGTTGTTCATCGGGATTTTATACCTCTCATAATAATTTATTTTAAAGGTAAGGTAATTCTAAATCGGCTGCCATCTTGCACTATTCCTTGGAACGATACCATTTGGTCGCTTTGTTTTAAGGCCGAAATTACTTGGTCGTTATTATTTACGCCTTTGCCGTTAATGGCCGTAATTACGGTGCCTTTGGGTAAATCGTAATTATCAAAAATTTTACCTGGTGTAACGCTTTGTACCATTACGCCCGATGTGATGCCAAATTTCTTTTTGGTTTCGTTATTTAAGGGGGCAAAAGTAGCACCAAGGTTGTTCATTATTTCGGCAGTGGCGGGGCTGGCTTTGGCCGATGCTATTTTATTGGCTTCTTCGCCTTTAAGGGTAAGGTTAAACTCTTTTAAGGCACCGTTACGCAATACGGTAAGGGCTATCTTGGCACCTGGGCTCATGGTGCCTATTTTTTCTTGTAACTGTGCCGATGAACGTACCTCATCGCCGTTTAGTTTTTTAATAATATCGCCTTTTTTAATACCGGCAGCTTCGGCGGCACCGCCTTCTACGGTAGCGTTTACGTATAAGCCATCTATTTCTTTGGTTTCAAATGTTTTGGCGTTATCGGCGTTAAGCTCGCTAAATTGTATGCCTATGTAGCCTCGTTTTACTTCGCCAAATTTTAAAAAGTCGTTCATTACTTTTTTGGCTAGGTTAATAGGTATGGCAAAACCGTAGCCTTCGTAGGTGCCCGATTGTGAGGCTATTGCCGAGTTAATACCAATTAATTCGCCACGGGTATTTACCAATGCGCCACCGCTGTTTCCACGGTTTATTACGGCATCGGTTTGTAAAAACGATTCGATAGATGTATTGCTAGGTGGGTTATTGGGGTCGTAATTATTGGGATTTACTTGTGGTGCAAGGATGCCTATTTGGCGTGATTTGGCGCTGATAATACCTGCTGTTACGGTTGATTCGAGGGTTAAGGGATAGCCCACGGCCAATACCCATTCGCCTACCTTTACCTCGTCAGAATTGCCTAATTTAACAATCGGCAGGCCTGTGCCTTCTACTTTTATAAGGGCCAAATCGGTGTTTTTATCGCGACCTATTACTTTGGCCGATAGCACCCGTTTATCGGTTAGTATTACTTCGATTTTGTCGGCATCTTCTACCACGTGGTTATTGGTCATAATGTAGCCATCGTCCGATACGATTACGCCCGAGCCTTTGCCCATTGCGGGCTGTGCATTGCGCTGTTGTGGCCTGCCTCGGCGGCCAAAAAAATCTTCAAACATATCGCCAAAAGCATCCATACCTTGCCCTTGCATAGATGCCGAGCGGTTGTACGTAGTGCGTACATGTACTACCGCTGGGGCAACGCTGGCCGCAGCTTGGGTAAAATCTAAACCAGTTACCGCAATTGCGTTATCGGCCTGTGGGTTATTGGTAAAATATACTTTTTGTTTTTCTTCGATGGATGAATTGGTATTATTTACCTCAAAAATTTTGTAAGCACCTATGGCTACCGCACCGCCAATAAATGCCGTTAAAAGGGTAATACCCGCTTTTTTTAAATTATTCATATCTTATGCTATTTATAAATTTTGTTTAATTTTTGCCCAAAAATAATACCATAGAAACATCAAAAACAAGTATAATGTTGTGTATATATGGTTAAAAAATGTTAAAGGTTTTTTATGCTTAGCGCAATGCAAATTTAACGCTCTTTTACCGTTTTTAAAAATGCCATTATTTGCTTTTATTGTCCAAAACTAAATTTAGCCACAAGCCAAACCATTTTGAGTATTCACTACATAAATGGTATAATTGTAGCATTAACAAAAAATGCACATACGCATTTCCCAATTTAATGAAAGTAACAAGCATTATATCCAATGAATAACCTAGTAGGCGTAAGCCCAAGCCAAATGTTGCTACATGGGCCCACAAAATTATTGGTACACAATTACCATTGGCACAGCCCTAAAGTGGGTATTGTGGCCAGTTATACGCCCAATGCCAAAGACGTGGAAGACCATTTTGGCGTGTTTAGAGGGGTGGACCAAATTGAGGCTTTTGCCCAAGGAACCATTGGCTCGCTTAACCCGTTTTTAGAATGTATAAAACAAAACTGTACGCCTAGCCAGCTACGCGAAAATTATATTCCGGCTTTTATAAGCATAGGGCAAGTGTATTTTTCTAACTATGTAGAAGAAGGTGATACCTTTATAAGCCTTGGCATTGTAAAGTTTCATAAATTTAGGCAAATGGTGGCCGATGGCCGAATATATAAAGTACCCAAAGATTTAGATTTAGATAAATATTTTAATACTTTTAACGAAAATAGATTGAAAGCGTATGACCTTAGCCCCGACTTTATTTTGGTAGCCGAACTATTTGATGTTACTGGCCGAGCGATAAAAAAAACAATATAAATACATAAAAACAAACATGACACGACAAGAAGTTATTGATGGAATAGTAGAAATTTTACAAACGGTACGCACCATTGACCAAGAAAAACTGGTAGGCATTACCGAAGAAACTGATTTTATTGCCGATTTAAATACACCATCGACCGAGATGATAAACATAGCTGCCAAAACCGAACAAAAATTTGGTATCGAGCTGGAAGATGAAGAGATTGATGGCCTAGGGTCGCAGGTTAAAGATATTGTAGATTTGATTTTGAAAAAACAAGCCGAAGCATAAACCTATGGATACAGGCAGAAAGGTAGCAGTAGTAGGTATGGGTGGGGCTTTCCCTACGTGTACAAGTTTGGATGATTTTAGAGATAAAATTTTTGCCAACCAAAGCCTTATACGCGAATGGCCTGAGGTGCTTAAATACGATAAAAAAATACGCTCGACCGTGGCGGGCTATATTACCGAAGCCGAAATGGATTTGGAAATAATATATTCTACTATTTTAGAAAACTACCCCGAAGCTTACGTAGATAAAAAAAACCGCATCCCTAATATTAATTTGGCTACGGCCGATATTGGCAGTATATGGGCCATGCTAGGATCGCTAGATGCTATAAAAATGGCTGGCTGGAGTAGCGATGAAACACAATCGGAAAATACAGGCGTAGTAATAGGCAGTGGCGGCGCAGGCAACGTAATATTACGCAACGCTTGGCATAATTTTTATGTGCTAGGCAAAAAAACCCGGCTTGCTGGCTCGCACACGGTGGATAGAAGTATGCCCTACCGCGAAGTAGCCAACGTAAGTTGCCTGATACAAAACCGTGGCGTAGCCGAAACCATAGGCTCGGCCTGTGCAACAGGGCTGGGAAATATTGGCCACGCCTACCGCCTCATAAAATTTGGCTTGCAAGATAGGGTAATAGCTGGCGGTGTAGAAGGTACATCGCTCGAAACCTTTATAGGCTTTGATGCCATGCAGGTGCTAAGCAAAAATTTTAGCCCAGCACAAAGCTCACGCCCCTTTGATATAAACCGCAACGGTTTTGTATGCGGTTTTGGTAGCGGCATTGTTGCGCTCGAAGCATACGAAATAGCCAAAGCCCGTGGGGCAAATATTATTGCCGTTATTGATAATTATTTTAACAATAGCGATGGCGATGGCGATATGTTTTACCCATCGTTTGCTGGCCAACAAAGGCTATGGAAAGGCTTGTTAAACGATGATAGCTTACCTAAGCCCGATGTGGTAAAAGTACACGGCACATCAACCCCTGCGGGCGATGCCATTGAGTTACTCAGCGTAGTAGATACGCTGGGCGAAAGTGGTTACCACATATCGGCACCAAAATCGCAGTTTGGGCACATGCTGGGCGCAGCTGGTTCGGTAGAGTTTATCACTGCTTTATTGATGCTGCAAGAACAAAAAGTATTGCCTTGCTTAAACGCCGATACGCTAAATACCGAGTTAGAACCTTTCCAGTTACAGCCCAATTGGCAAGGGCCTAAAAAACCATTTGCTCATTACCGCCACTTATTGCCACAGCAAAGTTTTGCCAAAGAAATTAACCGCATAGTATGTTTAAATTATGGTTTTGGAGGTACCAATAGTGCGATAGCTATTTCAAAAGAACCTCTTAGTCCCCCTCCCAAAAGTTGCTAGTTCAAAATTATCCGTTATTTTGTATGACAAGCTTTATTCATCAAACCAACTATTAAGACGAATTACCAAAAGCCTATCTAAAACTTTCAAAAACGAAATCACCTAAAATGACTTTGATACCAAACCCTTTGCAAGAACTTATTTTTGAGCTTTCTGAAAGAACAACAACACAAAAAACATATTCAACAAAATCATTTAAATGGTAAATATGCAACCAAAAACTTTTTATGCAGTAGAATATAAGTCTGTAGATGATAGACAAACTTTTGACATTTTTGCATCTTTTAAAGATGCAAATACTTTCGTGAAAAAAGTTCCAACCTTTGGAAAGGAATACAAACCATTGTTAATTTTTAAAGCCGATTTTAATCATTATTTCCAAGAAGAGAATGGAGTTTGGAACTATGATGACTATTCAGATACAATTGTAAAGTTTCATCAATTTGAAAAAAAATTAACTCAGCAAGAACAATGAAAAAAGAGTTTATAAAGGAATTATTTGAAAAATTTGAAATTGCCTGTTATGATTTTGAGGGCATTGAATGTTGGAGTGCAAGAGAACTTCAAACAATACTTGCTTATTCCAAATGGGATAACTTTAAAAATGTAATCGATAAAGCTAAAAGCTCTTGTGAAAAAGCAGGCGAAGACATTAAAAACCATTTTGCCGAAATCGGGAAGATGGTAGAAATTGGAAGTGGTGCACAAAAAGAAATCCAAGATATTGCCTTAACAAGATATGCTTGTTATTTAATAGCACAAAATGGAGATGCAACAACTAAAGTAGAAATTGCTTTTGCACAAACATATTTTGCAATTCAAACAAGAAAGCAAGAACTTATTGAAAAAAGACTATTGGATGTAGCAAGAGTTACAGCAAGAGAAAAACTTTCAAAATCAGAAAAAAAATTATCGGGAATTATTTTTGAACGAGGCGTTGATGATAGAAGTTTTTCGCTCATAAGGTCAAAGGGAGACCAGGCTTTATTTGGAGGAATAACAACCAATGATATGAAGCGAATTTTGAAAATCCCAGAAAATAGACCTTTAGCGGATTTTCTTCCAACCCTTACTATAAAAGCAAAAGATTTTGCAACAGAACTAACAAGCCACAATGTTATTGACAAAGATTTAAAAGGCGATAATCAAATAACAAAAGAACATATCGACAACAATTTGGCAGTTCGAAAAATGCTTCACGATAGAGGTGTTTCACCCGAAAAACTTCCGCCTTCTGAGGATATAAAAAAGATTCAACGAAGGTTAGAGGGAGAAGAAAAAAATGTTCTAAAAGAGGTTAAGAAAATCCAAGAGAAGAATAAAAAGAAATAATCTATATATTTCCTCAACTTGCACATTATTTGGAAAATTTAATCAAACTAACAGCAACACAACATTACACAAAAGCACACACAAGTAATAAAACAAAAGACACTAACGTTGATTATCAATTAGTTTGTTTACTTGCCAAAACCGACAGCATTGAGAAGTCCTTAAAGAAAAATGAAATGTATTACAGAAAAGAATCTTTTATTTACTGCATCAACACAGGACTAACTCAAAACCTCAATTTAGACTTGAATTTTAAACAAATTAAGACTGAACTTGCGACAATTTATAACGACTTATAAAAGACAAACAAATGAAACTGAATGAAGAACGGCAGATAACAAGTTTTGAGGCAATTAGCTGTACATGTGCTAAATTTAACATAAGTAACCCTGTTTAAAATTTGTGATTTAATGTTCAATTACTCAACTAATTTACCGTTTTAGCCCCACCTGAAACCTAATGATAAATAACACCCACAAACTAGCCGTAATATTTGGCGTTCGTAACGATAGCTCTATTGCCTTTAATGTAGCATTAAAACTGCAACAATCGGGCTGTAAAGTAGCTTTTAACTATGTGAATGATACCAAAGACGAGGTACTTTTTTTGATAGAAAAATACGGTTTTGATACCTCACTGGCCTACCCTGCCGATGTGCGCAACGAAACTGAAATTACCCATTTTTTACAAACTATTTACCAAATACACGGCCCCATACAGTATATTTTACACGGTGTAGCGTATGGTAGCCAGCAGGTTATGTGTTATACCCTTCCGGGGATTGCCGAAGAGGCTCCATCGTATATCAACATCCCTTTTGATGATTTTATGGATTCGTTTAATATAAGCGCTTATTCGCTATTGCGGATATGCCGTGTTGCCGAGCCTTTATTAGCCAAAAACGCCTCTATTTTAACGCTTACTTACAACGCATCGCAAAGGGTTTTCCCTAATTATGCGGGTATGGCCATAAATAAAGCGGCGTTAGAAAACATCATGCTGTACTTGGCCAACTATTTCAGAAAAAGCCAAGTGCGGGTAAATGCCCTATCGGCAGGTTTGGTAATGACAACCTCGGCAGGTGGCGTAAACGGTGTACGCACCCTCCGCAAAATTGGTAAAATTACCGCCCCCCTAGGCAATGTTGATGCCAGCGATGTAGCCAATGCTGCACTATATTATTTTTCGGATTTATCAACCAAAGTAACGGGCAATATCCATTTTGTAGATGGCGGTTTTAATATTATGGGCGTAAGCAGCAATGGAGAATGAGCTTGTAAATAAATTAATGAACGATTTTGTTATCGATAAAAATTGCACCATAGGTAACGATGTAGTGTATATGCCCCATTTCGAAACCTCGTTTACCTCAGATTTTAAAGCCAAAGTTTATACCCCCGCCGAACTTGCCTATTGCCAACAATTTAGCCAACCTTTGCTGCGTTACGCATCTACCTGGGCAGCCAAAGAAGCCGTGTATAAAGCTCTAAAACAATTGGGTACCGCTGTGGCGGGATGGCAAAACATAGAAATTTTAAGAAACAAAATTGCAGGCCAGCCTAGCGTAGTTTTGCACCAATACCCCAATACGTTTACTATAAGTTTAAGCATTAGCCACGATGGCGATTATGTGTGGGCTATGGCGGTGATAAAAAAGCTATAAACCACAAGCTTTACTAATCAAGCCTATTATCTTATCTTCATCATTTGGCTCATACCAGTTAATTTCGCCATCACGCCTAAACCATGTTAATTGGCGCTTGGCAAAGCGGCGGGTATTTTGTTTAATGGTTTCTACGGCGGTTTCTAAGGATGTTTTCCTATCTAAATAATCAAACAATTCGCTGTAACCCACCGTATTTAAGGCGTTTAGGTGTTTATAGGCTTGCGCCGATTTCGCTTCTTCGAGCAAGCCGTTTTGCATCATATCATCAACCCTTTGGTTTATGCGTTGGTACAATATTTCTCGAGAAGTATTTAAACCAATTTTTATCACTTTAAAACCCCGCTGTTTTTTATGGTGCGTTTGGTACGATGAAAAGGTGTTTCCTGTACCCCTAAAAACTTCTAAAGCCCTAATAATTCGCTGTGGGTTTTGGGTATCAATTTGTGCGTAATATTGTGGGTCGTTGGTTTGGAGTTCTTGCTGTAATTTTGTTAAACCAAAACTTTGTAGTTCTTGGTTTAGCTGGTTTCGTAGCTCGGGGTTTACGGTGGGCAATTCGTCAAACCCTTCTAAAACTGCTTTTATGTACAAGCCCGAGCCTCCCACCATAACCACGGTATCCTGTGTTTTAAACAGGGTTTCTATAATTGATAAGGCTTGTTTTTCAAATAGGCCTACGCTTACAACATCATTTACCGAGTGCGAGTTGATGAAATGATGTTTTACGGTTTCTAGCTCTAATAAACTGGGTTTGGCTGTGCCAATGCTTATTTCTTGGTAAAATTGCCTCGAGTCGGCCGATATAATTTGTGTACCCAATTGTTTCGCTATTTTAATACCCAATGCTGTTTTACCTATGGCCGTAGGGCCAATAATGCATATTAGGGTTTTGGGTTTCATGGGCTGGGGGTATAATATTTGGGCGATTTTATGGAGGCTTTTTAATATTGGCAACAATTACCAACTTTAATTCTAAAAACAGTGTTATCTAGTTCTTTATTATATAGTTTTGGCCGATTTTTGGGTTCTCTTTATCAATATAAAAAAACACTTAATAATTTAAAAAATTAGCACTTGTAGCTTTTCCAATAAAAGAGGTGGGTAATTATCTACTTGTTTTTTTAGCCTCGGCTGCTGTCATTGTTCTTTGTTTTATTAAAAAAAATTTACAAAGGCGAATTAAAAGTTAAAAAAGGGACAAAAAACAAGACGGTTTATTGGATTAATAATTTCATAATCAACAAAATATTTACTAATCTCTATCTCTACTAAACTTGCTAAATCGCAAAGTATTTTCTTGTAAGCCCAGTTGCTCTCTGCGGTTTTTTACCACTCGTATAGCGGTAAATATAGCCTCGCGAAACGAAGCCTCGGAGGCAAGGTTTTTGCCTGCAATATCAAAACCAGTACCATGGTCGGGCGATGTGCGCACTACATTTAAACCAGCTGTAAAATTTACTCCTTGGTTAAAAGCTAGAGTTTTAAATGGCACCAAACCTTGGTCGTGGTACATGGCCAATACGGCATCAAATTTTAAATAGGTTTTATTTCCAAAAAAACCATCGGCAGGGTAAGGGCCAAAAGCAAAAACACCTTCTTTATTGGCGGCTTCAATGGCGGGTATAATTATATCGGTTTCTTCGGTACCCATTAAACCGTTGTCGCCAGCGTGTGGGTTAAGGCCCAATACAGCAATGCGTGGTTTTTCTATCCAAAAATCGTTACGTAGGCTGGCATTCATCAGCTTTAGTTTAGATACTATTTTTTCGAGGCTTATTTTTTGGGTAATTTCCTTTACAGGGATATGGCCTGTAACTACGCCTACTTTTACATCATCACTTAATAAAAACATAAGCGAATCTGTTGCACCGGCTTTTTCTTGTATGTACTCGGTATGGCCTGCAAACCTAAAATCGTCGCTTTGTATATTGTGCTTATTTATAGGTGCGGTTACTAGCGCATCTATTTTGCCAGCAATTAAATCGTTGGTAGCTTTTTGTAACGATATTAGGGCGTATTTACCGCCTGTTTCGTTTTGTGTGCCAAGGTCTATTTTCACATCTTCGTCCCAGCAGTTAATCATGTTTGGTTTGTTTCGTATGGCTTGCTCGGCATTGGCAATTACTTGGAAACTAAAATCATTAATGCCCAATGCTTTACGGTGGTACGATGCCACCTTGGTATGCCCATAAACAATGGGCGTACAGTATTTGTAAATTTGCTCATCAAGCAATGTTTTAATAATAACTTCTAAACCAATACTGTTGGTGTCGCCAATAGAAATTCCAATTTTTAGCGGTTCGTTCATCAATAAAATGTTATGGGTGTTTTTATTATTATTTTTCGTTAAGTTTTGCTAATAGTTAGGCTATCTGTTTGTCTTTTTCGTTACTTTTCTCTAGCAATTTTTGCTCATTTTCCGCAACTTCTTTAATTTGTGAAGCAATTTTATCAATTAAATCATCAGTAATTGCATTATTTGTTCTTATTGCTTCTTGTTCATTTTCTATTTTTAGTTTCTCAGCAGGGTTTGTACCCGAGTGGTGCAAAATATCAGTTGCAATTTCAATTTCTTCTATATCAAGCATTCGTTTAAAAACCACATCGTATATTGGTTTTGCAATTACCATTGTGTATTAATTACGTTTTACAAATGTACAAATTTTAGGTTGGGTATATACTGATTTAAGTTTGATTAGTTAAGTGTAAAGTTTCACAACGTTGTTGATGGCATTTCTTCCGCTTCGGCGTTTCCTTCAAAATGGATTTACAAAAGAACTTCCACTTCTCCCACCCGAGAAAAATTATTTTTTAAAATTTCCTTCCTTTCTAAAAATTTTTAAAACCGCCACCCATCACCGCCACAAAACAAACCCAACAATGACAGCAACATCCAACTTTCAACACGTTACAAACTTTTAGAATATGGACTTGGGCGCAAAAGTTCACTTACAATACTATAAAACTGTAAAAAACTGCATCAACAGCCACAGTAAAACCCTCTCCTATATCATAAATCTACAAAAACCTACTTTTTAACGTTTCGCTAGGCACCATACAACTATCCGTTTTCCCAAACCATTTGTAACGGTTTTTACCTATAAAATCATACACCCAATTTCTAAAACTTAAAGGAAAAATTTTAAGTCCCGATAGCAAATACCATAACCCGCCTAATTGTTTGGCTATTTCTATTGCCGCATCCGACTTTGTATAAACCCTATTGTTTGTGATAAACACTACCGATTGCAATTCGGAGGTGTTTAAATCGTATGATTTTAATGCCTCTTGTGCGTATTTAGATTGCAAAGCAGCAAAACTAAATTGCTGTTTTTTATCCTGTTTGATAATAAACTGTACAAAGCCGCTGCATAAATTACATACGCCATCAAAAAAAATTACCTTATTGGCCATAAAAAATAAACGCTTGTAAAATGAAATAGTTTGAAGCTACAATAATTGATATTTTTTCATACATTTCACGCAAAAAAAATCTATGCCTGTAAAAACATTTGGAAGTGCCGTGTATGGTGTCGAAGCCAAAACCATAATGGTTGAAGTTAACATTATTTCGGGTACCAAATATTTTATTGTTGGCCTGCCCGATAATGCCGTAAAAGAGAGCATGTTTAGAATAGAAAGTGCTTTTAGTACCGCTAAATACAAAATGCCAAGGCAAAAAATTGTAGTTAATTTGGCTCCAGCCGATATACGTAAAGAGGGTTCGGCTTACGATTTAACCATTGCCATAGGCATACTGGCACAATCAAACCAAATACCCGATGACCAAATAGAGCAATATATTATTATGGGCGAGCTTTCGCTTGATGGTGCCTTGCAACCCATAAAAGGTGCTTTACCCATTGCCATCCAAGCTAAAAAAGAAGGGTTTAAAGGTATTATCTTGCCCCAGCAAAATGCTCGAGAAGCCGCCATAGTAAGTGATATTGAGGTATATGGTGTTACGCACTTGAACGAAGTGGTGGCCATTTTTAGAGACCAAGCCTTCCCCGCCCGCACCGTTGTAGATACCCGGCTCGAGTTTGCTTATTCGTTAAATAAATACGATGCCGATTTTTCGGATGTTAAAGGGCAAGAAAACATTAAACGATCGCTCGAAATTGCTGCTGCTGGCGGGCACAACGCTATTTTAATAGGCCCGCCTGGGGCTGGTAAAACCATGCTAGCCAAACGCTTACCTACCATTTTGCCTCCTTTAAGCCTGCATGAGGCATTGGAAACCACCAAAATACATTCGGTAGCAGGTAAATTATCGGCTAGCGATGCCTTGCTTACCACACGCCCTTTTCGTTCGCCACACCACACCGTTTCGGATGTGGCCTTGGTAGGCGGTGGCGGCAACCCACAGCCAGGCGAAATATCCTTGGCACATAATGGCGTATTGTTTTTAGATGAATTGCCCGAGTTTAAGCGAACCGTATTGGAGGTAATGCGCCAACCCCTGGAAGACCGTAAGGTTACCATTGCCAGGGCCAAGGCTTCGGTAGATTACCCCGCAAGTTTTATGCTTATTGCCGCCATGAACCCCTGCCCCTGTGGCTATTACAACCACCCCGATAAAGAATGTGTGTGCGGCCCAGGCGTAGTACAAAAATATTTAAGCAAAGTAAGTGGCCCATTGTTAGATCGTATTGATTTACACGTGGAAGTTACGCCTGTAAACTTTGATGAACTATCGTCGTTACGGAAATCCGAAGACAGCGAAACCATACGCAATAGGGTAATTAAAGCCCGCCAAATGCAACACACCCGCTTTACCGACCATCCTCTTATACACGCCAATGCACAAATGAGCCCACAAATGGTACGAGATATTTGCCCCATAAGCGATGCTGGACAATTAATGTTAAAAAAAGCGATGGAAAAACTGGGCTTATCGGCTAGGGCTTACGACCGTATTTTAAAAGTAGCCCGCACCATTGCCGATTTAGATACAAGCGAAGAAATAAAGCTAGAACATCTCGCCGAGGCTATACATTTTAGAAGCCTAGATAGAGAAAACTGGGCAGGATAAATTTAACGAAAGTATATAATTGTTGATTATTATGCCTCTTGTAGGCGAAATCGCCCCAATAACGATTTAGTTTGGGAAGAATATACCAAAGAAAGGCAAACCTATCAGCAACAAGCAACAAAGTACGGCTGTTCTAAAAAAACGATATAGCGCAGATTAGACAGCGTTAAGATAATTCTTAAACCCACCATCCCCAATGTAGTAAATGTGCTTGCGGATACTACTTATTTTGGGCGAGCATTTGGTGTAATGGTATTTAAACCCAAACTCCGCTTAAATCAGGGGGGATAATGTACTATTCAAAAAAAAATCCCACCATAACCAAACCTTATAGAGTTAAAGATTACAGCCCCGCCCGCAACATTAGTGCACCTACGGTAACATTGGTGCGGCTATCAATAATTATGGCACCACCGTTGTTTTTATTTAACTGGTAAGGGTCAAAAGCTAGTTCGTCGGCAGTTTTAATTTCTACACGGCCAATATCGTTTAAGCCTAAATCGGGGGTGTTTATTTTTTCTAAAGTGTTAATATTTACTTTGTATAAAATATCGGTAATTTTACATTTAGTAACCTTGCTGTGGTGTTGTATTAAATACATTTGGCTGGTATCTAGTGGTTTGGTATCCATCCAGCAAATATCGGCTTCTATACGGTTGGCAACAGTAGGGGCTGCGGAGCTAATGGCTAGTAAATCGCCACGGCTAATATCTAAATTATCTTGCAAATGTATAGTAACCGATGCGCCTTGTGTAGCTTGGTTTAGCTCGCCACCAAAAACCTCAATTTTTGTGATGTTAGATTTTGTGCCCGATGGGTAAACCGTAACCGCATCGCCTACGTTAAAAGCACCGCTTGCCACACGGCCAGCGTAGCCACGGTAATCGTGTAGTTCATCAGTTTGTGGCCTAATAACCCATTGTACGGGAAAACGGGCGGGTAAATTTTTATTTTGTTCGGCTACTTCAACGGTTTCTAAATGCTCTAAAAGACATTTTCCGTTATACCAAGCCATGTTTAATGAGCTATTTACAATATTATCGCCACGTAAGGCACTTACGGGGATAAAAGTAATTTGTTTTAGGTTTAGTTGGGATGCTAAAGTTAAATAACTGGCTTTTATATCCTCGAACACATCCTCGGCGTAAGCCACCATATCCATTTTGTTTACACAAACCACCACGTGTTTTAAAGCTAGCAAGCTAACCAAGTAAGAGTGCCTAATAGTTTGCTCTATTACGCCTTTGCGGGCATCAATTAAAATAATGGCTAAATCGGCGTTTGATGCGCCTGTAACCATATTACGGGTGTATTGTATATGCCCGGGGGTATCGGCAATTATAAATTTACGTTTATGGGTTTGGAAATATTTGTAAGCCACATCAATGGTAATGCCTTGCTCACGTTCGGCTTTTAAGCCATCGGTAAGGATGGCTAAATCAACCGTACCGTCATCGTTTTTACGGTTTGCGTTTTGTATTGCCTCTAGTTGGTCGGCCAGTACCGAGTCGGTATCGTATAACAAACGCCCTATTAGCGTACTTTTGCCATCGTCAACACTGCCGGCAGTTAAAAATTTTAAAATATCCATTGTTTAAAAGTATCCTCCTTTTTTTCGGTCTTCCATTGCAGCTTCCGAAACCTTATCGTCCATTCTTGCGCCACGTTCGCTAATTTTAGATTGGCTAATTTCTAAAATAATATCGTCAATATCTGTTTTTTCTGATTCTACGGCGGCGGTACAGGTCATATCGCCCACGGTTCTAAAACGTACCGTACGGGTGCTTACCTCGTCGTCTTCATCTATTTGCAAAGCCTCGGCGGCAGCCATAAATTGGCCATTTCTAAAAACCACTTCACGCTGGTGCGCAAAATAAATAGAGGGCAATGCTATTTTTTCTCGTTTAATATAATTCCACACATCCAATTCTGTCCAGTTGCTAATTGGGAAAATACGCACATTTTCGCCTTTATGTATTTTACCATTAAAGGTATTCCACAGCTCGGGGCGTTGGCGTTTAGGGTCCCATTGGCCAAACTCGTCTCGTACCGAAAATATACGTTCTTTGGCTCTCGCTTTTTCTTCATCTCGGCGGGCACCGCCAATACAGGCATCAAAACCATATTTTTCTATCGTTTCTAGCAAGGTAACGGTTTGTAATGCGTTGCGACTGGCATTTTTACCTTTTTGTTCAACGGCTTTTCCGCTATCAATAGAGTCTTGCACTAAACCTATAATTAGCTTTTCGCCAATACTTTCGGCCAGCTGGTCTCTAAAAGTGATGGTTTCGGGGAAATTATGCCCGGTATCTATATGCACCAAGGGGAAAGGGAATTTGCCTGGGCGAAACGCTTTTTCGGCCAATCGTACCAAGGTTATCGAATCTTTACCGCCCGAAAACAGTAAGGCTGGTTTCTCAAACTGCCCTGCTACCTCACGTAAAATGGCAATTGCTTCTGCCTCTAACTGATCTAAATAATCCATTTAATAATTCAAAATTGAAAATTGAAAATTTAAAACCCTAAAGAGTTTAGAATTTTAAAAGGTAAAAATAAAAAAATCTATGGGTTAAATAGGTTTTTAATTAGGATTTTAGGGTTAATGGACATTTGTGGTGCTAAAACCCTTATAACCATTTAATATTCATAGTTTTGTAGAAATGAAAGGTTATGAATAAAAAAACTGTTTTTATGGCAAGAGCACAACAGCGTCAAAAGATGGTCTTTATAAGGGCTGTCAACGCTACAAATGTGGGAATTGAGGGAAGCGATTTGTAGGTGAAAATCGCCCAAATAACGATTTAGTTTGGGAAAAATATACCAAAGGAAAGCAAACTTATCAGTAGCTAGCCACAAAGTATGGTTGTTCTAAAAAAACGATACAGCGCAGATTAGATAGCGTTAATGTAATTCCTAAAATCACTTTCCCCAATGTAGTAAATGTCATCAACAATGTTGTGAAACTTTACACCTAAACATTTAAAATATTGCCTTATAATTGCATACCAATTTAAAATAAAAATGAAACAATCTTTTTTAATAGCCCTCTTATTTACCAGCATTAGCGTAAGTGCACAAATGCCACAAAGTACCATAAAAGTACAACCCGCTACAAGCAGTAAGCAGTTAACCATGCCATGGAGAAATATTATTGCGGTAGGCCGAGCCAATAATTTATTAAGGGCCGATATTTTAGAACATTTGGCGTATGCCCAAAAAGTAATGGGCTACCGCTACTGCCGTTTTCACGCTATTTTTGATGATGAGATGAAAGTAGTACAACGAAATGCCGAAACAGGTAAACTGGTTTTTCAATGGCATGAGGTGGACCAAATTTATGATGCCCTACTTAAACTAGGTATTAAGCCATTTGTAGAACTTAACCCAATGCCTAAAGTAATGGCATCGGGTACACAAACAATGTTTAATTATGGCATGAATGTTACCCCACCAAAATCGAACCAAGAGTGGGGCTATTTAATAGAAACCTTTACCCGCCACTTGGTAGAACGCTATGGCATTGATGAGGTACGAACCTGGTATTTTGAGGTATGGAACGAACCTAACCTTAGTGGTTTTTGGAGCGGCACACAGGCCGATTATTGGGAACTTTACAAGGCATCGGCCTTAGCCGTAAAAAAAGTGGATGCACAATTACGCATAGGAGGCCCATGAGGTACGAACCTGGTATTTTGAGGTATGGAACGAGCCCAACCTTAGTGGTTTTTGGAGCGGCACACAGGCCGATTATTGGGAACTTTACAAGGCATCGGCCCTAGCCGTAAAAAAAGTGGATGCACAATTACGCATAGGAGGCCCAGCATCATCCAAAGGCAACTGGGTAAAAGAAATTATTACTTATACTACCCAAAATAATTTGCCCTTAGATTTTGTTTCCACCCACTTATACCCCCAAGATGAGCAAGTGCAATACCCCGACCGTGTGGGCAGCCCCTACCGTATAGGCGATTTTTTTAGCGCAACCGTAAGGGAGGTTGAGGATGTGGTACGAAAATCAGAAAAACCAAATTTAGAAATACACTGGACCGAGTGGAACACCCAAACCGCCGCCACCGCCAAACAAATTACCTGGGGCGATAATATTTATGTAGATAATTTATACGCCGCATCGTTCATCGCCCGAAATTGCCTACAACTTGATAACGCCGCAAAAAGCCTAGCCTATTGGGTAGTGAGCGATATTTTTGACGAAGGCGGCATTCCACACAGTCCGTTTTCAAGTACTTACGGTTTAATAAGCATACATGGCTTGCCCAAGGCATCGTTTAACGCATTTAAAATTTTACGCAAATTAACGGGCGATATCATGACGGTTACTCCCAAAGAAGCCTTGCCTTTAGGTGCTGGTTGCTTTGTGGTTAAAGAACAATCTATCACCAAAGTATTGCTATGGAACCAAAATTTCCCTGAAATAAAAGACCAAAAAAGCTGGAGCGGTAGCGTACAAATACCTAGCGGCTTAGATAGTGCTTTAAATATAATACAAACCACCATAGGCATTGGCCACGGTAGCCCATGGGAAACTTGGCAAATAATGGGCAGGCCACAAAACCTTAGCCCCACACAGTACGATTTGCTAAAAGCACATGCCGAACCGGCTTATTCGTTTAGCAAGCTAAGCACCAAAAAACAAACGGCCACCATTAATTTTACTTTAAAACCTGGCGAAGTACAGTATTTTGAGTTATCACCACCCACCGAAACCAGCATAAAACGCAATGTGGACCCCGAAGAGTTAAAACGTTGGGAATTATTGCAAGGCGAAAAATCGAAAAGTAAGTAATAGAAACAGGGCGACATTGCTATAATGTCGCCCTGTTTTTTAACTTATAAACCGTTGTATTACAATATGTATTTAATTATATTTTACATGATTTTTTGTAAAATATGCCAAACAAATCAGAAAAATATTAGACGAATTAAAAGAAGTGTAAGTTTTTAATCTTTTAGTGCCATAAATATCTCCACAATACCAACCTATAATAGCCCTCTACAAGCCCATGCCATATTTAAAAAACGTGTTGATGCTTACGGGTAATTTTCCTTTTGTTTTCAGCTTACCGCTGATAACTTTAAGGG
>JAAFJW010000041.1 GCA_013298995.1 Sphingobacteriales bacterium | reverse complement strand
GGCTTAATAAATGGTAAATTTAGTTTCGATGGTCGCTTATCGCGGATAGTATCTGATGGGTATATTGATAGGGCTTCATCAAACCTTAAATCGTATTTTGTAACAGGCGCATATTATGGCAAAAACAGCATTTTGCGCATCAACGCTTTTTCGGGGAAAGAAAAAACCTACCAAGCATGGGATGGTGTACCGCAAGATTCGCTAACAACCAACCGCCGCTACAACAGCTTTACCTACCCCAACCAAACCGATAATTACCAGCAAAGCCATTACCAATTGTTGTACTCGCAAGCCATCTCAGCTAAAATAACTTTTAATGGGGCATTGCATTATACCAAAGGTGCAGGTTATTACGAAGAGTATAAAGCAAAGCAGGCTTTCGCCGATTATAATCTTACACCTATAACATTAGGCAATGTGTTGATTGATAGTACCGATTTGATACGCCAAAAATGGTTGGATAACGATTTTTATGGAGCTACTTATTCGTTTATTTACACACCTAACAACGCTTTTAATTTTACCCTTGGCGGTGCCTATAACCAGTATGATGGCAACCATTTTACCGAGCTTATTTGGGCACAATATGCCTCGGATAGTAAAATAGGGCAACGCTTAAACCAAAATAATGGCTTTAAAACCGATTTTAACGTATTTGCAAAAGCGCAATACCAAATCCAAAATGTGGGGCTTTTTGCCGATGTGCAGTATCGAAAAATAAGGTATGATTTTTTAGGATACAATAACGCTGGGCAAAATGTAGGGCAAAGTGATTTGCTAAACTTTTTTAATCCCAAACTGGGCTTAACCTATACTATAAATAATAAAAGCAATGTTTACGCATCGTTTTCGGTAGCCAATAAAGAACCCAACCGCAACGAGTACACACAATCAAGCCCTACAAGTAGGCCAAAACACGAGCGGTTAAATAACATAGAAGCAGGTTATAGGTTTAAACATCAACGTTTTGCTGGTGGTATAAATATGTATAGTATGCAATACAAAAACCAATTGGTACTTACAGGGCAAATAAACGATGTGGGCGAAGCCATACGCAGCAATGTGGCACAAAGCTACCGAAACGGCATAGAACTTGATATTGCTTTACAAATTTTACCTTCACTTTCGTGGATGCTTAACTCGGCGATAAGCCAAAACAAAATAAAAAATTTTACCGAATTTATTGATGATTACGATAACGGAGGGCAACTGCAAAACAACTACACCAAAACAGATATTGCATTTTCGCCAAACTTTGTAGGCGGCAGTACCATCGGCTTTAAGCCAACAAAAAATACCGAAATAGCAATAATTAGCAAATATGTAAGCAGTCAGTTTTTAGATAATACCGCCAACCCTAGCCGTAAATTAGATGCTTTTTTTGTAAACGATATGAGGTTGCATTACAACTTACAACTTAAAGGTATTAAAAACTTAGGATTAGGCTTGCAAGTAAACAACGTTTTTAATACGCTGTATGCCAGCAATGGCTATACTTTTAGCTATATAGATAAAGGTTTAATTACCCAAAACTTTTACTACCCACAAGCCGAAACTAATTTTATGGCATCAGTAAATGTGAGATTTTAATTTGTGAGCATCACGGATGATACGGATTGATGGATTAACACAGATTTTAATCTGTGTTAATCTTTAAATCGTTTAAAAATTTGTGATACGGATTGACACAGATTTTTTTAATTTGCGTTTACATAACAATCATTTAAAAAATCTGTGTTTATCCATTTAATCGTTTAAAAATCTGTGATTAAGACTAAAAAAATTATATGAACGAACTTAAACATAAAGAAATAACAGAAAAAATAATAGGCGCAGCTTTTGAAGTGCACAATTTTTTAGGTAATGGATTTCAAGAGGTAATTTACCAAAGAGCTTTAGCTTGGGAAATGAGCCAAAAAAACTTAAACTACCAGCGAGAAATAGAACAACAAATATTTTACAAAGAACTTACAGAACCAATAGGGACTAGAAGGGCGGACTTTGTGGTTGAAAAAAAAGTTTTAGTTGAACTTAAAGCTGTTAAAGAGTTAGAAGATGTGCATCTAACACAAGCGTTAAATTATTTAAAAGTCTACAAATTAGAAATAGGATTGCTTATTAACTTTGGCGGTAAAAGCATGACGTTTAAACGATTAATATTAACGCAGTAATTGTTTCGGTTAGCATCACGGATAATACGGATTGATGGATTAACACGGATTAAAATCTGTGTCCATCTGTACCATCAGCAAAATCCGTGATCAAAAATGTTAGCATCACAGATAATACGGATTGATGGATTACACGGATTAAAATCTGTGTCCATCTGTACCATCAGCAAAATCCGTGATCAAAAATGTTAGCATCACAGATAATACGGATTGATGGATTAACACGGATTAAAATCTGTGTCCATCTGTACCATCAGCAAAATGCGTGTAGTCAATCAATCCGTGACCCCATTCGGCATAAAATTGCTCTAAATACGCCAGCATAAATTGGTGCCTTTGTAGTGCCATTTTTTTACCCGTTGCGGTATTCATGGTATCTTTTAGTAACAGCAGTTTTTCGTAAAAATGGTTTATCGTAGGTGCTTGTGAGTTTTTATACTCTTGTTTTGTTTGCTTTGTTTTGGGTGGGATGGCTGGGTTGTACAATTCACGGTTTTTATATCCACCATAAGCAAAAGCCCTAGCAATACCAATAGCGCCAATGGCATCAAGCCGGTCGGCATCTTGTACTATTTGCATTTCTAAGGAGCTAAAAGTGGGTGCATCAAAACTGTTTTTAAACGACATGTGTTTGATAATTTGCTGTACATGCAGCACCACGTTTTCGGCAATGTGTAGGCTACGCAAAAAAATCACGGCTTTTGTAGGGCCTATTTCTTCATCGCCATTGTTAAATTTGCTATCGGCAATATCGTGTAACAGGGCGGCTAGTTTTACCACCAGCATATCTACGTTTTCGTGTTGGGCTATTTGCTGGGCAGTTTTATACACCCGTTCTACATGAAACCAATTATGCCCAGCTTCGGCGCAAGCCAATTGTTGTTTTACAAATGCAATAGTGGCTGTAATTTCCGACATAAATTACCGTATTAAAACGCTTAAAAAACAATTAAGCATGTGCTTTTAAAATTTTTTGTTCGATTGCCGAGGTAGAGTAGCCATTTATAAAAGGGATAGTAGCCACTTGGCCACCGTATTTTAAAACCTCATCGGCGCCTACAATATTGGCTATGGTATAATCGGCACCTTTTACCAATACATCGGGTTTAATATGGTTAATTAAATTTAAGGGAGTATCGTCATCAAAAATAATTACGGCATCAACAAAAAAAAGTGCAGCCAATAAAATGCTTCGCGATAGCTCATTATTAATAGGGCGGGTATTTCCTTTTAGTTTTTGGGTAGAGGCATCGGAGTTTAAGCCAATAATTAACTTGCTACCCATATCGGCAGCTTTGCTCAAATAATCAATATGCCCTAGGTGCATAATATCGAAACAGCCATTGGTAAATACTATTTTTTGTTGCCCAAATCGCCAAATATTAAGCTGGTGATAAATGGCTGGTAGCGTAAATATTTTATGTTGTATAATTTGTAGTTTGTTCATTGGGGTTTTTAGATTTTTTTTGTTTTCAAAATCAAAAATAAACTTAAAAAACCAATTACAATAATAATTAATGTTTGCGATGAGTGCATTAGTGTAGCCAAAGTAATGCCCGTAGCTTTATTAATTTGGTAAAATTGCAATGCTTTGCTTACCATAAAATGAAACGCACCTATACCGCCTTGTACCGGAGCTATCATACCCAAGCTACCCAATACAATTACTGTAAATGCCGCCCCAATACCCAGCAAGGCAGTATTGGGCAACGCCCAAAAAGCAACATATACTGATAAAATATACAATGCCCACATTAAAAGGGTATAAAACACAAAAAGCCACCTGTTTTTTAAAATTAATATAGATGATAAGCCTGTATATAACGATTTTAAAAACGAAATCATTTTTAAAACCAGGGTGCTTTGCTGGTACTTTTTATACAAGCCGTAGCTTATTAAAGTTAAAAACAATATGCTTATAAGGCTAATGCCGATGCTTGATATACTAAATTTAGTTGCGCCTAATAGTTGATTTAAAAACGAATATATAAGCCCAAATTGTAGTGCAATGGTAAGCAGTACTACCAGCAATAGGCTTAGCAAATCTATCAATCGTTCGGTAATTACGGTGCCAAATAGGAGGGTAAAATCAAGGTCAACTTTTTTCTTTAGCACCCCACAACGGCTAACTTCGCCTAGCCTTGGGAAAGCCAAATTGGCCAAATATCCTACCATAACGGCATAAAAAGTATGCTTTAAGGCAACAGGTTTTCCTAATGCCTGTATCAACATTTGCCAGCGCAAAGCCCTTACCCAGTGTGCTAGTAACACCAGCAAGGCCGATAACGCTAACCAATAATAGTTGGCTTTTTTTATGTACGAAAAAATCTCATCGTAATTTAAGCCATTAAAAACCAAGTAAACCGCCAGCAATCCTATCAAAAAAAGAATAAAATATTTGAACGTAGCGGTAAGAGTTAAATTCAAGTGCTTATAAAATTAATTTATTATCGGGATTAGGGAAAACCGAAATAGGTTGGTATAGTTTAGCCTCGCCAAAAGGCATCAAAGCATAACTCATAATAATTACAATATCGCCCAGTTGCGCTAGGCGGGCACAAGCACCATTTAAGCAAATAATGCCACTTCCACGCTCGCCAGCTATAATATAGGTTTCAAAGCGTTCGCCGTTATTGTTATTAACCACTTGCACTTTTTCGTTGGCTATCATATTGGCAGCATCCATTAAGTCGGCATCAATAGTAATGCTACCCACATAATTTAACTCGGCTTGGGTAATCCTTACCCTGTGAATTTTAGATTTAAGAACTTCTATAAGCATGGCGCAAACTTAAAAAATATTAATTTTATAACCGTTAACATAGCATCATATTATCAATTAAACGGGTATCGCCCACTTCGGCAGCTATTAAAGCAATTGCATTTGGCGTTTTGTATTGCACAATAGGTGCTAGCGTATCTTTATCTCTAATTTCGATATAATCAAGTTTTACATCACTTATCCCTTCAAAAGCTATTTTTGCCTTTTGTAGCAAATCGGCCAAGGGTAAGGTAGTGTAATTATTTTTGATATTATTTAACGTTGCCGAAAGTAGCAGTGCTTTTTTTCGTTGGCTTTCACTAAGGTGGATATTCCTCGAGCTTAAAGCCAAGCCATCCGTTTCGCGTATGATGGGGCAACATAGCAGTTCGATACCCAATTTAAAATGTGCCACCAATTGTTTAATTACCAAAAACTGTTGAAAATCTTTTTGGCCAAAATATGCCCTATGTGCAGGTATAAGGCTAAAAAGTTTATACACAATTTGCGTAACGCCTTTAAAATGCCCAGGCCTATGTGCGCCTTCAAGGTCGTATGCAATAGCACCTACGTTATATTGCCAAGTTTCGGTGGGGCTGTACATTTCGGTTTCGGCAGGTAAAAACAAAATATCGCAACCCACATTTTCCAATATGGCCACATCGGCCTGTGTGGGACGAGGGTATTTTAGCAAATCGCTAGGCTTATTAAACTGTGTAGGGTTAACAAAAATAGTGGCAATAGTAATATCGTTATCGTTTTTAGATTTTTTTATTAACGATAAATGGCCCGCATGTAAAGCACCCATGGTAGGCACCAAACCTATGGTTTTTTGCTCGTTAAGCAGCTTTAGTAGCCTTTGGTTGAGGGCAATTTTTGTGGTAAAAATTTCCAATAGCGAATTTTTATTGGGCAAAAGTGTATAAATTTTTTAATAACAAAACCATTTATTTTATTTAATTGGTTTAACAATAGATTTTTACTACATTTGCACCCTGTAAAATACTTCTTAACAAAAACTTAACTACGAGTAGGAGATGGGAAAAACCAAGCTTTTGTTTATCACACATGAAATGTCGCCGTTTTTAGAGCTGACAAAAATTTCGGAAATCACAAGAAAATTACCGCAAGCCATGCAAGAAAAAGGATACGAAATTCGTATTTTAATGCCTCGGTTTGGTAGCATTAACGAACGCCGCAATAGGCTTCACGAAGTTATCCGCTTATCGGGGATGAATATCATCATTAACGAAAACGATAACCCCTTGATTATTAAAGTAGCTTCGATACCAGCCGCCCGTATGCAGGTTTACTTTTTAGATAACGAAGATTATTTTCATCGGAAATACGTTTTCAATGATATTAAAAACAAGTTTTATAGCGATAACGATGAGCGAGCAATCTTTTTTTGCAAAGGCGCATTAGAAACCGTAAAAAAACTGGGCTGGGCACCCGATGTAGTACATTGCCACGGTTGGATGAGCGCATTAATACCTGCGTATTTAAAAACCAATTACAAAGACGACCCCACCTTTAAAGAAGCCAAAATAGTTTATTCGGTTTACGAGCATTCGTTTACCGAAACCCTAGGGGCTGATTTTGCTACAAAAGCCACCATGAAAGGAATGAGCCCCGCCGATACGCAATTATATACCGAAGCTACAAATTTAGCCTTAGATATAGCCGCAATTACCCACTCGGACGCAATCGTTATAGGCGACGAAAACGTAAGCGACAGCGTGTTAAACTTTGTTAAAAATCAAGAAAAACCAACCTTAACTTTTGATTGTAGCTTAGATTTGGAAAACTATAATAATTTTTACCAAGAAATTACGTCCGACGAATTGGTATCATTAGCTTAATATTAAAATATGACAATTAAAAAAGCGAGCTTGTTAACGTTGTTGATAAGCTCTTTTATTTTTTATAGCTGTAAAAAAGCCACCACCATTGGCTTAGATTTAGAAACCGATGTGGCATTAAACTCCCTTGTAGCTTATGATAGCACATTGTTTACACAGTTGCTAAAAGAAGACAGCATATCCACCAATTATCAAAACCTAAACCCATTAGGCTTTTTTAACGACCCTGTGTTTGGTATAACCGAAGCAAATATAGCAGCCGCCTTAACCTTGCCAGGTAATACAGGTTTAACCTTTGATAAATCAGCCGTTTTAGATTCGGCAATACTGGTATTACCCTTTGCGGGATTTTATGGCGATAGCCTAAACACCAATTACAAAGTACAGGTGCAGCAACTTAACGAAAATTTATACGAAGATGGCAATATTCCGTTTTACTATAACACAAAAAAATGGGCACATCTAAATAATATATTAGGCGAAGCTAGTTTTAAAGCGAATATTAAAGATAGCAGTATCACCATACAAAACATACGAACAGGAAAACCCGATACCTTAAAAAAAGTACCCGCACAGTTGCGTATAAAGCTAAATTCAAATACCATTAGCAATTTGATTTTAAAAGCAGACTCAGCCACATTATCTACCAATAACCGCTTCAACGATTACTTTAAAGGCCTTTATATAAGTATGGATAAAACCGTTACCAGCAATAACGGTGGATTGTTTTTATTTAATACCTCAACAAGCAATGCAGCCACAGTCGATTTTTTTTATAAAGAAACCAAAAACACAAAAACAGATACCCTGCAAAAATCATTCCCCTTGGCCGGAAACCTAGGCTTAGTAGCATCCGAAATTAAATGGGATTACACGGGCACACTTGTAGCCAGCCAAATAGGCAAACAAAATGCCGAAAAACTTTATCTTAAAGGATTTTCGGGTACAAAAGTTAAAATAACGTTTCCGAACATAAATAACCTTAAATTGCTAGGTACACAAGTATTGGTAAACCGAGCCCAATTAATTATAAAAGTAGTAGATGGCACACAAACACCTTACACCCCTTTGCCCTTATTAAAAGCATATAAACTAGATATTGCCAATAGGCCACAACTATTGCCCGACGAAAACCCTAACGACCCACGTAACCTAGGTGGTGGCTATATAGGTGGTTTATTTAATAAAAACAATAACGAATACGTTTTTAATGTTACAGGCTATGTTCAAGACTTGTTAAAAAACAAAAAAGAATACGACGGTATTTACATTACTGCTATTAATTATGCCAACAACCAACGTACCAATGCTGCTACTTTAAAAAGAGCCATTGTAGGCGGAGGGTTGGGAAATTATAAAATGAAACTAAAAGTGTTTTATACCAATCAAAAATAAAACACTTTTTTTTTACCCTTACGCAATTGCAGCAAAAACAAAAAACTTAGGCACTAACACATAACTTTAACCACTAATAAGCCAATATTTTTTATTTAACAATTTTTTAACCTAAAAATCAGGGTAGATATTTGCTTTTTGATTTAAAATTGATTTTCATTGTAAAAAGTTTGGGCTAAGCAATTTTTTTCTGTTTATTCGTTTAAAATAATACTTGCTTAAAACAACATTTAATAAATTACGTAATAAAACACACAATCTAATATAACTAATCATTTAAAAAACAAAAAAAACAATGGCAAACGCAACAAAACCAACAGCTAACAATGAAGGATCGAAAGGTTCAGGAATATTTGCCGGACTGGCAATAGTAGTATGTATTGCAGTAGGATGGATACTATACCTTTTTGTAATGGGTAACGGTTCTAACTTTGAAGGAGGCTCTAACCTAAACCACCCACTACCAGGCAACTATTTTGGTATGGTTTACAAAGGTGGTGTAATTGTACCTATGCTTATGGGTATGTTATTAATGGTAATTGTTTTCTCGATAGAACGTTTTTTAGTAATAAGCAAAGCTGCTGGTACTGCAAATGTTGATGCCTTTGTTAAAAAAGTACAATCATTATTATCAAGCGGTAACGTTGATGCTGCAATTAGCGAGTGCGATAAGCAAAAAGGTTCGGTAGCTGCCGTTATAAAATCGGGTTTACAAAAATACAAAGCGGTAGAAACTGATAACAGCATGGATACCGAACAAAAATGTTTAGCTATACAAAAAGACATTGAAGAAGCTACATCTTTAGAAATGCCAATGTTAGAGCAAAACTTAACCATTATTGCTACCCTAGTATCGGTAGGTACATTAGGTGGTTTATTAGGTACCGTAACAGGTATGATTAAAGCATTTGGTGGTTTAGCAACATCTGGCGCACCAGACCAAGCACAATTAGCAAACGGTATTTCTGAGGCCTTAATTAATACAGCAACAGGTATATCTACATCGTTAGTAGCAGTTATTGCCTATAACTTTTTTACCTCAAAAATTGATAGCTTAACTTATTCTATCGACGAAGCTGGTTTTTCGATAGTACAAACTTACGCTGCAACGCATAGCAAGTAATAGTGATTTTATAACACCTTATATTTTTTAAGGTGCGATATTATTTTTAACACAATTAAATCACTAATTAAATTTATAAGCGATGCCAAAAGTAAAAATTAAAAGAAAAAGTACCTCGACAGATATGACCGCCATGTGCGACGTAGCTTTCTTGCTGCTTACTTTCTTTATATTAACGGCAACTGCCCGCCAACCCGAAGCCTTAGCTGTTGATACACCATCATCAACCGTAAAAACTAAGGTACCCGATGCCGACATATCTATGTTAACCATTGGTCAAGGAAAGGTGTTTTTTGGCGTAGTTGGCCAAGATGTAAGGGCTAAAACCTTACAAAAAATGGGCGAACAATATAAAATTTCGTTTACCCCCGAAGAAACCAAAAGGTTTGCTTTGATAGAATCGTTTGGCGTACCTATTGCTAATTTAAAGCAATACATAGCCTTAGACAATGCCGATAGGATGAAACTTGTACAACCAGGCATACCTACCGATAGTTTAGATAACCAGCTTAACGCTTGGATTTTGCAAGCCCGTTACGCTACCAAAGAACTACACGGCAACGAGCTAAGGTTTACCCTAAAAGGAGATTCTAAAGAAGAATATCCAACCATAAAAAAAATAATTAATATTTTGCAAGAGCAAAAAATTAATAAATTTAGTCTGATTACCTCGCTAGAAGGCGATAATTAAAAATATAAGAAAATGGCAGAATTAGATACCTCCGGCGGGGGTGGTAAAGGCAAAAAAACCAGAAGTAAAAAAATGTCAACCAAAGTTGATTTAACCGCAATGGTTGATTTGGCTTTTTTACTAATTACTTTTTTTATGCTTACTACCACGCTTTCCAAACCTCAGGCAATGGATATGTTTATGCCCGATAAGCCTAAAGACAAGGATTTACAATTAGATGTGAAAGCATCTCGCACCATGACGGTTTTGTTAGCCTCTGATAATAAAATTGTATGGTATATGGGTGTAGCTGGCGATAATGCTCCAACGGTTGATAACTATGGCAAAAGTGGTATTAGAGCAGCTTTTTTAGAAAACAACAAAAAAGTTATTGCAGGCACAGGCAACCCTAAAAAAGGTTTAATGGTAATTATTAAACCTACCGATAAATCAAATTATAAAAACTTTGTGGATATATTAGACGAAGTTAAAATTGCTGGAGTACCATCGTACGGTATAGTAAACGATGTTGCACCTGCCGAAATTAATTTGTTGAAAGACCAAGGAGTATATAAATAACAAGGGCGAATATTTTTCGTTTTACAATTAATAAAATAAAAGCATTATGTCAAAATTGGATATATTAAACCAAAACTGGATAGACATAGTTTTTAATGGCCGAAATAAAGAATACGGTGCTTACCAATTACGTCAAGAAAACAACAAAAACACCAATAAAGCAATAATTGCTGGGGTGTTGTTTTTTTCGCTTGCCATAGGTAGCCCCTTAATTATTAGCTTAATTAAAGGCAGTTTAGAAGATAGCACAGATAAATTTAAAGAAACTGAGGTGGTTTTAACCCCACCACCTTCTTTAGATAAAGCACCACCGCCGCCGCCACCGGTAGAGCCACCACCACCAAAGGTAGATCAAATCAAGTTCCCCCCACCTGTGGTAAAACCCGATAAAGATGTGGCTGAGGAAGAACCACCAACTATCGAGGATATTAAAAAAGCCGACCCAGGAGAAAAAACAGTAAAAGGAGATGCCAATGCCGAAGTGGTTATTAACGAACCTGTTGGTGATGGGCCAGTTAATCAAGAGAAAACTGAAGACAGCAACGAGGTTTATACCAGTGTAGAAACCTACCCAGTTTTTGATGGCGATTTTGGCCAATATTTAGGCAAAAATTTAAGATACCCACCTATTGCCAGCGAAAATGGCATACAAGGCAAGGTAATTGTTAATTTTATTGTCGAAAAAGACGGCTCATTAACTGATATAAAAATAGTTAGAGGTATAGGAGGCGGTTGCGATGAGGAAGCGATAAGGGTATTAAAAAAATCGCCCAAATGGTCGCCTGGTATTCAAAACGGAAGAAGTGTGAGGGTAAACTATACCATACCCATTTCCTTTAAGTTAACAACAGATTAAAGTTAATGTATCAAAAATTCGAAAACAGACAAAAATCGCCCGCAAGGCGATTTTTGCTCATTATAGGCATTGTGATGTTTACCCTATATTTTATAATGGGTGTAATGATAATTTTTTGGCCAGCTTTCCCACTGATGCAAGGAGTAGCTATAAAATGGAAAATTGCTTTTGGTGCATTGTTAATAGTGTATTCGTTTTTTAGATTTATCCGTTTAATAAAGCAACCTCAATATGGCGAAACAGAAGATTAATATCCCCTTTAACCCAATCCCCATTACCCCAAAAAGCGGGGTATATTTCTTTCTACTTTTGCTAGGATTATTCGCTTGCAATCCTACCAAAACCACCCAACAAGAAGGTATTATATCGGGCAGTACCACCATTGTAGCCGACGAATCTATATTTACCATCGTGGACGATGAAGCCGAAATATTTGCTTTAAACTATAAACAAGCCCAAATAAAATTTAATTATCAACCCGAGCAAAAACTCATTAAACTTTTTTTGTCCGATAGTATCAAAACAGCTATAATGGCCCGAGATTTAACAGCGCAAGAAAAACAACATTTTTTAGCCCAAAAAATTGTTATCCGTAGCAATCGTTTTGCGATTGATGGCGTTGCCTTAATAGCCCACAAGCAAACAACCGATACTGTAATAACCGTACAACAATTGAAAGAAGCACTAAAAGGTAAATATAAAAATGATAAAACCTGGGTGTTTGATAACGCACAATCAAGCACTGTGGCATACTTAATGGAGCTTGCAGGCGTTAAAACTCTTGCAAGCAACGTTTACGCATTAAAATCAAACAAAGAAGTAATAAAATATGTAAGTACACACCCACAAGCGGTAGGTGTGGTAAGCCTAAGCTGGTTGCTAAGGCCTACGCCCGATATCGAAACCGAAATAAAAAATGTAACATTACTAGCCCTTAGCGGGGATGATAACAAATACCATAAACCTACTCAGAGTACTTTAAAAACAGGAAAATACCCACTTACCCGTAACCTATTTATACACAATTGCCAAGGCAGTGCGGGTTTAGGTACTGGCTTTGCATCGTTTTTAGCAGGCGAATTAGGGCAACGCATTATATTAAAATCGGGCTTAGCCCCCGATAGTTTACCATCACGACAATTAAATTTTAAATAATTATTATAAATTAGCAAACATGAAAATCCGAAATTATATAACCATGGCCACGCTAGGTTTGGCTATGATAAACTTAACCGTTACAGCACAAAGTTTAGACGATGCCAAAAAAGCCGTTTATGCCGAGCAATACATAAAAGCAAAGGGGATGTTTAAAAATCTTACCGAAACACAACCTACTAATGCCGAAAACTATTTTTACTACGGCGATTTATACCTTACAATTAAAAAACCCGATTCGGCAAAAATTGCCTTTCAAAAAGGAATAGCTATTGACCCTAAATTTACTTTAAATTATGTAGGATTGGGAGCCGTTAACCTGTTCGAGAAAAATACCACTGCTGCACAAGCAAATTTTGCACAAGCAACTGCGGCTATGCGTAAAAAAGATTTTAAAGAATACATATACATAGGCAAAGCCTATACCTACGATCCCTCCCGCGATTTGCCAAAAGCATTGCAATGGTTTGATAAAGCCAAAGAAATGGGCGATAAAGAGATAGAGTTACACATTGCATTGGGCAATGCTTACAAAGCCGATAAAAAAAACAGCGAAGCTGTGGGGGCATACCAAAGAGCAATGAATATTCAAAGCAATTTACCCCGTGTTGAGGTTAATATTGGCGAAATATGGACACAAGCCTACAACTTTGATTTGGCCGAAAGTACTTTAAAAGGTGTTATTGCAAAAGACCCCAATTTTGGTCCAGCTTATAGGGCGCTGGCCGAAAACTATTACCGTTGGGGCTCGCAGTTTCCTAACAAAAGAGCCGAATTATTGCCCAAAGCACAGGCTACTTATTCTAAATATTTAGATTTAACAGATAGGTCGGCCGAGTCGAGGTACCGTTATTTGATATTTTTGCTAAACGCTGGCGATTACACAACTTTAGAAAAAGAAGCCCTAGCGTTTACACAACAGTACGGCACTACAAAGCCCGAGTTCGCCCTAGCTCAACGCTTTTTGGGCTATGCCTATATCGAAAACGGCAAAGCCTTGGAAGGTGCTAAGTACTTAAATTCGTTTATTACTGGGGTAGATGGCAAGCGTGTAATTGCCGACGATTATTTGTATTTAGGCAAAGCCTACCAAGTGCAAAAACAAGATTCGTTGGCCATTGTTAACTTTGTAAAAGGCTACGATTTAGATACTACCAATACCCAAGTATTAAGTAGTATTGCAAAATCTTATTTTTCGAGCAAAAAATACGGCAAAGCAGCCGATTATTACCGCAAATTAGTTTCGTTACCTAAATCGGGCTATGCCGATAAGTTTTACTTAGGCTATGCCGATTATTTTTACTACGCTACCGAACTAGCCAATAAAACCCCTAAAGACCAAGCCTTAATAACAAAAACCCTATTAGAGGCCGATAGCGTATTTACCTTTGTGGGCGAAAAAGCCAAAAACGGCGATGCGTATTTGTACCTTGCCCGTGTTGAGTATTATTTAGACCCTACGGATGCGCTAAAAAAATCGGCAAATGCCTACGATAAATACATTGAATACACCTTGCTAAAAGGCCCAGTTGCCGATAAGGATAAAAAGAATTTAATAGAAGCCTACTTATACAACGGTGCTGCATATATTAAAACCGATAAAGCAAAAGCAAAAGATTATTTTGAAAAAGCATTGGTTTTGAGCCCTACGGATGCCAAAATTAAAGAAGCGTTGAGGGCAATAGCTGTGAAGTAGGTTTTTTGTTTGGGGCGGCGGAAAACGGGCTTCGGGCAGTGAGCCTCGGGTTTGCTAAACCTAAAAACGTGAATTTGGGTGTTGTTTATGTGTTTTGTCATAAAAACCCAATTTAATCATGGGGTAAGTATTTTAAGTAAAATAAACGCTACTTTTGATTTTTTAAATAATGAACATGAACATAGGGGAATCATTGAGAGCGCAGGTAGAAACAGCCTTGGATACCATTAGGCCGTATTTGGAAACCGATGGCGGCAATGTATCAATAGAAGAAATTACAGACGATAATGTGGTTATTTTACGCCTATTAGGCTCATGCGAATCATGCCCAATGAGTATTATGACACTAAAGGCAGGCATAGAACAAGCAATTATGAAAGCCGTACCCGAAATTACAAGGGTTGAAGCCCTAAACCTAACCGATATTGACGACCCTAACGCCGTATTGCCCGAAAATTTAAGATAAGTTTTAGATAAATATCACATCATTTTTAAAAAGCCTTACCGTTAAACGGGTAAGGCTTTTTGGCTTTAGCACAATTTAACCGCACCACTATCCCATTTTTTTTCTGTTGCAGAGTTATTTTGAATAAAAAAAATGAAATATTTGGATAACCAATATAAACCCAATTAAAAAATCCACAATGCGGTTGGATAGGGCATTGGCATAGTTTTTTATAGACGTTTCGGCACAAATAAAAATTTGATACAAGGCTTAAACAAACAGATAAATAGTGTTTTAGGATTTTTTTTGCTAGCAAAATTAGTGGCAAATAAATAAAGGCGAGGCCTTTACATTTTTTTAGCCTCGTAATTTAATAGCCACGAATACACGAATTTGGCGGTATAAATTTTATGGATTTATAATAACAAGTGAATCGAATGTTTTAAATGGAAAAGAGGCATTTAAAATACCGATATTATGCTCCGAAAGTTTAGTTATCGTTTTTATTGTTTTTGATGCGTTGTATTGCTTCTTCAATTTTTTCTACCGTATTGCATAGGCTTACCCGCACATAGTTATCACCAGCATTGCCAAAAATGCCGCCTGGGGTAATAAAAACATTGCAATTGTACAGCACCTCATCGCTAAGTTGGTAGCCATTGGTATAGCCAGTAGGTATGGCGGCCCACACAAAAAGGCCTACTTGATGGGTGCTATAAATGCAATTAAGCAGGCTAAGTAGCTCGAAAACTTTATTGCGGCGGTTGGTGTAAATTTGGTTCAAAGCTGTGTGCCAATCATCGCTTAGTTGCAAGGCTTTGGCGGCGGCCAATTGTGCAGGCAAAAACATGCCACTATCCATATTGCTTTTAAAACGCAGCACTTCGTCAATCCTATCTTTGGCTCCGCACAGCATACCAATTCGCCAGCCCGCCATGTTGTGGCTTTTGCTTAGCGAGTTTAGTTCGATAGCCACCTCCATTGCACCATTGGCACTTAATAGGCTCATTGGCTTATCGTTTAATATAAAACTGTATGGGTTATCGTGTATTAATAATAGCTTGTGTTGTTTGGCAAAGGCTACCAGTTTATCAAATAAAGCTACGCTACCTAGCTGGCCAGTAGGCATGTGTGGGTAGTTTACAAACATACCCGCCACCCTTGCGCCATTGTTGGCAGCTTCGTACTCGGCTATAGTTTGGCTTAATTGCTCGAAATCGGGGGCGTAATTATTTGCCTCGGTTAAGGGATAAGGTATGGCTGTAGCTCCCGATAACTTAACGGCACTGGCATAAGTTGGGTAGCCAGGGTTGGGTATTAATACCCCTGTGCCGTTTTCAAAATACGTCATACATATATGCATAATACCTTCTTTACTGCCTAGTAATGGCAATATTTGAGTATCGGGATTTAGGCTTACATTGTACCATTTGGCATACCAATTGGCCACCGCATTACGCAATATGGGGCTACCTTTGTACGATTGGTAGGCGTGTACATTGGGTTTGGCACTTTCGAGGTTTAAAGTTTCTATTACGCTGGGGTGTGGTGGCAAATCGGGACTGCCTATGCCCAGGCTAATAATATTTTTACCTTGTTGGTTTAGCGCATCTATTTCTCTTAGTTTTTGTGAGAAATAATATTCGCCTATGTTTTCTAATCTTTTTGCGGTTTGCATTTTTTGTATGTAATGGCCAATTTAAAATTAATCGACCTAGTTTATTTTTCCGTTTTTATATATCCCCAATATTTGTAAAGCCTCGGTAATGGGGCTAATATGCGCCATTACGGCATCCAATATGGTTTTCGATTGAAACTCTAAATCGGCATAAAACTGGTATTTAAAATCGCTGCCTTGTATAGGCATACTTTGCAATTTACTTAAATTAATACCCCCAGCAGCAATGGCGGTAAGTACTTTGGCAAGGCTACCTTTGGAGTGGTCGGTATTAAACGTAATAGAGGCTTTATTGGCATCGGCTACTTGTTGTGCATCGGCTTCTCGTTGTAATACTAAAAAACGGGTGTAGTTGTTTTTTAAAGTATGTATGGCTGGGGCTATATTATGTAAATTGTAAATTTGGCCAGCCAGTTCGCTGGCTATAGCCGCAATATGCTTACTGCGGTGTTGTTGTATATGCTTGGCACTTAGTGCAGTATCTTCGGTTTCTACCAGTTTCCAATGGTATTGGTCTAAAAAACCGAAGCATTGCTGTATGGCCATAGGGTGGCTATGTACTTCCCTAATATCGGCCAAGGTAACGCCATGGTTTACCAATAAGTTTTGCTTAATTTGTAAGTAAACCTCGCCCACAATTTTAAGTTTACTTTGTTGTAACAGGTTGTAATTGGGTAATATGCTGCCTGCAATAGAGTTTTCGATAGCCATAATACCACCTGTGCTTTGGCTAGGGTCGGCAGCTATTTTTACCACATCTCTAAAACTAGCACAGCAAACCACGCCTACATTGTGGCCATAAAAAGTTCGGGCAGCTTCTTGGTGAAAACAACCCTCGTAACCTTGTATGGCAAGCACTATTTTTTGGCTGGGGCCGATATTTTCTTTATCGTTCATGTTGTTTATGGCGTTGTAATTGAGTTATATAGCGAGCTGATTATACTAATTATTGATTCTATTAAAATAAGTTTTTTAAAAGGCTGAAAATAAGAAAGAAAAAACGCTTAGGCAATTGTTATTTTAGGCTTGTGTACGGTGGGGTGTTTAGATTTAAAAAAATAGTAAATAGCCCATAAAATCAACAATAACATACAGATATTGCCACACAAACTTTAACAATAAACAAGGCGGCTAACACATAAATTATAAGCCTATTATAAATAACCCAATTGAGTTTTAAATAAATATGGCCACAAAAGAATATAGCTTATTATTAAGAGAAGAATTGGTTTCGTTACTTTTAAAGTACGACGAAAAGAAAAAGTATGGCCTAGTTTGGAACGAGGAACGAGTGCCTGAAAAGGTTGTACCCGATTGCCAAACACACCTCCCTACAATAAACCAGATGGCACCAATGATTTCGACGATAAAACTATCAATTTAGGAAGGCATTTTAGCAATAAAGAGTATAGTAAATTGATTGTTTTTTTATAATAAAGTTAATTTATTGCCTCAGATTTAGGAAGAAGACCTATCCAAAACTATATCAAGAGAACGAATATTTTAAAATTCCGTTTTTAGATTTTTTAAATTTGGGATATTAAATTCCTAATACCCCAAATTCGGCCCAAGCCACCTCTCCGCTGTTTCTACATCCATGCCTTTTCTGTTGGCGTAGTCAACTACTTGGTCTTTATCTATTTTGCCTAAACCAAAATATTTGGCTTGTGGGTGTGCCATATAAAAACCACTTACAGCAGCGGTGGGGTACATGGCAAAGCTTTCGGTAAGTTTTAAACCTATTTCGGCCTCGGCGTTTAGTAATTTAAAAAGGGTTTCTTTTTCGGTATGGTCGGGGCAGGCAGGGTACCCTGGTGCGGGGCGTATGCCTTGGTATTTTTCTTTAATTAAATCTTCTGAGTCTAAAATTTCGTTGGCGGCATAGCCCCAATATTCTTTACGCACCAGTTCGTGTAGTTTTTCGGCAAAAGCTTCGGCTAATCTATCGGCTAAGGCTTTGGTCATTATGCTGTTATAGTCGTCGTGATCGGCTTCAAATTTGGCTACCATTTCGTCGCAACCTATGCCTGTGGTTACTGCAAAGCCACCAAAATAATCTTGTATGCCTGTACTTTTTGGGGTAATAAAATCCGCCAAAGCGTAATAAGGTTCGTCTTTTGCTTTTTCTGCCTGTTGGCGAAGGGTGTGGATTATTATCTCTTTGCCTCCCCCCTCTCCTGCGGATAGGGCTGGGGAGAGGACAATATCATCCCCCACAGCATTGGCTGGCCAAAAACCAAATACCGCTTTTGCAGTAAGCAATTTTTTATCTACAATTTCTTGCAAAAGTATTTGCGCATCGGCAAAAAGTTTTTGGGCTTCAATGCCTACATATTTATCTTCAAATATTTTAGGGTAAGTGCCTCTTAACTCCCAAGTATGAAAAAACGGACTCCAATCTATATAAGACACCAAATCCTGCAAAGGGAAATTATTTAACACCTTTGTACCTGTAAATGTGGGCGCTTTAGGCAACTCCTTCCTCTCCCCAGCCCTCTCTGATGGAGAGGGGGTAAAAGAGATTTTAAAATTATTGTTACGAGCAACGGCAATAGGCAAAAACTTTTTATCTGTTTTTTTGGCGTTATAGGCTTCGCGGGTTTGGTGGTAATCGTCTTTTATGCCTTGTATATAAGCTGTTTTGGTTTCGGTGTTTAGCAAATTGCTGCATACGCCTACACTGCGTGAGGCATCTAAAACATGTATTACCGAGCCTTTATAATGCGGATCTACCTTTACGGCAGTATGTATGCGTGAGGTGGTTGCACCACCAATGATGAGCGGAATATCTAAATTTAAACGCTCCATTTCTTTGGCAAAATGCACCATTTCGTCTAGCGATGGGGTAATTAAACCGCTTAATCCAATAATATCAACATTGTGTGCTTTGGCTTCTTCTAAAATACGGGCGGCGGGTACCATTACGCCAATATCTATTACTTCAAAATTATTACAGGCCAATACCACGCCTACTATGTTTTTGCCAATATCGTGTACATCGCCTTTTACGGTAGCCATTAATATTTTACCAGCACTGCTGTTGC
>JAAFJW010000040.1 GCA_013298995.1 Sphingobacteriales bacterium | reverse complement strand
CATCTTTAACGGTCATAAAATCGAAGCCCATTTTTTCATAAAAACCCAAAGATTGGGCGTAAGCATCTACGGTAATAAATCTACATCCAGTACGGTTACTATCAATAAACCAAAGCTTTAAATAATCTAAAATCCATTTACCAATGCCTGCATTTTGATGGGTTTTATTAACCCCTAACCTTCCAATTTTTACGGCAGGATAACTATTTAAGTTTTCAAAGCCTGTTTCAGTAAAAATTTTTTGAATAAAATTAAAGTTTTCTGATTTTAAATCTTTGATAGATATTTTATCGTTAAAAACACAAAAATAGGCAACAGTATGTTCTCCTTTTTCGAGCAAATAAGTAACCGCAATATGTTGATTTAGTGCGGTTTTTGCATCTTCAAAAAGAAAATCATTCAAATCTAAATCATCACAATCGAATGATTTTATTTGATATTGGTTGCTTAACCGCACAAGGCTAAAATCTTCTACGAGCATTTAAAATTTAGAGATAAATTTCATTTTGTAAAAATTTTCTTTCATCTCGACCAATTTTTCAGGTGCTGGTTTTCTGTTACTGGCCGTATTCATTTTATCGAAAAATTTTTTTGCATCGCCGCCCTTTAATATGGGGGTTTCTTTAATTGGTTTTGCCATAACATTTGTATATTATATAAAAATATAAGCAAATATAATAAATTGGTTTATTAACTTATTGCTTGGCATGTAGTTTATTAATTCAATTTTTGGTAAGTGCGCCACCACAAGTTAGGCATTTCGCCTTTTACAGCCAATTGGTAATCGTGGTAATGGCAAGGTACTAAATGGAAACGTTCGTTTTTAGAACCCGTGTGTGGGTAGGGTACTTGCATCCACCAGCGATTGGTTTTTTTGCTTTTTACAAATATTAGTTCGTGTGCATCGGTTTTTAAACTGGTTTTATAGGTTATGTAATCCTGTTTATGTAAAAGCGGAATATCATTTTTTCGACTGTAAAAACCATCTATAAAACACCAAATCATCTGGGCAATCAACATTGCCGTTTGTCCGTTTGTATCATAAGCGGGGTTAAATTCGTAAAACCCTATCGAGGTTAGTTTATCATTATAGCCCGCATATTTACATATTTGGCAAGCCTCGTGGCCGTAAAAACCATTTGGGCTTGCATTTGCATTTGCCATAGCATCGGCAGCTCTTACGCTAGTGATATCAAAACTTAACATATTCGCATTTCGTATTGCTGGCTCGGCAAGGTGTACCATACCGCTTACTTCGCCCAATCGTTGGGCATCAAAAAATAGCTTATCCATGGTGCGCAAGCTATCTTGGCTTACAAAATAGGTTTGGTAACCAATATTGCTAAAGTTGAACAAATAATTAGGTTGGTGTAAAAATATTTTATTGAGGTAAGCCATGGCGTTTGTTTCCAAATTTTGGTTCGGGTCTTCATCCATATCAAAAAAAGCATCAACCACTACCAAATCTACATTTTGTTCTAACGTTTCGTAAGCCAGGTATTGTGCGTAAGTAATATCGTGGCTACCACCAATTATAATGGGTAAAATATTCAGTTTTATCAACTCGGCTACCACAGTTTTAACGGCAATGTAGGTATCGTTAAGTTGGTGGCCAGGTAAAATATTTCCTAGGTCAACAATGCTAGTTTTAATGTTCGATTCGTTTAAGCGGTATAACTTTGAACGTATATAATCGGCACCTAGTGCACAACCTTGGTTATTTATGGCCCCTCTATCGTCTTTCACACCAAAAATGGCAATGGTAAATTGCCCGTTTTCTATATCGGGGAAGTTGCTTTGATAGGCCTCAATAACAGCACCCAACTGGCAGCTATAAAACTCGTTTTTGGGTGTAAAATCAGAAAAATTTATAGGCGAAAAAAAATCGGATAACGACATATTACAATTTAATAGTTTCCAACGCCTTCGTTATTCTATCAATAGTTGCTTGGCGGCCAATGTGCTGGGCAATCAAAAAAACCTGTGGACCAAATTTTCCGCCTACCAGCATCACCCGAAAGGGCAACATTAATTCGCCTATTTTTATGGCTTTCGCCGATGCTAATTGTTTAAAAATGTTTTCTATTTCTGGTGCTTCCCAATTTTCGGATTGCTCAAATTGGTTTATTAAATCATTAAAAAACAGTGCTTTTTCATCCGCCCATTTACTTTTTAGGGCATCCATATCATAGCTGTGTGGGGCGGTAAAAAAGAAAAATGATTGCTCGTAAAAATCGTTTAAAAACACACAACGTTCTTTTACAAGTTGGATAATAGTGCTTAGGTATTCCTTTTCGGGATAAATGTTTTTGCTGGCCAATACTTCTTGCACATAAGGTAGCAATTCGTCGGCTGATATTTTCTTAATCCACTCGGCATTAAACCATTTGGCTTTGTCCCAATCAAATTTTGCACCGCCTTTGTGCACCCTATCTAGCGAAAAGGTATCAATCATTTCTTGTAGGGTAAATATTTCTTGCTCGGTGCTATTGTTCCAGCCCAATAGTGCCAAAAGGTTATTGAGAGCTTGGGGTAAAAAGCCCATTTCCTTATAACCGATGGCTTTTTCGTGGGTTTTAGGGTCTATCCATTCGGTAGCAAAAACAGGGAAACCAAGGCGTTCGCCATCACGTTTGCTTAGTTTGCCTTTGCCATCGGGTTTTAAAATTAAGGGCAAGTGTACCCATTGCGGCATATCGGTTTCCCAGCCCAAATATTTCCACAATAAAATATGTACAGGGGCTGATGGAAGCCACTCTTCGCCACGGAAAACATGGCTAATTTTCATCAAATAATCATCTACCACTACGGCCAAATGGTAGGTTGGCATGCCATCGGCTTTAAGCAAAACTTTATCATCCACTTGGTTGGTATCAAAGGTTACATTGCCACGTATAAGGTCGTTAAAATACACGTTTTCGTGTTCGGGTATTTTTATGCGTATTACGTGTGGCGCACCCTCACGCACCAGTGCTTCGGCGGCTTCGTGTGGTATGGTGAGCGAGTTACGCATGTGCATACGTGTGGCATGGCTGTACTGGAAATTAGGTATGGCGTTGCGCTTGTTTTCTAAATCAACGGGAGTATCAAAAGCGTAATAGGCTTGGCCTTGTGCTACCAATTGTTCGGCATATTGGCGGTATATTTTTTTTCTTTCGCTTTGGCGGTAAGGGCCGTAATCGCCGCCAAAAGTTACACCTTCATCGGGGGTTAAGCCACACCATTTTAGGCAGTTTAATATGTATTCTTCGGCACCTGGTACAAAGCGAGATTGGTCGGTATCTTCTATCCTTAAAATAAACTTCCCTTTATTTTGCTTGGCAAAAAGGTAGTTGTATAAAATGGTGCGCACACCGCCAATGTGTAAACCACCAGTGGGGCTGGGTGCAAATCGTACTCTTACTTCTTTTTCCATAGCGTGTGAGGGCTTTTTTATTTTTTCAAATATAGTGATTTTTGAATTTATTGCTAGGTTAAATAAGCCCTAAACCCGAGTGAATAAACGGTGCAAAGTAAACCCGCATTAAAAAGTACTGGCCTGTGTACCTAAACCCGACAGTAGCGGATACCGGCCTTGCGCCTAAGGCCTTGCGCCGTATGAGCGGATGGCGGGGCTAGCCTAGATGATGAAACACGGGCCTTGGTTTTTCAAATTATAATTACAATAAATATGGGGATTTGTGCTTTTTAATTAAATTCACCTTAAATTTTTATATTTGTGGATGATAAAATCGATGACTGGCTATGGCCAGGCAAATAAAGAATTTAAAAATGGCAGGTATGCTGTTGAAATAAAATCGCTGAATAGCAAGTTTTTAGAGCTTAATTTGAAATTGCCGAAAGCCTACTCGGACAAAGAATTTTTTTTGCGTAACGAGTGTAGCCGCCTGCTAGAACGAGGCAAGGTAATGCTTACTGTTACGGTAGAAAACAATGATGAAGCCTCTAAAGCGGCAGGTATTAACCAGGCTTTATTAACACATTATTATACTTCGTTAAAAAATATAGCCTCGCAATTGGGCCAAACAGGCGAAAATTTAATGGCTTTGGCTGTAAATTTTCCTGATGTAATTAAATACGATGATAATGCTGTAAGCGAAGATGAATGGAAGGATGTGTTGCTTACTTTTAACCAAGCGGTAGCTAATTTTAACGTTTTTAGAGCGGATGAGGGTAAGGTTTTGATGAACGATTTAATGTTGCGCATTAACAATATTTTGGATTTTATGGCCGAGATAGAGCTACAAGACCCAAGCCGTATATTGGCTGTGCGTGAGCGTTTGGCTGGTTTTTTGGCCGAAGCCGTGGGCAAAGAAAACGTGGATGGCAACCGCCTAGAGCAAGAACTGATTTACTATATTGATAAACTGGATATTACCGAAGAAAAAGTGCGCCTAAAAAGCCATTGTAATTATTTTTTGGAAACCCTAAAAGAGCTAGATGCTGGCGGTAAAAAACTGGCTTTTATTAGCCAAGAAATTGGCCGAGAAATTAATACCATAGGCAGTAAAGCCAACAATGCCGAGATACAAAAAATGGTGGTAGGGATGAAAGAAGAGTTGGAAAAAATGAAAGAGCAATTGCTAAACGTATTGTAATGGTTTTACCCGAAAGTAACCCTGTAAAACAAGGCAAACTGATTATATTTTCGGCACCATCGGGTGCGGGCAAAACTACTATTGTTAAACATTTGCTGGGTAAATATCCTGATAAGATTGCTTTTTCTATTTCGGCAACTACCCGCAAACTGCGTGGCCAAGAGGTTAATAACAAGGATTATTATTTTATAAGTAAAGAGGATTTTTTACACAAGGTTGCCAAGCATGAATTTGTAGAATTTGAGGAGGTATATGCCGGCACATTTTATGGTACTTTAAAAAGTGAAATCGAGCGTATTTGGAACGAAGGCAAACATGTGGTTTTTGATATTGATGTGGAAGGCGGCTTGCGTTTAAAAAAGAAATTCGAGAAAAACGCATTGGCAATTTTTGTTCAACCACCATCAATACAAGTGTTACAGCAACGCTTGGTAAGCCGTGGTACCGATAGTAAAGAAAAACTAGCCGAACGATTTGCCAAAGCCGAAAAAGAATTGGCCTACGCCCCACAGTTTGATATTGTTCTAAATAATTTTGAATTGGAGGTGGCGTGTAAACAAGCCGAGGAATTGTTGGTGGGATTTTTGGGGTAGTTTTGGGGTTTAGGGGCTAAAGTTTTATATCGTTAGCTGTTTTTAAAATTTATGTTTATTATTGTGTAGGATAAAGCAAAAAAAATCTTTTTAAGTTATATTATTTACATTTCTTAAATTAATATTTATGACTACTGCATATATCTATAAACAAGCTATTGATTTTAACAATACAGTTTTAGATACCCTTAAAAACAAACCCATTTTACTTAACATTAAAGAAAATAACGAAAGCCTAGAAAATCAAAAAACTTTTGTTAGAAACAGTATAATTAATTATGAAAGAGATAAAACAGGTTTTATTGATGAGGAAACCGCTTGGAAAATAATTGATGCCGAAGATTGAAAAATATAAAATTATTTACAGCCCAGCTGCCCTTAATCATGTTGCAAAGATTGTAACATGGTACAATATCCAAAAGACGGGCTTAGGTACTAAATTTAAAGAGGCACTAAAAATTACACTAATAAAATTAAAGCAAAATCCTTTTGTTAAAGCAGTTAGGTACGATGAGGTAAGGTTTGCATTAGCCCAAACATTCCCTTATGCAGTACATTACACCATTGTTAGCTTCATCCCCAAGAAACACCCAGCAAACATTGAACATTCCAAAAAAATTGACAGGGAGAAATGCCAACGCTTCGCAAAATTAAAAGTGCTGCAACGCAACCGCACAAGCCGACCCAAATTGCAGCACATTTAATTTTGCCCAACCAATGGACAAGTGATATTTTGAGTGCAAATTTGATACAAACAGGGTTTAAAAATTTACCTTTACAACCTATAACAACCAATTAAAAATGATTTTCTAAATTAAATATGGGACGTTCGACAGTACACTACGCAGACAATAAAACAAACAATGCTTTAAAAAAGCTACATAACAAGTTACGACCTGCTGGAACGCCTGTACAACGAGTTGAGTATATCATTGAATTACTTTTATTAAGAATATTTGAAACCAAAATAAAGCAAGATGAAGAATTTAAGCCTTTACGCAAACTCTTTTCAGCTAACTATGTTTGGAAAAATCCAAAAACAAATGTGGAAGAAACAAACGAAAACCGTTTGTTCTCTTTTTTATCAACGGTTACAGGCAAACAAATACTAACAGAACTCAACGACAATTTCTTTCCTTTTTACTCAAGCATTTTAATAAGTGCAAGACAAGTATTTGACGGAAACTTACCGCAAAAAGTACAAGACCAATTGGTTTTAATTGAAGAGGTTTTCAGTAATTCAAACTTTACGAACAACGTAAACACAGGAAACTTAGAAGAAATAATTACAATCGTAGCAACGGAAATAGAAGAATCAAGATTATTAAAAACCGACCTTTTGGGCGATGCAATTGAATCGGCGTTGAGTGAAACTGGCGGAACAAAAGATGTTGGACTATTCCGAACACCCGACCACATCAGACAATTTATGACGGCTATGATTGAGCCGACCTTTGACGATATAATTTTTGACCCTGCTTGTGGTACGGGTGGTTTCTTGTTTGACGCTTTTGAATTTGTAATGCGAAGAGTTGACCCCGACCGTGAATGGCCTGGCGAAAAAGCAAACTCAGAATTAAATTCTTGGTTTGACAATTATTTTAAAACCAATCCATTAGAGTTTCCAAGCATTGAACAAACTACCCAATTTTACAGAAGTGGCGTAACAGGTATTGAATATTTGGGAATGATTCGCAAAATGGCGGCTATCAACTTTTATGTTCGTGGCTTAAACCCTGCAAACATTGAGCAAGGCGATAGTTTAGCAAAGTATAGACCCGTAACCGACCACGAAAGCAAATCAATTATTTTAGCTAATCCGCCATTTGGTGCATTACGTGACCAAGAAAGTTATCCCGATGTTTGGGGCGAATATTCTAAAGAATCGGAAACCACTATTTTGTTTGTTAAGTTGATGTTTGAGCAACTTAAAGCAAGTGGAAAATGTGCCGTTGTAGTTTCAGAAGGTTTTCATACTTGGGACCAGTTTAGTGCAAAGGCTTTGCGTAAAATGTTGTTGGACGAAGCTCAATTAAAAGCCGTAATTTCTTTGCCACAAGGTTTGTTTGTAAGCAAAAGCGGACAAGGTCCAAAAACTTCTATTCTTATTTTTGAAAAAGGCGGAAAAACCGACTGGACTTGGTTTTACAAAATAACCAACGATGGTTATTCAATGGGAACAAACCGCAAAGAGCAAAAAGGAAATCAACTCACTGAATGTTTAACACTGTATCACGAATATGTGAAACACGGAAAAAAACCACCCGAAACCAAAAATCAATTTTGCATTCCAGCCGAATGGATTAAAACACTTGACCCAAGAGTAAAAGAAAAAATCCGTACTGAAACAAGAGCAGATATGGAAGCCAAAGGCGAAATTGAAAGAGCCAAAAAAATTGCCGACCTCGATAAAAAAATAAAAGCCAAAAAAGCAACCGAAGCCGACAAACAACAGGAGTTAAAAACCTTTGACCAAATTCTGGAAAATAAAATACAAAACGAAATTGCCAAACGTATTGACAAGGCACACAACTATTCATTTAACCTTGCCAATTACAAAAGCACATTGTCTGAACCGCAGATTGAAATGATTAATGTGATGAATATGATTAACTCCGAAAAACAACTGGATGAGATTTATTCAACATTACAATCAGCAAAATCATTTAATCATAAAATATCAGCGGTTCAGACATTGAATTTCCGCAACGCTTTAGAAGCCGATATTGCCCGAGAGTATGTAAGCAATTTACCCAACAACCTTATTTTAAAACATAAGGAACTAAATGTGATTAAGGATATTTTGAAAAGCGGTGCAAAATATTCAATGGTAAAATTGAAAGACTATTTGATACTAAATGAAAACAAAATAAAGCCAAATAAAACCCCTAATGTAAATTACAAAGTGCTTGGCGTAAGCAATGAAGTTGGCATTTTCTTAAACGAAAAACTACAAGCCGAAGAAACCAACCAAAGCTATTTTGTGGTGGCTAAAAATGAGTTTTGCTACAACCCATACAGAATAAATGTAGGAAGCATTGGCTTAAACACAAATGATTTTGATAACCAAATTATAAGCGGTGCTTACATTGTGTTTGCTTGCAAAGAAGATGAACTAAACCCGAAATATTTAGACACACTTTTTAAAAGCAAAGGCTTTTTAAACTATGTAAACGACAAAGCCAACGGCGGAGTAAGAATGAATTTTAAGTTTGAAGATATGGAGGCTTGGGAAATTCCATTGCCATCAATTGAAGAACAAACAGCCATTGTTGCACAAATTGAAAAACAGAAGGCAATTATTGAAGGGGCGGATTTGGTGTTGAAGAATTGGGAAATGAATGAATCCCATTTTATTAAAGAAGGTTTAAACTACAATGATATTATCATTGATGATTTTGCAACTGTTGGCACAGGTTCAACACCTTCCAGGGAAAATGATGATTACTTTAAGGGAGAAAAAAATTGGGTTTTAACAAGCGAAGTCTCAATGAATGAAATATTTGAAACAAGTGAAAAACTTTCAGATGATGCAATTAAAGATTATGGTTTAAGAATTTATCCTGAAAATACAATCCTAATTGCAATGTATGGGCAAGGCAAAACAAGGGGCCAAAGTGCTTTACTTAAAATACCTGCTTCGATTACACAAAATTGTGGTGCTATTGTAGTTGATGATAATAAAGCAGTACCGAAGTATGTTTGGTATTACTTAATGTCAATTTATGAAAAAATTAGAGGACAGGATTATTCTGGCGGTGGTGTTCCCCATTTAAACTTGACAATTGTAAAGCAGATTCGAGTTCCATTGCCTGATATTTCAATTCAAGAACAAATCGTTTCAGAATTAGAGGCTCAAATAAATATTATACAAGGATTACTTAAAATGAAATCCGAAGCCCAAAATAAAATTAATCAAATATTAGCAGATGTTTGGGGCGTAGTGTCAGCACCGTTGATAGATGTGATGAAATGATTTTTATGATGCTATATAACACAAACACAATAATATAAATAAACCAAAATAAAAACAAACCATCAAACCAATCATTTAATCAATAATATCAACGGTGCAGACAATCAAAAAATATGATAAACGAGCAATATAAATATTCTGACATAACTGCCAAAATAATTGGTAGCGCAATGGCTGTGCATACCAAGCTGGGCAATGGTTTTCAAGAAGTTATTTATCAAAGAGCCTTAGCTATAGAGATGACAAAGCAAGGTTTATCATTTGTAAGAGAATTAGAGATGCCCATTTACTACGATGAAATAAATATAGGAACAAGGAGGGTAGATTTTTTTGTGGAAGATAAAATTATGGTCGAACTAAAAGCACTTACGCTATTAGAGAAAGTACATTTAGCCCAAGCACTTAATTATTTAGAAGCCTATAAAATGGAAATAGGAATGTTAATTAATTTTGGAAACACAAAATTAGAATTTAAACGCCTGACTATTGAACATAAACTTAATCAAACCAATCATTTAATCAATAATATCAACGGTGCAGACAATATAGTAAGCAGATGATCAAGAAAATTAACATAGAAAATACAGGCTTATTTTCAGCAATTAAAAACCTGATAGAAACAAGCAAAAGCAATGTAGCCGTTCTGGTAAATGCCGAAATGACCATGCTGTATTGGAATATTGGCAAACGAATAAATGATGAAATAGGCGAACAAAGCAGAGCCGAAAGCTATGGCAAAAACATTGTCGCTACACTGTGGCGACAATTAGCCAATGAGTATGGAACTTCTTTTTCGGAGAAAAATTTACGAAGAATGATGCAGTTTGCCGAAGTTTTTCCTGATGAAAACATTGTCGCATCACTGATACGACAATTAAGCTGGTCTCATATTAAAATATTAATTCCAATGACAGAACCATTAAAAAGAGACTTTTATATAGAAATGTGTAAAATAGATAAATGGAGTGTTCGCACATTGGAAAGCCGTATTAATTCATTACTTTTTGAACGTACCGCTATAAGTAAAAAACCAGAAGAAACTATTATAAACGATATTGAAGCCCTAAAAAACGAAGAGAAATTAAGTGCCGATTTGGTATTTAAAGACCCCTACTTTTTAGATTTTTTAGGCTTAAAAAACAACTATTCGGAAAAAGATTTAGAAGGAGCCATATTAGCCGAATTGCAAGAGTTTATTGTAGAACTGGGTGGCGATTTTGCTTTTATGGCAAGGCAAAAACGCATTACTATTGATAATGACGATTACTATATTGATTTGCTTTTTTACCACCGTAGGTTAAAATGCTTGGTGGCAATAGAACTGAAAATAGGTAAGTTTACAGCAGCCGATAAAGGGCAAGTAGAGCTGTATTTGCGCTGGCTTGAAAAATACGAAAAAGTAGAGGGTGAAAATGCCCCTATTGGTTTAATACTTTGCACCCATAAAAACGAAGAACACGTAGAACTGATGCAATTAGATAAAAGCAATATTAGAGTAGCCGATTACTTAACCGAATTGCCCGCTAAAAAATTGTTGGAAGAAAAATTACATCAATCTATAGAAAGAGCCAAAAACAGATTATCACAAAACGAATCATACAACAATGGCAAAGAAAATTAACGAAGCTACTTCTACCGATTTGCCAATCATACAACGATTAGTAAATGAATACGGATGGAAAGTTGGCGATACTTTATTGTATCAACAGACTTATGATATTTCAGAAAATCTGAAAAAAGATTATCCTAATTTAAAAAACATTCGTCCTGATATAGTTTTGCAAAATTTAAACGGAGAAGTATTGGCAGTAATTGAAAACAATCTTGATAAAGAAAATAAAGACTTGTTGAAATTGCGAACGATAATTACACATTTGCTTAAACCTCGGTTCCTTTATGCTTGCAGTGCCGAACGCATTTTGTTTTACGACAATGCTTGGAAAGGCTTAAATGCAGGAGAGTTTAAGCAGGTAACTTCCTTTATGAGTTTGGAAGAAATGAAACTCAAAATTGAGCAACAGAAAAAAATTGTATCTAACAAAGAAATTACCATTGACACCACCATTGCAGGCGGTTTTGATATCAGCATTGGCAAAGAAAGGTATTACCAATTGCAGTGCATTCGCACAATTATAGAAAATTACAAAGCAGGTAAACAAAAAATGTTGATACATATGGCAACAGGTTTGGGCAAAACCCGAACAGCCGTAGCATTAGTAAAAGCATTATTAGGAAGCGGACTTGCAAAACGAATTTTGTTTGTGGTAGATAGGCGAATGCTTGCAAAACAGGCCGTTGATGATGGCTTTGCATTAATCAGCAAAGAACATACCAGCAGTTGGGTAACGACTTCAAATTTCAGAGCAAGAAAACACACCAGTATTCACGTTGTGGTAATTGATACTTTAGAATTAATTCACAGCGATTTACCTTCCAACTTTTACGATTTAATTATTGTGGACGAGTGCCATAGAAGCATAAACGTAAACAGAAAATTAATCTTCGACCATTTTCTTTGCCCCAGAGTTGGTTTAACTGCAACGCCACGAATAGCAGCACCAAAAGAAGGTACAGAAGTGGACGAAGAAGATTTGGCAATTATTGACACTTATAAATTGTTTGGATGCGAAACAGGCGAACCCGATTTTCAATTTGATATGGACAAAGGAATAAGCGAAGGTTTTCTTGCACCATACAAACCAGTTGAACTGCTTTCTTCACTCATACAAGAAGCCGAAGAAAGCGGAATTACTTTTGACCACGTTTTAGACCCACAGGAAAAATATGTAATTGCATTAGGAGCAGAAAAAAAACTAAAATTAGAACAGCTCAACCGCAAATTTATTTCAGCAGAAAACTGTTTACGCATTGCAGAAGAACTAAAAAAGAACACACAATACGGAGAGAAAGTAATTCTGTTTGGTGTAAGCCAAGCACATTGTATGGAACTAAGCAAAGCAATAAATTGCGTTTTTGAAACAAAATATGAAGGAGGAACACGTTACTCTGAATATGTAATTTCAGAAAATAATGAAATGAACGAAACGCTAAAAGCTTGGTTTAAAAAGCCATATCAAAAACCATATATAGTTACTTCGGTAGATATTTTAAGCACAGGTGTTGACATTCCTTGCGTTCGCTACATTGCCTTTGCAGGGCTTACAAAATCTGTTGGAAAATATATTCAAATGGTTGGGCGTGGCACACGACTTGACCCGAAAACAGGCAAGTTTAGCTTCACCGTTTTAGACTTCGTCGGTTTATGCAGACGAATGGAAGACAATGGAAAAGGAACGCTAAAAGAAAATAAGAAAATTGTAAAACCTGGCGACCAAAAACCAAAAGTTCCTGGAACGCCTCAACCTAAAGGCGACTACTTTATTATTGACAACCCCGACCCTGCTCATTTAATTCAGCGAGTAGAAATTCACGGAGACTCAATTATTGTAAAAGATAATATTCCAATTGAAGAAGCCAAACGAATTTTTGAGGAAGAATTAATGAAAACACAAGAGCCAGTAATGGCAGACCTTAAAGAGAAAGCCAAACAAGACGACTATCAACCAACAGACGAAGAAATGGCTAAACTGCTTGACTGGTTAAGCAAACCAAACACATTTTTGGACGAAGGACATTTGCAAAAAATGTACGACTTTCCCGAAGGTTCGGCTTGGGACTTTTTACTTCACGCTTTAGGCAAAAAGAAAATCCCAACACCAAAAGAACGCATCGAAAAAAACTATCTTTCATACATACACACTTACGACTTCACAGACGAACAAATAATTGTATTGAAAAAAATCAAAGATGTGTTTGCTTCAAACCTTGCTTCTAAACGTAGCATTAACGAAAAAGAAATATTTGGAAACCCAATCTACGAAAGGCTTATTGGTTCGTATGATGACATCAACAAAAAATTTGACGGAAAATTTAGCTTAGTAATTAACGACTTAAAGATAACATTTGGTAATAGACTAAACTTATAGCCAACGCTTTTTTAGCACATTTGCATTTAAAGAAAGTCCCCCATAAATAGAAATAAAGCATTATATTTAATCATAGCCTGATTTTACTATCACAACAAAACCATGAAAATAGGCCTCTTTTTCGGTTCGTTTAATCCCATACACCTTGGACATTTGGTAATTGCCAACTATATGGCCAACCATGCAGGGCTAGATAAAGTGTGGCTAATGGTATCGCCACATAATCCTTTAAAAGATAAAAAACAATTGATACAGGTATATGATAGGCTAGAAATGGCTAAACTGGCTACCGAAAATTGCGAAAATATTGAGGTTAAAGACGATGAACTAAAACTACCCAAACCATCTTATACCGTTGATACGCTGATGTATTTGCAAGAAAAATATCCTACCATAACCTTTGTTTTAATTATGGGCGAAGATAATTTACTATCCTTACCCAAATGGAAAAACTACGAATTTATACTTAACAACTATGCCATTTATGTTTACCCTAGGTTGGGCACACCAGCATCGGCCTTAAGCCAACACCCTAGCGTAAGCATTACCCAAACGCCCGTTATGGAAATATCGTCATCGTTTATTCGCAAAGCGATACAAGAAGGCAAAAATGTACAGTTTTTTATCCCCGATAAGGTTTTAGAATTTATAGATAGCAAGCGGTTGTATCACTAAAACCCCGAGTTAAGATGAATAAAATGGTGTTTTACAAATCGGTAATTATAATTAGGTCGTTTTAACACGCCCTAATTATTAGAAAAACAATATTTATTAATCGAACTCGGGCTAATAAGTATTTTTACTACAATACTAACATTATTGCAGTAAAAATGAGTGAAGCTTCAGGATTAAAAATGGGTGCTACAAAAAGAACGGGTGGTATTCCAAAATATAAGAAATATATTTTTCTACCCACTTGAACCCATCTAGAGCCATAATTATTTACTTACCAATAGTTTTTTTACTAACGTTTGTGTACCCGTTTGTACTTGAATAACATAAACACCGTTTTGCCATTTGCTTGCATCAATAGCCGTAACTTTATCTTGCGTGTTTAAAGTATTAATTACTTTTCCATCCAAAGTACTTATAGTTATTTTGGTGTCACTTTGTGCCGTGTTAATATAAAATATATTAGCTGCAGGGTTAGGGTATATTTTTACTTCGCTATCGCCTAAAACCGTTTTTACACTTACAGGGCCATACGTTTTTATGTCGCCGTTTTCATCAACTTGGTTTAACTTGTAATAAGTTATTTGTTGGCCAGGTTGGGTATCTAGGCTGTTGTAAATAATCGGTTCATTGCTATTTCCATTTTGTGCTTTCGTTTTTTCGAATTTAATTTTGGTGTAATTTAATCCATCGGTCGATTTTAAAATATCAAATCCAGAGTTATTTTTCTCGGTTACGGTTTTCCAATTTATAATATTTCCGGCAATAGCATTTTTTGCAGTAAAACTTACCAAGTTTACGCTTAGTACATTGGCTGCACTACCATAAAGCGTAGTTACGCTGTATGCTGGCAAGGTTACGCTTATTTTATCCTCAATAATATTGTATTTGGTGTTTTGCCAATAGCTATTATTGCTAGAACTGTAACCATCTAATGAGTTTAAAGTAAAACCTAAATTTGTGGGTACATTAATGCTAACGGTTTTTGGTGCACTTTCCGAATTTATTACAACGTAAGTTAAAGATTTATTGGCATCGTGTACAAAAGCACAGGCCTGTATAGCATCGCTACTGCCCGCAAACGAGGCGTTTAAACGTACAGCATTGGGCCGTATATATTTAGAAAAATGTTTAAAGGCAATATATTTTGGAGCGTTTGCCCCATCAGACGATCCTGTAAGGGTTTCTTTGGCTGCGTTTACGCCATCGTCGGCCATTTGCCAATAAACGTAGCCGCTTTGATAACCAGATGTAAGTGCTTGATAAATGTTTAAAGCAATGCTAAATGCCCCACCATTAGGGAAGTCTGTGGTAGGATATAACCAAGCAGTATTTTCGCCCGATGTTTCGGTCATCCACGATTTTTTATTATATGCTTTAAATCCTTTTACATTATCGGGTATGCCAGGTGCAGGCGAGCTTACCCAACCATTAGCCCACCTATCCCACGATACAGGATTAGCACCCGCCGAACCTATGCCATCTGCGGCATAACCATGTATATTAAAATAACTTACAGCTTTATTTGCCTCGGCATCGGCCGCTATATTTTGTAAGTATTGTAAATTTTTATGTACCGTAGTTTCGCCACCCCCATATTGCCAAAGCGCATAAGTTGCGTCGCTAAGTAAATCTTCGGGGCCCATAATTTGTATGTTTTTTAAATCAGGATATTTATCTAGCTCTTTTCTAATAGCCAGCAGTGCTGCTATGTATTGTGAAGATAAGGGGTAAAAAGTGCTATTGTAAAAGGTTTCAAAATTTAATTCGTTTTGAATACTAAACGAGTATAATTTAACATTATTGGCATTTTGGAAACCCCGTATATACGCTGCGGTAGCCCTAGCAAATTGGGTTAAGGCACTTGTGTTTTCTATCCCATCAAAAAAAACAGGTAAGGGAGTATTGCTTACATCTATTTTGCCCCCCACAAAATTCCCTCCCCAAATAAATGGAAATGGTGTATTATTAGCAGGTAAAATACCCTCAGAGTTTTGGTAAGTGTTTCCCGATGCAATTTTTATCCAAGGCATTGGCGACCATATTGAACCTGTAATTTTAAAATCACCTAAAGAAACTTTTTTACTATCGCCAATAGAGGCAATTATACCACTTACCTTTACTGGTGTAGCATTAAAATTAAACAGGTTAATATTGCTATTAATATCAGGCCCCATTACAGCAATTTTGGCGTTTCTGCCAGCAAAAGTTCTTGTATAATCGCTCGCATTGGTGTACGTTCTAACGTTGTTATTATCCGGCCCAGGCAATGATGGATTGTCGTGAAACCAAGGCGAATTATAGGTGTTATCAGAATAAACCGCCTGAAAATCAGGCGTCATATCAAACCGAATTATAGAACAAGCCGCATCATCAAAATACAAATTTTGAAACCATTGCTGCTCGCCCGATGTGCCCGACAAGCAAGTACCAAAACCATCTATGGCTTGTTGCCTGCCTGCAATGCTGGCATCAACAGTAATGGTTTGCCCCAATGCTTTACCCACCAATATAATATTGATGATAAATAATACTTTAAAAAATTTTTTCATACCCTTGGTTTTTTGTACATTAATTAACTTTATTAATAAATAATTGTGCTAAAAATTACTGTTCTGCATGTTTTAAAATCGTAAACAACACATCAAATATAATGTAACTTTTTTGTTACAAACAATATTTTATTTTTTTTTATAATCGATATTAGGTTGTAACCAAATAAATTACAATATATACCCTTTGCAAGGTAAAATTAAATAACTAAAATTTGTATTTATAACAAGCTAATATAAATTTAACACCATTTATTTATATAATTAAGTTTCGGAAGATTAAAATATATTTAGATAGGTTAACTTAGTACCTATAAATATTGTTATAATTAGCATTTTTGTAAAAAAGCTGGTTATAAAAGCAATAGGCTTTGTTTATTTTTTTTATGTTTTGAAAAACCAAGGCCTACATTTCATCACATCAGCTAGCCCCGCCATACGCTCACCCGCCTGCTGGCCGGCAGGTACGCCACAAGGCCTTAGGCGCCTGCCTACCTGCGGTTAGCAGGCAGGCAAGGCCGGTATCCGCTGCTGTCGGGTTTAGGTACGCAGGCTGGTGAACTGCTTAACAAGGCAATTGCAATTTTAACCAATATAAATACCAAAGCACCATTGGCAGTAGGGGCATGTATCCAAGCCGCAAACGCAGTATTTAGTAAGGTGCAAAACGGGTACGATGTTGAAACAAATGCTTTTGGCCAATGCTTTGATACTGAAGATATGATAGAGGGCACTACCGCATTTTTCGAAAAACGAAAAGCGATTTTTACTGGTAAATAGGTAGAAAAACTTAGGTGTTAAGCAATTTTTAGTTTTAGAAACTATTCCAATTTTCTTGCATTTTCATTGAAGTGTCTGTGGTGTTTAATTATAATAACCTCAGTTCGATTGTTGTTTTGTATTTAAGTATTTGATAAAAAATATTTTATACCTTTTGCAAAAGCGTTAACGCCAAAAACCTATTAAACCATTTTTTTATATATTTTTAACTGGGTTACAAAAAAATACCCCATTCTACAATTATTTTACAAATCAAAATACCGCTGCGTAGTGTGGATTAAGCTAAAAAAAACTTAGCTTTGAATTATTAAATCCAACCAATTAAAATTATTTGAAAACTTATATACGCATTTTTTTTACTTTAATTTTTACACTAGCTTTTTACACTACTGGGTTTGCCTATAAAACGTATTATTATAGAGATATTAACCAGAGTAAAAATAGTAGCTCTGTTGTAAATGCGCCATTTATACCCTTTAATAATAAAGTAAACAAAGGGTTACAAAATGGCATTTATTGGGTAAAAATAGAAAACAACACTCAAAACAATATTGTAGAAATTGCATCGGCCCGAATAAGCGATGTAAAAGCATATATAAACGGCAAACAAACAAATGCAATAAAAGGCTTTTTTTTACCCGCCTTTACGGTTAATGCAAACCAAATTTTGTATCTAAAAGTTTTTTGTGAAAAAGAAGCTACCATACCCATTGTTATACATACCCAAAATAATATTTTACAAACAATACAAAATAATATATTTTTTTATGGTTTATATTATGGCTTTTCTTTGTTAATGGTTATCCTCAATATTTTTTATTTTTTTAACTTTAAAGAAAAAACCTTTTTGTTGTACAGTTTTTTTTTAGCTAGCGTTAGCTTTAGTCTTTTTTACAGAGATGGGCTAGCATCGTTAATTTTTAATACTAGGTGGTTAAAAGTAAATTGCGAAATTATTTTTCATTTTTTAAGTGCCGTATTTGGCTGTTTATTTGCATCGGAGTATTTGCGGCTTCAAATTCATTTTCCAAGGGTAAAATATTATACAATAACCATAATAACTTTAATGTTTGTGGGTTACTGTTTGTACCTTTTTGCAAATATTTTTACAGGTTTTATTACCGCCGAACTTTGTGGTATTACGCTTTTGGCTATTTATTTTATAAGCAGCGTACCCTTGTTTTATAAAAGTGCTTTTTATAAATTTTTTACCATTGCTTATTTTCTTTTTTTAATATTATCTATTGATTTTTTTATACTACCATTATTGGGGTTGCCTAACCAAGGCATCACTACTTTATTTATAAAAATTGCCAGTGTAGTAGAAATGTTAATTTTAAGTTACGCCGTTGCCTACCGTATGCGGGTATTGCAAAAAGAAAACGCAGAAATACAGCAAGAAATATTTAAGTACTTTATGCAGGTAGAAACGCTAGAACAAGAGCTTATAAAACTAAAAGAAGGGAAAAAAAATAGTTTAACCAACGCTAGTTTAAGTACACGAGAAATAGAAATATTTACTTTAATAGCCAGTGGGGTATCTACTAAAGATATGGCCATTAATTTGCATTTATCCGTTAATACAGTAAAATACCACATTAAAAATCTGTACGAAAAATTAGAAATATCTACACGGCAAGAAGCCATTGTTAAAGCATCTGATATGCAAGTTATTAAATAGTAAAAATGGTTTACAAATACAAACAGTTGGCCATTTTGAAAACAAAAAGTGTAATTATTAATTATTTTGATATTAAACACAATTCTATATTTAAACAAATTTTGTGAAACAACATCATTAGTGCGTTTGCACTCTTCTTTTTTTTTTTTGATATTACAAAAAAAAGAAGAGTGCATATAGAGTTAATTGTTTTTTTGGTTGGTAATTGTATTTAACGCAAAATTTAAACGCCCTATTTTACCCTCTACCCCTAAATTAATTTAACTTAAAACTTTCTTAGTTTACTGAGTTTTATTGTACAATTGTTGTTGTTTTAAAATTTTTATAAAACGACTTTAAAAAATTATACACCTTATATACAGCTACTTAACAACCCACTACCCGTTTACTACCCGCTGTTTTTTTCTTTTTTATGATTGTATTGATTAGCCTTGCCAAAAAATATTAATTGTGCTGCGTTGATTTAACCCACCTCATTTTTTATATAAAATTTTAAGGTTTTAAATACATTCATATTTAATTTAAAGATTTATTAAGCCCCGATAACACACAAACAAATGCTAATAGATTACTTTGCCCAAAACTATTCCGTTAAATTAAAACCCAAATGCGGGGCTTGCAAAAAAGAATTAGACAACCGCATACCTCGTCCTTTATTAGCTAAATTATTTATACCTTTTTTACCAATAAAGGTTTATAAATGCACCCATTGTTTGCGTAAAAACTACATCATTTAATACTAACCAACACAACCAAACCACCATAACCGTTAATAAAATTTTAATTAAACCCATAAACAAACAAAAATGAAAAA
>JAAFJW010000004.1 GCA_013298995.1 Sphingobacteriales bacterium | reverse complement strand
CTACTAAAGGATGAAAAATTGCACTAGGCTTAGTAGTATTTATTTCAAAAAAGGTAGGCCCGCTTCCGCTAATCTCTTCCTCTATCAACTCCGTTTTACGTTGGTTTAATGCAGCTACAATACCAAATTTGGTATTGTTTTTTAAGTTAATGGTTCGCCCAAAACCTATTTGTACCTGCTGGTTAGGCTGCGATGGGCCATTGTTTATAGGTACTAAATTATTGGGCAACATACGCAAGTAACGGTAGCGTTCTTGTGTGTTTAAGGCCGTTTCGGGTACTCTACTGGTACTTAACGGAAAATCTTTGGGTAAGTTTCTGCTGGTTCCGCCAAAGCTTAAAAACTCTAGTGGGGTGCGTTTATCCGAGTAAAAATCTCTACCAATGGTTTGGTCCGAGAAGCCTCCTTGTATATTAACCGATATAAAATTATTATCTGGAAAATCTTTGGTATTTATTTGTACCACGCCACCCGCGAAGTTGCCTGGCATATCGGGCGTGGCGGTTTTGTTTACTACTATATTATCAATAACGGCAGCGGGTATTAAATCGAACGAAAAAGCATTTCTATCGGTTTCGGTACTGGTCATTTGTACGCCGTTTACCATGGTTTGGTTGTATTGGTCGCCAAGGCCACGCACTACCACAAATTTATTGTCTTGTATATTTATGCCTGTAACACGGGTAAGCACTTGGGCGGCATTATTGTCGGGAGTTTTGCGTATAGCTTCTTGCGATATACCGTCTGATACTGCCGAACTACGTTTTTGTGCCGAGTACACAGCCGATTGGCTTTCTTTTTTTACTGAAGATGTTACCACCACGCTTTGCAATTGCTGCGATGCCGATTTTAAAATAATGTTTTGAAACGTAGTTTGTGCTTTTTTAACCTCTACCCCACTTAAACGCTTGGTTTGGTAGCCTATGTACCTAAAATTTAGGGTATATGTACCTGCTGGTAAAGATAGTACGTAATTACCGCTAGGGTCGGTTGAGGTAGAGGTTTTTAATCCTTCTACACTTACCACCACGCCTATAAGGGTTTCGTTGGTAGCGGCGTCGTACAATTTACCTGCAACTTTACCATTGTTATTTTGCGCTTGGGCGCAAAGCAAAAAATTAAACATTACTAAAATAAAGGCTACTATTTTTTTAATAGTGCAATAGTTAGGGTTTAACATTTTATAGCTGTAAAAAAACTTCATATTTTTATATTTATGTTTAAAATATTGTAGGGGTTATTGGGCTTGGTTATAGTTGGTTCTTAGAGGTGTAAAATTTGTCCATCCTTGTAACCAATTATCGGTACCTATTGCGCCTATATAGTTTACTTTATTAAAGAAAGTATCATTAAAATTAGGAGCATCAAAATTAGCTTTATACAATATGGTAGTGTTAGGGTTAACCGATAAATCAATATCTTCGTAACTAAACGGGTTTTTATAAAACGCTTGGGCACCAACATCTGTACGGCTATTATTGCTGTAAGACGCAATAATGTTTGCAAAATTAGTCGATGTAAATGGTGCAGCCCCACTAGGAATTAAAAAAAACGGGCTTTGTAAAGTTTTTGTATAAAAAATTGAGTAATCAACCTCTGCTCTTTTTTCACGTAAATTATTGTACGAATCTCTATCGCCCATAGCCCAAGTAGTTACTGGATAATCTAAAAAGATTGAATTTCTGATTTGAAATTTGGCATTATTGGTTGTAATAATTGCAGTAGCCCTAGCGTAATTAGGGTTAATGCCATTTTGTAAACCAGGGCCAATAACCGTTAAATTTGACAGTATAGGATATGTGGCGGGTAAGGCTTTTTTATTGGTATTGTTTTCGATATATACGCCAGCTATAGCCTGCAGATTACCATTACCCAATGTGGCTATATAAGGATGGCGAATAGCCATTATATTTTGCATTTTACCCGTATAGCCATAAGCTATGTAAAAATCGTTATCACCACCACAGGCATACGATACTAAATTGTGGGCATTAAAAGTACCACCCATTATGGTAAATGCCGATTTTGGTTTAGTATAACTTACCTGTACGTTTTCAACTCGGCTTTGGCTACCTACGCCATCAAAAGTTAATGATGCAAACTCTACCCTAACATATTTAAGCGAGCAAGAAAAATCGGTTGGGCTACCGCTTGCCCCTCCGTTGTTATTGTATGATTTACCTTTTATATAAATACCCTGCCAATTTACATCTTGTAAACCTTTAGGTGTACTACTGGTAAAAACAATGGGTTTTTGTGCCGTACCATTAGCTACCATACTAGCACCTGGCCCAATAAATATACCACCAATGGAGCTACCAGAGGGCACATTTTTATCAAATTTGCCTACTTTAATAAGTGTACCAGAATCAATAATTAATTGTTCTCCGTCTAAGCGGTTAAAAACCTCATCAATCGTATAAACGGTATCGCTGTAAAGGTGCATTACTTTCGGAAAATTGTTACTAACTTTAAATGCACTAATATTTTTTTCGGGCTTTGGTGTTTTAATAGTAATGTCTTCTTGTTTTTTACAGCTAACAATTAAGCCACCAAACAAAATAATAGCAGTAAGTAAGTATATAAATTTATTTTTTTTCATTATAGAATTTCTTTGTTAATAAATTAAATATTTTATTAAAATTAGAACGGGTTAATAGTTTTTGCTTTTTAGTAAAATGTATAAGAAAACGTTAAATAATAAGATGGCTGCGCTCTTATACTTATTACGGTATTGTCAACTCCTCTTTGTAAATAACCCTGTTCGCCAGTGTTGTTTATAGTTAGTTTTACAGGTTTATCAAACTTTTTATTGCCGTTAAGGTCTTGGTAAACAATATCGGCTTGGTTTAATATATTGTTAACTCCAAATATTATTTGCGCTTTAGATTTTAATAGTTTTTTACTCATTTGTAAATCTAACCTGTGGTTACCTCTAACTACATAATCGGGAATGGCTTTAACCGAGTTACCGTTGGCCAATTTATATACCGTACCCGAGCCTACTGCGGTAACATAATCGCCAGTTGTGTTATACAATACGGTAACAGAGCCAATTTTGGGTTTACTGTAAGTTAAACCTGCATTTATAGTATAATTTGGACTTCCGCTAAGGGTATGTTCTTCTATTTGAGGTGTACGGCTACTGCGTATAAAACCTTTTTCTACTTTAGATTTTACATAATTTGCATTGGTAAAAAAAGTAAGGTCTTTTAACCTTTTTGAAATAAAATCGAGTTTTGATTGTATAGCATACTCGATGCCTAAAATAGTTGCCGTAGGCATATTAAATGGTGTAGATTGTAAAACACCAAATGTATTGCCATAGGTAGATAAAACGTTTTCTATCGGTTGGTCTATTTTTTTATAAAAACCGCTTAAGCTTATACTAGTACCTTTAATTTTATATACATTAATGCCTAAATCTATGTTATCAATGGTGGTTAAGGCTAATAATGGGTTACCTATGTTTACTATCGAAGCATGCGTATCGAAACTACGGTATTGCGATAGTTCTTGTAATTGTGGCCTGTTTAACGATTTGTAATACAGTGCATAAACGGTAATATCGTTAGCAGCTTTATAGTTTACTTTTAATGATGGTAAAAGGTTATAATCTACAATTTTCGAGTTTTCGTTCATGGTATATAGCTGCGGGTATTTAAAACCTGGCTCATTTCTGTATTCGATGTTAGATATTAAATTACTGCTGGTTTCTAACCTAAAGCCTACATTGGCAGTTAATGCATTGGTAATTTTACTTTCTAATTTTAAGTACGATGCACCAATGTTAGATGAAGCCGTATAATTACCCTTACTGTTATCCGCAACATTTACTCCGTCGCGTAAGTTTATGTCTTTAATAAAATAGTTGGTAAGGGTTAAACCACCTTGGTAGTAGCGGTCGGCAGCTAATAGGCTATCGGGGCTGGTAAATCCTTTGCCTGTGTACATTAATAAATCGGTAAATAACACTTTGTTTTTGGTTTGTATATTAATACCGCCCGATAATACTTGTGCATGGTTTAGCAGGTTAAATGGTATTTGAATGTTTATATCTCCAAAAAAGCTTTTTTCGCTGGTTTCTGTCCATTTACGGCCCGAGTTTATAAAATCAAACCTATTGTTTGCTAGTTCATACTTATTGGTAATGGTATCTCGCTGTAATAAAAAGTTGCGGTCATCTGGGTTTTTTTGTTTAAAATAAGTATAGTTGGCATTCCAATTTAGTTTAAAGTTACCATCGTTACCTAAGCTATGCGTACCCGATAATTGCGATACCCATAATTTTTTATCGTCAACAAAATAATTTACACCATTACTAGCTTTTATGTCTTCATCATATTTTTTGTAACGTTGTTTTACAGTTAAGTTGTTAATTAACATAGTACCCAACATATTCTTAAAAGATATTTTACTTTTATTAAAGGCAATGGTGGCATTAAAAAAGCCGCCTAAGTCAGCATTACTGATAAACCTAGTGTTGATAGATTGTGCTTTTACCAACAATTTTTGTTGGCTAAAAGGAAATGGGTTATTGGCCACATCAGGTATGGCTTGGGTTTCAAAATCTTCGATAAGGTTATTATGTTTTTGCTTTATATAAGCAATAAAGCCAAGTTTTTCTCCACCCTTAAGGTATAGGGTTTTTCCGTAACCAAATATAAAATTAGCATTTGGGCTTGTGTTACCAAAGTTTTTGGGACTTAAATTAGTAGTCAGCATTTTAGAAAGCCTAACCTGTTCTTGTACATTAAGTTTATTAAATTCAAATTCTGATTTATGGTTAGGAAACTCGGCTGGTAAATCTCGGCTTTTACCGCCAAAGCCCAAAAACTCTGCACCACCACCAGTTTTATCTCCCAAAAAATTTTTATCAATGCTGTACTGCGAAAAACCGCTGCCCGCTTGGGCGTAAATAAAATCTTTTTCGGGAAACTCTTTGGTATTTATATTTATAGATCCTCCCGAATAATCGGCTGGGGTAAAAGGATCGGCACTTTTAGTTAAACTTACATTATCAATAGCTTCGGTAGGGATAAAATCTAGTGCGAAATTGCGTTTTGTGGCATCAAACGAATTAAAAAGTGCACCGTTTAGCGTTACCTGATTATACCTTTGGCCTAAGCCTCGTATAGTTAAAGTTTGTAATTGTTGGTTATTAGGATTATCTAAAACCACCAATCCGTTTAAACGTTTTAATACAAAACTGGCATTTTTATCAATCCCTGGTTGTATGGTTTCGGAGGATAGCAACTGAAAATCGGCTGAGTTTTTTTGAGATAGGTTAGCAACAGCGTAATGTTCGGCCCTAAAATTTGTTGACTTAACCGAATCTGCAAAATTTAACGAATCGGTGGTTAATGATAAACCATTAACGTTAAAGTTGGGGTTGGTTACAGGGTACAAAACTACGTCTAAATAGCTGAGGTTATTTTCGCTAATATTTACGCCTTCGATTTGTTTGGTTTGAAACCCCTTTGCAGAATAGGTTATGGTGTACGTTTCGGGGTCGGTTTCTAATATATAACTTCCATCGATACCCGTTTCTGTATTTTTATAGATGGTATTTATGGATACACCGCTATGAGATATTTTGGCATTTAATATTTTTTTATTGGTAGAACCATCAATAACGTAACCTTTTAAATATCCGTTACGGATTTGAGAGAACCCTATATTAAAACAAAATAGAAATAGGGCTAAAAACAAAAATTTTAAGAAGTAGGTTTTTGTAGAAGTTTGAAACATATTTTTTGCTTTGTATATTAACACTAATAATACCGCAAAAATAGGAAAGCTAAATATGAATAACGTTAAATAAATGTTAAGTAAACATTAAATACTTGGCGTTTTTTTAATAAAAACTGCGATAAGCCTTATGCATATAAAAGTGTTTATACTTTTTCGGACTCTTTAAATAACGCTACGCTATAATGCTCGGCTTGTAGGTATATGTTTTTAAAATTAGCTTTTTCTAGGTTTTGTACAACTTTAGTAGGCGTTAAGTAATTGTTGTAATAAGTATATACTTCGTTTCGCATTTCTTGTATTTTTTGGCTATCTAAGGCAAATAAATATTTTATTTTATCTTCTAAATCAGTTATGTCTGTAAATGTGAGCACTTGTTTATGGTGTATAAGTGGTGGGCTAAACATATCGGCATAGCTTTGCTGTATAAATGGAATACAGCCTACCGACATTGCCTCGATAATATTATGGCTAAACGGCATAACTACGCCAGGCAATGCAAAATAAAAATCAAATTTGGCGAGCCAATGCCTCAGCTCGTCCATTGGTACGTTTAGTTGTAAACGGTTTAGCAATATAATTTTATAATCAATGGCACTAGCATAAAAATCGTCTAACTTTTGTAAACTATCTATTGGGTAAAGTAATTGCTTATTGGCCAAAAAAGAATAAATGCCCAGCCGCGATATGGTATCAAAAACATTATCTTTTTCGATAACCGAATAGGTGCTTTCATCAAAATTACCCGCCATAAATAACGATTGTTTGCGTTTCGCATCTGTAATTGGGGCATTCCACCAGTTTTCTTTATACATTAATGGGTGTTGCGACATGGGTACATGGTAGGCGGCGGCTGTTTTTGGGGCTTCAAAATAATTAGCATTTAATACAGTTTCATCCAACACAATAGTTTTTATGTTTTTGGGAGGTTTATCTACGCATATTATTTTTTCGGAAAACAAATAGGTGCAAAACTGGTCGGTTTTTAAATTATAAAAGGTAATAAAATTGGGCTTTATGTAAATAGTGTAGCCTTCGAGGTATAAAAATTTTATAAAAAGGTATAAATATCTTTTAAAATGGGGGTGCTTTAGCTGTATTACAACGGCTTTATTGGTTTTACGCTTATTGTTGCCCCATAGTTTGTATTGATAATACAACGGAATGGCGATACAGCACTTTATGGTTGTTGATAAAAAGCTACGTAATAAACGAATCATTGTTTAATATTAAAATTAAAAAAATATAATCACTCTAAAGAAAGGGTATTAAATGCAGTTTCCAAAATAATATCCTTACCATTATTTTCGTCTTGTGGTTCAAAATTAATAGTGCGGTTGGGTTGTATGCCGTTTTCGATGTTTCGCATTTTGGGCGAAAGGGTGTAAGTAGCCGAATATTGCAGTTTCCAGCCGTTGGCTAATATATAATTATAGGGTAAGCCTGCGCCACCGCCTGTGGGGTTGCCCATTATTTGGGCATTGGGCAATAATGAAATGTAAAGGGCAAAATCGTTACAGGTGCTAAAGCATAGCCTATTGGTTAATAAAATTATTGGTTTGGCGTAGGTTTGCCCGTTGGGTGATATATAAAACGGTTTAGGTTCAAAAAAATCGTTACGCCCGGGGCCGTTTTTAATTACCTCGTATTTTACCAGCGTTTTTTGGTTTATTAAACGGCTAAAAAATTTCTCGGCGTTTGCGGGGTTTCCGCCTGTGTTGTTGCGTACATCAATAATTAATCCTTTTGTGGCTTTTATATCATTAAAAAATATATCTAACTCGGCATCAGATATGTTTTGAGCAAACGAAGCATAGTATATGTAAGCAACGTTGCTTACTATTTTATACATTACTGGTCCTGCTTTTTTAAAATCGTTAAACAGATAATTGTTTTTAATATTAGCTAGGTTAAAATTTAAAGGATAGTTTTTGTAAAACCCTAGGTAGGTAGCGGTATCAGTAGCCGACATTAAAGTTACATGCCCATCTTTAAGGGTAAATAATAATTGGTTTAACAGGCTAAAAAGTTCGGCATCTACCATCCCAGGCTTAACCCTATTTTTATACTGCGCATAGGTTTTATCCCAATCAATTTCTTTAATGGCAAACATGGGGTAGTGTTTATCCATAAAGCCCCATAATTCGTTAAACACAGCTTCGGGGTTTGATTGTGGCTGGTTAAATGTTTTTTTGCAACCACCCAAAAAAAATAGGGTAAGTAGCAAGCAGGCTACTGTTTTAATTTTATTTTTCACCATCAAATTTATAAACATAATTAAAGTAAATAACTGTATGCTACTATTAAATTATTGTGAATACTTTTTACTTCCCTTATTGTATTTATTTTATAAAAATCGAGGTTGTAACTCAATAAAATTTTATGCCTTGGGGCCAATTGTTTATCAATGGTAAAGTTGTTTATAATTCGATAAAATTTATTGGGCACCAAAAAATCACTACTGTTTTTAACGGAGTTTTGGCTACCCGAGTTTGCAAAAAAGGTTGCGAAGCCAAAAGCGGGTTGTTGCATATATGAAAACACAGGTACTGCAATTTTATTTTTTAACACCAAGCCTATTGGGATTATGCTGTAGCTAATTTCTATGGATGTAGCTAGCGAGGTACTAAACTCGAACGACGAATTATTGTTTACAAAACCGCTGTAATTTCGACGGGCGTATTGCATGGCTATTTGTGGCCCAGCCAAAATTTTAAAAGCACTATTGCTAGCATTATTTAAGCAAAAAAGGGGGCTGTAGTTTGCTGTAAAATAGGTTGCATATAAACTGTTGTAGTACTTGTTTTGTAATGTTGCCATACCATAAGTTAGGTTCAATTGTTGTTGTATAAGCCTGCCTTGATAGGTAATGGAGCCTGATAAGCCTAAACCATTTCCCGAATAGGGTAACTGGCTAAAATTTTTGTCGATAACCGAATTGCTGTTTAAGCCTAATCCAAGGGTAAAAGTCCATTTATATAAATCGGGGTTTAGGGTTTGCGCACAAGCATTATTTACAACTGCAAGCCAACATACGAGGGATAATCCGATTTTTAAAAACACTGTTTTGTTGCTATAATATTTAATCATAAGTACAAATAACCCTAAGTTTTAGTCCTAAAATATTTGCTAATATAACAGCTAAATAAAAACTTAAAGTTAAATTTAAGTTAACACACCACCCCTTTTTAGCTAAAAATAACCTTAATAATCACTTTATGGTAACAATTTTTTAAAACACAGTTAAACGTAAAAACTGATTTTTGTACTTAGTTACGCTACACTATTTTGTGTGCCAAATATGTAATATTTTATAAATGATTAAGGGTAAAATAAAAATAGCGTTAAATGCCTCGATGTTGGATAACAGCCCAACAGGCGTAGGTATTTATACCTACAATATTATTAACAGCTTAGCCAAACTAAATTGGAAAAACGAGTACGAAAAATTTACCGTTTTTACCCCTACCCTTTCGTTTTTAGAAAACAAAATAAATGTTTTTAAACTATCCAATCTAATGCTTTCATCGCAATATGGTAAAATTGCTGCAATAATTAGGTTTTTATGGAATACATTTTTTTACCCTTTTAAATCAAAAAATTACGATTTAGTAATAAGCACCACCACACACGGTAGCTTTTTTGCTAATAATCAAGTGATAACAATACACGATTTACTATCCCTTAGGTTTAATACCATTAGCCCGCATCAGCGTTTTTACTTTAAATATTTACTGCCTTATTTAATGGCAAAATCCAAGTTCGTTATTGCCATATCCGAAACAACAAAGCAAGATATTATCAAGTACTTGAACTTTCCGGAAGAAAAAATACATGTTATTTACAATGGTTACGATAATAATAAATATTGTTTTGTTGCTACAAAAAGCAACAAAATAGCTGATAAATATGGGGTTAAAAACTATTTTTTAGCTATTGGCCCCACTTATCCTCACAAAAATTTCGAGATACTTTTATCGGCATATACTAAACTTAGTACGGCTGAGCAGCTAAACCATCCCTTGGTAATTGTAGGCGGTAAACAACCTTACCTAAACCGTATAAAACAGTTGGTTTTAAATATAGGGCTTAGTACAAGCGTACATTTTTTAGATTATGTACCCGATAACCTAATGCCAGCTTTATACCACGAGGCTTTAGCACTAATTTTCCCTAGCCTTTACGAGGGCTTTGGCATGCCCCCACTAGAAGCAATGGCCTGCGGTTGCCCTGTTATCGCATCAACCACACCTGCCGTAATAGAAGTATGCGAAAATGCGGCTTTATACATTAACCCTAATGACGAAGATGATATTACCAAAGCACTACAAAAATTAATAAACAACGATAGCCTAGCGCAGCAATTAAGCGAAAAAGGATTAGCGCAAGCACAAAAATTTTCGTGGGCCAAAACAGCCCAAAATTTAAAAACCCTTATTGAAAAACAAATTATTTTACCTAAAACTCAAGCGTATGTATGATATTACCTGCTCAATTGTGCTGTACAACACCCCAATTGATAAATTAGAAAAAGCGGTTACAAGTTTTTTAAACTGTACATTAAAAACAAAACTTTATTTGGTAGATAACTCCCCTACCCAGCTACAAAAGCAATTTAATGCGCCTAATATCGAGTACATACACACAGGTAAAAACTTAGGCTATGGTGCGGGTAACAATGTTGCTATTAAAAAAGCAATAGGTTTATCAAAATATCATTTGGTTTTAAACCCCGATGTAAAGTTTGATAAAAATACCCTTGAGGGTATGTTTAACTTTATGGAACGAAACACCGATATAGGTCTAAGTATGCCCAAAGTACTTTACGAAAACGGTAACGTACAGCATTTATGTAAAAAACTACCTTCCCCATCCGATTTGTTTTTAAGAAGATTTATACCCGAAAAAATTAAAAATCATTTTAAAAACGTGTTAGACGAGTATGAATTAAAACATTTAGACTACAACGCTACCATGCAAGTACCCAATTTATCGGGTTGCTTTATGTTTATCCGTACAAATATTTTAGAACAATCGGGCATGTTTGATGAGCGATTTTTTTTATATTTAGAAGATACCGATTTATGCCGACGTATAAACCAATGCGCACATACGGTATATTACCCTTTCGAAACTATTTACCATTGTTATAATAAAGAATCGTACCGAAATTCTAAATTATTGCTATTTCATTTACAATCTACCATTAAATATTTTAACAAATGGGGCTGGTTTTTTGATACCAAACGACAAATTATTAATAAACCACTAAAATACAGAAATAAAAAATCGTACGTAAAAGAGGTGAGATTTATAAATACAAGCCTAAATGCTAGCGCAGGTATTCACGATTTAAGCTATTAAAAATTTCGGTCGCAATGTATAAAAACGGAGTTTCGGTGGTAGTATGTTGCTACAATAGTACTACAAGGTTGTATAAAACGCTAAAAGCCTTGGCGCACCAGGTTATTAGTAAAGATATTATTGTTGAGATAATTATTGTTGATAACGCATCTACCGACCATACAGCCACTTACGCAAGCGAAATATGGGAAAGTTTTAATTCGCCCATACCGCTTATAAGCACCTACGAAGCACAGCCAGGTTTAGGCAATGCCCGTAAAAAGGGAATTGCCCAAGCAAGCTACGCTTACGTTTTATTTTGCGATGATGATAATTGGCTATTGCCCAATTATATTAATGATGCTTACCATATTTTAAATAACGATAGTAACATAGCCGCCTGCGGTGGTATGGGAATGCCCGTTTTTGAAACCGAAAAACCATATTGGTTTGATGAATATGCGGAATCTTTCGCCCTTGGCTCGCAAGAAATTGTGCGAGAAAACGGCAAACTACTTTGCCTATACGGTGCTGGTTTGGTATTTAAAAAAGAAGTAATAAAACAATTAGATGATAGTGGTTACACCCAATTTTTTAAAGGCCGTGTGGGTAAAAAATTAAGTTCGTCCGAAGATATTGAACTTACAAATGCCATGGTTTTAATGGGATACAAATTACATTACGCCGAAAGCCTACAATTTTACCATTACCTACCCACCGAACGCTTAACCCTAAACTATATACAAAAACTTTTTACGGCTAATGGTACCGATGGCCCTATACGCAACTTGTACTATGCGCATATTTGTACTGGCTATACACATAAGCTAATAAAAAACTGGTACTTTCATTTTTTGTTGAGCTTAGTTAGGCTAATAAAGTATTACATTATCCCACCCAAAAAATATGGCCGAAAAATATACTTTTTATGGAACAAAGCCTATATTAAAGAATTATTAAGTATCAAGCCTTATTATAAAAACATAATTTCGAATATCAATAAAGTAGCCAACATTAATAAAACAAAAGAACCCAATTACCTATTTGAGCAGGGTAATTTACTGTTGCAAAGTATTTAAAAATGAAGCACTTTTACATTAGTACACAGCTAGGTACATCGGGTATATGCAAATACGCCAACGATTTTTACAACTTGGTATTAAAAGATAAAAATTACATATTTATAGATAGCAATACCGATTTTGATACGATAATTTCGCAGTTATCTGTTAATGATAAAATACATTTAGAAATAGGTATATTTCAAAAAAAAGAAATCCAAATTTTGCTTTACCTACTACAATCAAACTATAAAAACATTACCATCACCCTACACGACCCTCCATTAATAAAGTTTCCGTTTTACGCATTTAAAAATCAGTTTTTAAATAAAATAGCCAAATTTTATGATATTTACTTTAATAGTGGCAATGCGATAAATAAATATCTAAAAAAAATTAAAACCATATATGTGCTTTCGCACAAAGGAGTGGCCATAGTACAGCAAAAATATAAACTACAAAATGTACAATATTTACCCCATATAATTGATACCAATAACATAGAAACAAGCACAAGCAATAATCAAAATTTTGTGTATTTGGGTTTTATAGGCAAAAATAAGGGTATAGAATATTCGTTAAAATTACACCAAAATATGCTAGCCACACATCCGCATATTAAATATTACGTGGTAGGTACGGCAATGGGTACCGAGCTGGCTTATTTTAATTATCTCAAAAAAACATACCAGCAAAATGTATATTATTTAGGCTATGTAAGCAATGATAAATTAGCTGCTATTTTTGCCGATGCTACCTTTGCCCCACTGTTTTTTAATAGCTATAAATTTTACTATCCCTTTAGCGGTAGTATCTTATATAGTTTAACAAAAGGTAAAATTGTAATTACCAATAATACCAATACCACTGGCGAATTAATACAAAACGGCAAAAATGGTTTTATATTTACCCAAAACTTAGCTCACGATACCCAAACGCTTTTAAAGATTTTTAAAAGCCCAAACTTGCTACATAATATTAAAGCCGAAATACCCCGTTTTCTTAACACACATTATAGTATTACAGCCGTTAATAACTATTTTATAAACTAGCCCTACTATGTTATTTTCGGTATTAATAGCCCATTACAATAATGCCCAATATTTGGATAATGCACTGCAAAGCGTACTTAATCAAACCTATACCCATTGGGAAATTATTTTGGTTGACGATGCCTCAAACGATAATGTAACTACCCTATTACAAAAATACAAAACCAATACCCGCATAAAAATTTACCATAATGCAAAAAACTTTGGCTGTGGTTATACCAAAAACCGTTGTGCGGCATTGGCAACTGGCGATATTTTAGGCTTTTTGGATCCCGATGATGCCCTGCACCCCAACGCCCTACAAATAATGGTTGATGCCCATATTAACCAGCCCCAATGTAGCCTTATACACAGTACTCATTATATTTGCAATGCCAGTTTAGTAGTAAACCGAGTTGCCGAATACCCCAAGGCTATACCCAAAAACACACCCTATTTAATGCTAAGCGATGGTAGCATACACCATTTTGCAACCTTTAAAAAAAGTGCGTACATAAAAACCGAGGGTTTATGCAAAAATAACAAAAAAGCCGTTGACCAAGATTTGTATTACCTTTTGGAAGAAGAAGGGGATATATTTTTTATAAACCAACCCTTATATTACTACCGCATACACCAAGGCGGTATTTCTACTACGGGCAACGAAGCCGAAACCACGCTATGGCATTATGCCATTATAGAAAAAGCCTGCTTACGCCGCATTATAAAATTAAAATTAAACAAACAAGCCAATTACCGCATCTTAATAAAACTATATACTACAAGGCTTTGTAAAATACGTATTTTTAATAGCTACCGTAAAAAAACTTGGCTTAAATTTATGTATAACTTGTTTTTATTTCCATTTGTGGGTGGTGCACAAAACTTAATTAGCTATGCCCAAAAACTACCTAAAGAAGGTGCAACGCTAATAAAAAAATCGTTTGTGGTGGATAACCAAATTAAGGTTGATGGGTAGGGATTTTACAAGCAAATATTTATTTGACTGAGTTACGATGATTAAAGTTTAACGCAATTTACTGTTAATCAATATTTTATTTACATTTTTATAGCGTTAACGATGGCAATGGCCTGCCTGCGCAGGCAGGCATCCTTTTTCTTTATAGCCCCCCTTCCCTAACCCCCAAAGGGGGAATTTAGGGGAGGGGGGCTATAAAGAAAAAGATATAATGTACAGCGTGTTAAAACGCCCTAATCATCATCATAAAACAATATTTATACATCGTAATAAGGTTATAAACCAAAAAAGGTTGCCTATTTACATAGACAACCTTTTTTACTTATAGGATATTTTAATGCTTATTTAAAATAAAATATTTTTAGTTTATAGCTATTTTTAGTTTGTAGCAGTTGAAATCCAAGGTTGAGCAGTCCACACATCTGTAGTTCTAACCGCACCACGTTGTGTAGTACCTACAAAACCGTAAGCAGCTAAGTTCATACCGCCAGTTAAAGCAGGTGAAGTTGGTAGTGGGTTAAGTGCAGCACCTAATTTGAAAGCAGCAAAGTTAGCTAAGAAAGGATTACCCCAAGTAGTAAATTGTGCAATTAAAGCGGTATTGTTAACAGTTGCTGGAGAAGGTATTACAATTGGGTTAGATTCGTTAGCATCCATTACTACAGAAGTACCAGAATTGTTAGTTTGGAAAAGATTGTTAACCACTGCTGATGCACCTGTAGCTGTAGGAGCTAATAATAAATTAGCATCAGTTGTAGGGCTTGAAGCAAAAGCACAAGGCATAGCTTGAGCGATGATTAATGAATTTGCTAATCTGATTAAACCAGATCTTCTCACATAAACACCACCATCATAACGGCTTCCTACAATTGGGTTACCAGAACCATCAATTGTACGTACTACTGTAGATGCAGGACCTATTAAAGTAGCGTTAGCTATAAAAGGCAAAGTTTTTGAAGCATAAACTGCTGCAGTAGCATTGTTATCTAATTCAATCATTGCTGAGCCTGAGTTATCAGCTAAATCGTTACGGTAAGCAATAATAAATTGCAAGTTACCAGCGTAAGCCTCATCAAAATCGTAATCATCATCTTTGTTACCAAAAGACACTAGGTAGCTAGCGTTTACAGTACCACCAAAAAACTCAAAAGCATCATCACCAGAGTTAGATACTTCGATGTATTTAAGCGTGGTAGCATTACCAACACCACATAAAGTTAAACCATTAACCTCTCTGTTAGCAGCTACAACAACACCACCAGCAAACTCAATACGGTTGTAAGTCATAGAACCTGAGTTATCGTTAGCAATTGTACCACCGTATGAGTTACGGCCACCTGTGTTAGGTACAGCAGTTAAAGCTTCGAAAATATTTGTAGCAGCACCTGTAGAAGTAAAGATAGGAGCGTTTCCTAAAATTACGATACCACCCCAATCGCCAAAATCGCGAGTACCAGCAGTTTTGTTTGAAGTCCAAATAATTGGATTAGCTGCAGTACCGTTTGCAATTAATTTTGCACCTTTTTCTACAATTAAAGTTCCTTTGTTGTTTTCAAGGTTTACCAAATCAAAACTAACACCACCTTGGCTTCCTTTGATAGTAACACCTGGGTTTACAGTTAAAGTAACACCTGGTTTTACGTAAACTAAACCTTTAAGGTAAGTAGTTTTAGTAACTGTAGTGTTTACGGTAATATCACCTTTAAGGGTATCAACCACACCAGATACAACTAAGGCTTTTTGACCTTGGTCAAGATTTTCTTTTTTACATGAAGTAGCAAATAGTGCCGCAACACCTAAAGCTGTGTAAATTAATTTTTTCATTTTGTTTTGTTTTGTTTTAATAATTTGTTTTTAAATAATTTTTTAATTTTATTAATCTAAGTTTTCACTTAAAATAATAAGAAGAACAATGGTTATACCTTTAAATAAGCAATGCAAACATATAGTTGATATGTAACCAAACCATTAAAATTGCATTATCAGTATAATATGTATATGTTAAATTAGTGTAAAGCGATTTTTGATTACTGATTTAGGATTAACGCCATGGCTACTCTGCAATTTTTTATGCCTTATATCCACATTCATGCATCTCCTCCCCTTTTGGGGATAGACAAATAAAAAAAGATACTTGCCTGCCAGCTAGCAGCGGACGGCGTGTTACCTGCCAGAGCAGGCAGAAAAACGCCCAAATTACAGTTATTAATATTTTATTAATCAACCTCAGTTTATTATTTTAACTAAAGTTTCGGCACAAATAAAAATTTGATACAAGGCTTAAACAAACAGATAAATAACGTTTTATGATTTTTTTTGCCAGCAAAATTCGTGAATTGGTGGCAAATAAATAAAGGCGAAGCCTTTACATTTTTTTTAGCCTCGTAATTTAATAGCACCAATACACGAATTTGGGCGTATAAATTTTATGGATTTATAATAATAAATGTAAAACATCTAACCCGCCAAGCTATTCTATTATGCCTTAAAAAAAATATTAAAAAATTTATTTGGAAACTTTGGAAATGTTAAAAGTTTCCATAGTTTTGTTTGCGAATTAGAGATATGGAAAAAACAGAGGAGTATATTTTAGCCGAGGCCGAAAAATTGTTTATGAAATTTGGTATAAAAACAGTTACTATGGACGATATTGCCAAGCAACTATCAATGTCGAAAAAAACAATTTATACTTATTATAAAGATAAAGACGATTTGGTTTACAAGCTAATAGCCAAAATGCTTGCCGATGATGAATGCCAAATGGCCGAGCGTACCAAAAACGCTAGCAACGCCATTGAGGAAGTTTTTTTATGTATGGATTTTTTAAAAACCATGCTTGCTGGCATAAACCCAACTGTATTTTACGATTTACAAAAATACCACAGCAAAGCCCACCAGTTGATGTTAGATTTCCACCACACATACGTTTATAATACTGTAAAAAAAGGGCTGGAACGTGGCATAGCCGAAAGTATATTTAGGTCCGATTTAAACACCGAAATTTTAGCTACCCTACGTGTAAGCCAAATAAACTGGAGCTTTGAATGTAATTTGGTGCGAAACGGCAGCCACAGCCTTTTCGATGTGATTTTAGAAACCACCATACACTTTTTGTTTGGCGTAAGCACCCTAAGCGGCCACGTATTAATTAATAAATATAAAACCCAACCATAATATGATGAAACCTACAAAATTACTATTAGCAGTTGTTTTAAGTTTTGCCTTAAATACTTTATTGGCGCAAACCGATAGTACAAAAGTGCATAACTTTAAGTTAGAAAGCTGCATAAACTATGCTTACGAGCATCAAACAACTATTTTAAATGCAAAAATTGATGAAGAAATAGCCAAATATAAAGTGCGTGAAACTACGGCTATTGGCTTGCCTCAGGTTACTGGAGTGGCTAATTTTCAAGACTTTTTAGATATACCAACTTCATTAATTCCTGGCGAACTTGCTGGCAGGCCAGGCGAAGTTGTGCCAGTACAGTTTGGGGTAAAATACCAAGCCAACCCAGGTATAAATATTAGCCAGCTATTGTTTGATGGTTCGTACATAGTAGGCTTACAAGCTGCAAAAACTTTTAAAGAGTTATCGGCAAGAGCCTTAAACCGTACCAAAGTAGAAACCGCTGTGGCTGTAACCCAAGCCTATTATTCGGTTTTAATTGCCAACGAACGTTTAAGTTTGTTAGATGCCAACATTAGCCGTTTACAAAAAACCCTAAACGATACCCAACAATACCTTAAAAATGGTTTTGTAGAAAAAATTGATGTGGATAGGTTAACCGTTTTATCAAACAATATAAAAACCGAACGTAGCAATGTATTGCGATTGTTAGATTTAAACAATAATTTATTAAAATTTCAGATGGGTATGCCTATTGGCGATAAACTAATTATTAACGAGAAAATTGAAGATATTAGCTTTGCTAAAGAAACCATTACCGCCGATACTTCGGCATATTTAAACCGCCCCGAATATGCTTTGTTGCAAACTAGCAAAAAATTAAATCAATTAGATTTAAAAAGGTATAAAGCACAAGCTTTGCCATCATTAGCGGCGTTTGGCAGTTTTTCGAGAGCCTTTCTAAGTAACGATTTTAATACCTTGTTTAATAAAAGTTTCCCTACTTCTATAATTGGTTTGCAATTAAACATTCCTATTTTTAGTAGCGGGCAAAGGTATTACAGGGTAAAGCAAGCAAAATTGGCGGTTACAAAATCGGATAACGATTTATTTAACCTACAAAACGGTATTAACCTACAAATTAACCAATCGCAAACGGCTTATATAAATGGTATAACATCGTTAGAAAACCAAAAAAGCAACCGCCAATTGGCACAAGAAGTACTGCGGGTTACCAAAGTAAAATACGAGCAAGGTGTAGGTTCCAGCTTAGAAGTTACCACCGCCGAAACGGCATTAAAAGAAGCCGAAACCAATTACATAAGCGCACTATACGATGCCTTAATTAACAAAGTAAATTTAGACAAAGCATTAGGTCGCATAAAATAGACACGTAAAATTGCTTCAAAAAAAAAAAATCATCAACACCAAAAAATAAATAAAATGAAAAAATTACTATTCACCACACTAACCGCTTTATTATTTGCAGCTTGTAATAACGCCCCCAAAGATAAACCTGCCCAACTGGCCGAGTTAAAAAAACAACAAGCCGAAATTAACAGCAGCATTGCAAAGCTAGAAACCGAAATTGGCGCAAAGCAAGAAAAAATTTATAAAGATGTTTCGGTAATTGAGGTTAGCACAAGCACTTTTAAAAACTATATAGAAATACAAGGTAAAGTTGATGCCGAGCAAAACGTACAAGTAAACGCACAAGCACCAGGTGTAATTACCAATATTATGGTAAACATAGGGCAACGTGTAAGTAAAGACCAAGTGCTTGCACAGCTTGATGATGCCGTATTGCGCCAAAGCATTGCACAGGTAGAAACGCAATTAGATTTGGCTACTAACTTATTTAACCGCCAAAAAAACCTTTGGGACCAAAAAATAGGTACCGAGGTACAGTTTTTAAGTGCCAAAACCCAAAAACAAGGTTTAGAAAAACAATTGGCCCTAGTAAAACAGCAGGCATCAATGTACAAAGTTACTGCACCTATAAGCGGAACAGTTGATTTAATGGACTGGAAAATTGGCCAAGCCATACAACCTGGCTTGCCTGGTATGCGTATCGTAAACGCTTCGCTTTTAAAAGCTAAAGCATTGGTATCCGAAACGTATGCTGGCAAAATAGATATGGGCGATGAGGTAGAAGTTTTAGTGCCCGATGCGCAAGATTCTTTGCTAAGCAAAATATCTTTTGCATCTAAAAACATCGACCCTGCTTCACGTAGTTTTAATGTAGAAGTTAAGCTACCATCTAAAGCTAGCTTTAGACCAAATATGCTTGCCATTTTAAAAATTGTGGATTATAAAAAAGCAAACGCCTTAACCGTACCCGTAAAATCTATACAAAAATCAGAAAACGGCGATTTTGTTTTGCTTTCGCAAGATGCTAAAGTGGTAAAAGCCAACATAAAAGTAGGTAAAATTTACAATGGCAATGCCGAAGTTATTAGCGGCCTTAAAGCGGGCGATAAGGTAATTACCCTTGGCTTTAATGGCTTAAACGAAGGCGATTTGGTAAAGTTTTAATTACCCTCAATAAATCACACATCAAAAACATAAAAAAAGATGAAAGATAGTAACAAAGAATTTGGCCCATCAAGCTGGGCTATTGATAATAAAACGGCTATTTATGTGCTTACCGTATTGCTTTTAATAGCAGGATATTTTGCCTACAATAGCTTACCAAAAGAAAATTTCCCCGAAATATCTATCCCGAAAATATTTGTGCGTACCATTTACCCTGGTACATCGCCTGCAAATATGGAAAACTTGGTAACCAAGCAATTAGAAACGCAAATTAAAGGTGTACAAGGTTTAAAAAGTATTACCTCTAATTCTTTTCAGGATTTTTCGTTTATCACTGCCGAGTTTAACTCAAAGGTTTCTATTAAAGATGCCAAACAACGCATTAAAGATGCGGTGGACAAAGCCAAGCAAGATTTACCCAATAACCTACCCGACGACCCCGAGGTTATTGACATTAACCTTGCCGATTTGCCTATTATGTACTTGAACCTTTCGGGCGATTACGACTTAAAAACCCTTAAAAAGTACGCCAAAAACCTTAAAGACCGTATTGAGGCTATGCCCGAAATTTCGGGGGTTGATTTGGTGGGTGCCCTAGATAACGAAGTGCAAATAAATGTAGATATGAACAAAATGGCTTCTACACAAATATCGTTCCGCGATATTGAGATGGCCATTGGTTACGAAAACATTTCGGCATCGGGCGGTACAGTACCTAGCGATGGCATTCGCCGAACTTTAAATATCAAAAAAGAGTTTAAAGATGCCACCGAAATATCAAACACCATTATAAAAACACCATCAGGCGCATCGGTTTATTTGCGAGATATTGCCCAAGTGGTGGATGGTTTTAAAGAACAAGAATCGTTTGCTAGGCTGGCGGGTAAAAACGTAATTACGTTAAATGTTAAAAAACGGTCGGGGCAAAACTTGATTGAGGCATCTGATAAAATACGTGTTTTACTGGCCGAAATGAAAGCCAAAGAATTTCCGAAAGGCTTAGAAATTGTTACCACAGGCGACCAATCGGACAAAACCCGTGTAACCCTACACGATTTAATAAACACCATTGTTATTGGTTTTATTTTGGTAACCCTCATCCTCATGTTTTTTATGGGGATTACCAACGCATTTTTTGTGGCGTTATCGGTACCGCTATCCATGTGTGTGGCATTTTTGTTAATGCCAACCATTGGTTTCACCATGAATATGATTGTGCTTTTCTCGTTCTTACTTGCTTTAGGTATTGTGGTTGATGATGCCGTGGTGGTTATAGAAAACACCCACCGTATTTTTGATAATGGCAAAGTACCTATAAAGCAAGCCGCAAAAATGGCCGCAGGCGAGGTATTTTTACCTGTATTTTCGGGCACCATGACTACCCTAGCCCCTTTTATCCCCCTAGCCTTTTGGCCTGGCGTAATTGGGCAGTTTATGTTTTTTTTACCTATTACGTTAATTATCACTTTGCTGGCATCGTTGGTGGTGGCTTACATTATAAACCCTGTTTTTGCGGTCGATTTTATGGAATCGCATACTGCCGATGAGGTTTACAAACCCACTTTCGATAAAAAAGTAAAACGTACGCTATTGTATTTTGGAGGGGCAACAGTGGTGGCTTATTTAATAAACTTTGGCTTTGGCAATTTTGTAGTGCTAATGGCATTTTTGTATTTAATGCAACATTTTATATTAGAAAAAGCTATCCGAAAATTCCAAAAATATACTTGGCCAAAAGTTTTAGATAAATATGCAAGATTTTTAAACTGGGCATTGCACCGCCCATACACCATTTTGGGTAGTACATTAGGATTATTGGTTTTCTCGATAATTTTTACAGGAATTATGAAACCCAAGTTTGTGTTTTTCCCCGAAGCCGATCCTAATTTTGCATACGTTTACTTAACGCTACCCACAGGTACCGACCAAGCATATACCAACGAGGTTACAAAATCTATCGAGAAAAAAGTTACCCAAGTGGTAGATAGTTTGGGTAGGCACAATGTATCGTCTATACTATCGAACGTTACCGTAGGCGTAACCGACCCACAAGATGAAGACCAAGGTAATTACCCCAACCGTGGTAAAGTTACGGTAGCTTTTGTAGAGTTTGGCGAACGTAGCGGAAAACGCTCTATCGAGTATTTAGAAGCCATGCGTAAAGCCATAAAAGGGGTGGCTGGGGCCGAGATTTCGGTAACCCAAGAACAATCGGGGCCACCCACCTCCAAACCTATAAGTATTGAAATTACAGGCGATAACCTAGATTCGTTGGTGCAAACATCGGTACGTTTAAAAAACTATTTGGTAGCTAAAAATATTGCTGGTGTAGAAGAGCTAAAATCTGATTTCCAAAACAATAAACCCGAAATAATTTTTGATATTAACCGTGAAAGGGCTAACCGAGAAGGGATTTCTACTGGGCAAATAGCCATGGAAATTCGTACTGCATTGTACGGTAAAGAAGTTTCTAAATTTAGAGATGCCGACGAAGATTATGAAATAAACTTGCGAGCGCAAAAAGACCAACGCAATAGTTTAGAGCAACTTAGAAACATTAAAGTTACCTATCGGGATATGGGCATGGGCGGTATGGTAAGGCAAGTGCCTATATCATCGTTTGCCAATATAGATTATGTAAATACGTATGGAGGCATAAAACGGAAGCAACAAAAGCGTATTATTATGCTATCATCAAACGTATTGGGCGATTATAACCCTAACGAAGTAGTAGCCAATATAGAAAACGAATTAGCCGATTTTAGAAAACCCGAAGGCGTACAAGTAAATATGGCAGGCGAACAGGTAGAGCAAAAAGAAACCGCTGCATTTTTAGGTGGTGCCTTATTAACTTCGTTTTTCTTAATCTTAATTATATTGGTTATACAGTTTAATTCTATTGGTAAACCACTAATTATTTTAAGCGAAATTTTATTTAGTATTATAGGTGTTTTGCTGGGTATTAGCTTGTTCCGTATGGAAATGTCGATAGTAATGATGGGTATTGGTATTGTTGCCTTAGCGGGGATTGTAGTACGAAACGGGATATTATTGGTAGAATTTGCCGATTTAATGATGGAACAAGGTATGGATGGTTTCGAGGCAATACTAGAAGCAGGCCGCACCCGTATGACACCCGTTATACTAACCGCCACCGCCACAATGCTGGGTTTAATACCGCTAGCTGTTGGTTTAAATTTAGATTTTGCCACCTTATTTAGTACCGGCAACCCACACATTTATTTTGGTGGCGATAACGTAGCCTTTTGGGGCCCACTATCGTGGACAATGATTTTTGGATTAAGCTTTGCTACTTTTTTAACCTTAATTGTAGTACCATCTATGTATTTGATTAGGGTAAAAGTAAAAGCGCATTTTGCTAAACCCAAAGCTAAACCCCATTTAAAAGCTGATTAAGGTGTTGTTTGCTATATAAACCAGCGCCTTAAAAGCTAGTGTATAGCAGTGTAAATAAGCAGTAAAAAAAAGAGGATGTAGAAGATTTTGCTTCTACATCCTCTTTTTTTGGTATGCCAGAGGTGATAAATATTTTGCTATTGCCTAAATTGTTAAGTTTGTTTGTGAGATAAAGCATCAAATTGGCTAAATAATAAAAGTTTCGGCACAAATAAAAAATTTGATATAAGGTTTAAAACAAACAGATAAATAGCGTTTTAGATTTTTTTGCCAGCAAAATTCGTGAATTCGTGGCAAATAAATAAAGGCGAAGCCTTTACATTTTTTTTAGCCTCACAATAGCGATAGCCACGAATACCTACTCTTCATGATTTACAATCTTGAGGCTAATTTCGTAGAATTTACAATCCGAAACTAAACAATAATTAACAACACGCACATTTTATTAGGCATTTTTTTACGGGTTGCAAACGCTACGATTTGGGATTCGAGGTTTATACAACATAGTTATTTTTAATAAAGAATTTAATAATTGCACCTAACCGCATAAATAACTAAGTTTGTTTAGTTAAAAATCATATAGTATGAACATAAGCGACAAAATAAAGCAACTTAGGAGTACCAAAAGCCTTTCACAAAAAGAGGTAGCTTTAAGCATTGGGATAGACCAAGCGCAATACAGTCGCATAGAAGGTGGAAAAGTAGAGCCTACCTTATCTTCTCTCGAAAAAATTGCCGAAACTTTAGGCATAGATGTTGCCGAACTTTTTGGCAAAGAACAGCCCTTGGATATCAACTCCTACGATAAAAATATAGTCGAAAAAATACAACAGCTCGACCATTTGGAAGAAATAGAAAAAAAATCTATCTTCAACATTATTGATATGGCCATCACTAAAAAACGTTTGAAAGATACCCTTACAAATGCCCTAAGTTTAGCCCATTAAATATTACAAAATATGCAAACATTAGAGATAATACAGGAAATACAACGATTACCCCTCAACAAAAAGTTTTATGTGGTTGAAGAAACCATCAAATCCATTAAAAAAGAGGAAACCAGCCACCAACTGGAATTTGCAGCCAACGCACTTTACAGCGATTATAAAAACGATAAGGAATTAACCGCTTTTACTTCACTTGATTTTGAACATTTCTATGAAGCAAAGTGAAATTTGGTTGGTTGACCTTGACCCCACAAAAGGTGCTGAAATACAGAAAAAAAGACCTGCCATTATAATAAATGATGATAGGCTGGGAAAACTTCCACTAAAAATTATTGTACCCATTACCGACTGGAAAGACCGATACGATATCGCTCCTTGGATGGTTAAAATTGAACCCAACATCTCCAATGGGCTTTCCAAAAATTCCGCTGCCGATTGTTTTCAAATTCGCTCGCTATCCCAAGAACGCCTCACTAAAAAACTGGGCTACATTGATACCTTTACGCTCAATGAAATTAAAGATGCGGTTATAAAAGTACTAGACTTGTAATTAGTTCTCTTAATAAATATTTATTGCGTTTTTATAGGTTTGAAACCCTTCTTGCATTTGCCAATCCTTAGTCCCAAACGCTAAAGCCTTGGCTAAAAGACTAAGGAAAAACGTGGCTACTTCAGAAGTCTTAAAACACCTATAGAGCCGAAAAGACAGCTCTCATTGTGAAATTTATCACAATCTGCTTCAACAATACGGATTTTATCTTTTGATTCCATATCAATACGGAATGACAACCAACAATCTTTCTCAAAGATATAGACTTGAGCGGGGTAAGCATTCCCATCCTCATCTTCATCAATTTCAAGATCAGAGGTGTTTTTAGCTTTTGCAACACCTTCGATGTTAAAAGTTTTATTTTTTGATTTATTGGTAGATGTTAAAGAAAATTCAAGAAGCTTAGTGTTAAGTGATTTTATAACTAGCTTTTGCAAAAGAGTGTCGTTTTCATAAACAAAATAAAACTGTTTTTTTTGTACAGGTGTGGTAACTTTTAAAGTTTCACTATTACTTATCCTCGTTTCTCCTACTTTGTTCAAGGGTGGATTAGCTTTGTTTTTTTTATGTTTATTATCGCAAGCTATAAAAGCTAAAAGGCTAAATATTAAAAGTATATTTTTCATAAATTATCGTGTTGAACTAAATGATGTACTTCTATTAGAATTAATAATAGGTAAATACCTACTCTTCAGGTTTGCAACCCTGAAGCTGATTTCGTAGAATTTACAATTCGAAACTAAACTTAGCTAAAATAATTAACAACACGCACATTTTATTAGGCATTTTTTTACGGGTTGCAAACCCTACTATTTACGCTTCGAGGTTGCAAACCACGAAGATCGTTATAAGTGAAACAAGTAAGAGTTTTTCAACACTAATTATTGGAACGGATTAGGTTAAAAAATTTATTATCAAATTCAACGTCACTAGAAGCGATAGGGAAAGTATCAATTATATCTAATAATTGATTTTGTTTATCTTTTTTAAAGTAGAGATTATCAATTAATTCCAAACCCTTTCTTTTATCTTCGCCTTTCCACTCTAATTCAATAATATATCTTACCTTTTCCATTGTATATTTAAGATCGTTGATTAATATATAATCCTCGCTACTTGGAAATATACATCTAGATAAATCAATTGAATGAGAAAAAGAAACTACAACTAAATTAGCCCTAGAAAAATCTACACTTTGCATTTCATTTGGATACTTTTTAGGTTCAACTCTGTTAAATAATCCTAACAAAGATTTCTGAGCTGTTGTTGAATAGCCTCTAAACCAAGGGGAATTTACATCCCCTATAAATTGACAATTCGCCATTCTGCTACCATCAAAATTTGTAGCTATGAGATTACAATCCTGAAATCGACAATTCTTAACTATCGGAAAACAAAATATACATTCAGACAAATTCGTTTCCTCAAAACTAACTGCAATAAACGACCCGGAGTCGGTTCCGATATTTTTATTCATAAACGAATAGGATAGGTTAGTTTTTTTAAAGGAGCAGTTCAGAAAATCAGATGCAATTATACACAATTCTTTAGCTTTTGTCCCTTCAAATAAACAGTTTGAGATACTGCACTTTTGCCAAAATGAATAACTTATATCTGAAAACGAAAAATCAACTGACTCAACAACATTATCTCTTACTTTTAAAGTACCAAACTTTTGAATAACTTTATGTCCAGCTGCTTCTATCTTTTGTTCATCAGATATTTCTGAAAGCTTTGCCCCACGAAGATCCCAACGACCTAGATGCTTTTTTAAGCCATTAACGGACGATAGTGGAATTCTCATATTTAGACAGTTAATTATTTCTTTTAAAATAATCTCCCCTTCATAGTCTTTCCACCTTTTAACTAATTCTTGTCTTGTCATCTTTATTAATAAAATAGACCTACTCTTCAGATTTCCCCCAATAAGTTCCAATTTTCCCTATAAAAAGTTTTAGAACAGCAGCTTGTGCGAATTTCTACAAGAAAAATTGCAACTGTAAATCAAACAGTTAAAATCTTCTGTATAGATTATTAAACAATAAACCACTTGTCACTCTGAACGATTGAAGAGTCTCATCAACGTATTTTAGACTCTTCAATCGTTCAGAGTGACAGGGTTCTTCAGATTTTGCCCAATGGGGCTCAATTTTCCCTATAAAATTTTTATAGGAAAATTATATCTGCAAATCAATCAGTTAAAAGCTGCTGTATAGAATTTGCAACCCTGAAGCTAATTTCGTAGAATTTACAATCCGAAACTAAACTTAGCTAAAATAATTAACAACACGCACATTTTATTAGGCATTTTTTTTTACGGGTTGCAAACGCTACTATTTGGGCTTCGAGGTTGCAAACCACGAAGAGCGTTATAAGTGAAACAGCGGGAGATGAATACACACAACGGTTGTGCCGTTTACAAACTTGCTCCTCCAAAATATTTTAGCTAATTTTACAAATGCTATGATTTTAGGATTTTAAATCAAAAATATTATAGCAAATACTCATTTTTTAAAACAAATATTTATGTACACAACCTATCATTTAGCATCGGCACAGGAAGCAAGCTCTGATATTTTGGAGGCCATTAAAGCTACCTTCAAATCTAAGCCCATTACCATCACAGTCGAAGAAGAATTGGATGCCACGGCTTATCTGCTATCGAGCCCAGCAAACAAGGCTATGCTCGAAAAATCTATAGCTCAGGACAGAAACAACGAACATATATTAATCAAACATAAAGATTTATGAGAGATTATCTGTTTACTCCATTTGCCTTTGAACAGTACAATGACTGGCAAACCGAGAACAGACAAATTTTTGCGAAACTCAGAAAACTGGTTAAAGAAACCGCCAAAACCCCTTTTGAGGGTACCGGAAAACCCGAAGCTTTGAAATATGATTATGCTGGATACTGGTCTCGCAGAATTACCGACGAACACCGCTTGGTTTATAAAGTGGAAAACAATTACATCAAAATTATTTCCTGCAAATTCCATTATAAGTAAGTAATAAACCCCTGCACTTCAGCATTTACAATCCGAAACTAAACTTAGCTAAAATAATTAACAACACGCACATTTTATTAGGCATTTTTTTTTACGGGTTGCAAACGCTACTATTTACGCTTCGAGGTTGCAAACCACGAAGAGCGTTTGATTAAATTAAAAATACTTATGGGTACACGGTAGGTATACTAAGGATAAATCAGGTTAAGAAAAAGTAAATGACATTATTTTCAATTTACCATTCATAAGTATAATTATATAATGTACACCATTACAAAATCCGATTCTAAAATTTGGGTTACCTTCTTCTTTAGCTATTTTTATATTACTTGGTGTGAAATCTAATCCATTTAAAGCTATTTTTTTATGTATAACGTTACTTTTAATACCTTTTTTAAACATATAAATATTGCGTCTATCCTTGTAGGGGAATCCTAAAAAATAGTTTTCATCAGAATAAGTTATATATGGATTTTTAATATTTAATGTTAAGTCTATTGGTGGGTATGTTTTTGTTTGAATGGTATGATTATTTAAAACTCGGAATTCTGTAATATTATCTTCTGAAGTTGGAGAGTAACAAATCCCATTATTATATCTTATAAACTGTGAATCAAATAATTCAAACTGCACCTTATATAATAGTTTACCATTTGTATTAATTAGGTTAATTGAGTTTTGAGATGTGATAATAATATCTTCATTTATTTTATTGAAATCATTTATAAAATATGTGTTGTTATAAACTTTAACCAATTTACCATCATTTGTAATGAAACAAAGCTTATTTAAAAAACTTATGTAATAACCATTTGGTTGAACAGAGATTTTCCCTGCAAACTCCTTGCTTTTTAACTTGCTTTCTAAAATAAAATTAAGTTTCGGGTTCGTAGAAATATTACCTGTTTTCAAATCGACTTTAATTAGCTTCCCCTTATTGGTATTAATGAGGTATAAAGTATCTTTATAAATATCAAAAGCACTAATATCTAACAATCCTTTTGTAAGTGAATTACCGAAGATGTTTACTTCTTTAATATTTTTTATTGAATCTTTTAACTGTAAATCTTTATTAAGATTACAGGCATTTGTTTGATAAAATAAATTTATAACGAATAGTAAACAAAAAATTAAGACTTTCATATTTTATGATATTAGATGTGTTATGAACTACCCGACCTGCAATTCAGGATTTACAATCCGAAACTAAACTTAGCTAAAATAATTAACAACACGCACATTTTATTAGGCATTTTTTTTTACGGGTTGCAAACGCTACTATTTGGGCTTCGAGGTTGCAAACCACGAAGAGCGTTATAAGTGAAACAGCGGGGAAATGCGGCTCTATTGGGGGAAAGTGGAACAGCGGGCGAGCCTGACACTACAAGATATTAGCTATTTTAAAACTGCCAAACTCTTTGGTTATAAACAACTTTATACTATTTTTTCTTTTACTATAACCATCGGTATAGGAAACAATATAGATTTGTGTTGTTGACGAACTCTTAATAATCTCCAATGTTTTTAACCATTGAACATCACAGTCTTGTGCATTTATAATTGGGTCATAATCTAATTCTTCCTTATCTATTTTTTTTAAAAGTTTTTCTGTAATATATTTCATTTTGATTGCATCTATTTTTTTTATGTTAACAATCTCTTTTGCGCTTTCAGAAATATAACTTACGTAAAACGCTTTTAACCTTTTTTTAATCAGTTCGTGTTCTGGCTCCGAAGTTTGTGCTTGAGAAAATCCGTTAAAAAACAGTGTAAGTATTATAAAAAAAATAATTAAAGCATTCGATTTCATATTTATTACCATATTAAAATTATAAAATTAGTTTCTTAATTTCTACAGCCCAAACCCCTGCACTTCAGCATTTACAATCCGAAACTAAACTTAGCTAAAATAATTAACAACACGCACATTTTATTACGCATTTATTTTTTACGGGTTGCTTTGTCCGTGGTTGGCACACCAAACACTAAAAGATATATTTGGTCAGTAGTTGGTGTGCCACCAAACACGGGAAGAGTGTATTTTGCTGCAAAAAATTATGCTTTCATTCGCTACCCACAACCGATACTTGTATTAAAAATAACCAAAACATTTTGGCAGCTTTTAAAACTATTGCTTACTTTGCAGGTTAAATATTAGGATTTTTTTTATAAAAAAAATTGCTAAAGAATACCGTATTTAAAAATCTATAATTTAAGATTACCCTTTAATTGCCAACGCAATTACAAAAGTACATAGCAAAATCTAAAAAACACAACCAACACGCAAGCCTCAAAAAAAATATGAAAAAAATAATTTTAGTCCTACTCACAATCCTTTCATTTACAGCCTGTAACAACACCAAAGAAGCCGAAGAGATATTACAAGCAAAAATTATTGAAACCCACGACGAGTTAATGCAAAAAGGCGAAACCATAATGGCAAATAAACAAAGTATTACCAAACTTTTGGCCAGTACACAATACGCCAACCACGCAAATTTAGATAACGAAGCTTTTTATAAAAAAGCAAACGACTTAAATGCCGATTTAACCAAAGCCGACGAAGCCATGATGGCTTGGATGAATAACTTTAACCCCGATTTTGCAGGTAAAAATCATACCCAAATTATGGAATACCTAAACAAGCAAAAAACCGAGATAGAAAAAGTAGAAAGCCAAACCAATAAAGCTTTAAAAAACAGTGATGAATTTTTATCTCAATACAAAAAATAATGACCCACAAACTAAAAATATATTCGCTTTTAAGTTTAGCTACAATTGTAGCAAGCTGCACATCAACACCTAAAAAATTACCCATTTACGGCGAGCGTGAGGCTATAAAAAAAATGGTAAACGGTGTAGAAGTTATTGATACCCTTTACCAAACCATACCAAAATTTAGTTTTTTAAACCAAGATAGCATCATCATAAACCAAGATAGTTTAAATAATAAAATTTACGTTGCCGATTTCTTTTTCACCTCCTGCCCTTCTATTTGCCCCATTATGAAAAAGCAAATGTTACGGGCTTACGATAAGTATAAAGGCAATGCCGAAGTAAAATTTTTATCGCACACTATCGACCCTAAACACGATAGCATTGCGGTTTTAAAAAATTTTTCGAACAAGCTAGGCGTAAATGCTAAGCAATGGTATTTCCTTTACGGCGATAAAGAAACGGTGTATAACTTAGCCAAAAACAGCTACATGTCGTCCACTTTTGAAGACCGAGCCGCCCCAGGTGGCATCGTACACAGCGGTTATTTTTTATTGGTTGATAAAAACAAACGTATTAGAGGAGCCTACGATGGTACCGACGAAACCCAAGTTACACAAATGATAGACGATATGCAGGTTTTATTAAACGAGTATAAAGACAAATAAAATGAGGAAAATTTTACTCGGTTTTTGCTTCACGCTACTCGTATTTGGCATCGCATTAAACGCCTGCGTAACCGAGCAATCGGTAAAATATACCCGCTACTTTGCCGATGGTGCACAACTTTACAAAAGCCATTGCCAAAATTGCCACAGTGCTACTGGCCAAGGCCTAGCACAATTAATACCACCCTTAACCGATACCCCATTTTTAAGAAAACACAGAGCCATATTGCCCTGTATTGTACAATATGGCATAGCCGATAGCATTACTATACACCAACAAGGGTATCATTTTAAAATGCCCGCCAACCCAAAATTAGCTGCTATTGATTTGGCAAAACTGCTCACCTTTGTAACCAACTCCTTTGGTAACCAGCAAGGATTATACGATGTTAGCGAAATCGAAAATCACTTAAAAAATTGCAGGTAAAATAAATTAACTTTGTAAAGCAAATTGCACTATCGCTGTTTCGATATCATCGAGAGAGAGGAAAGTCCGGGCAACACAGCGCATCCTGCTTCCTAACGGGAAGGCCCCTAAAAACACAGGGGACAGCAAGTGCTACAGAAAATAAACCGCCTTAATTTTATTGAGGTAAGGGTGAAAACGCGAGGTAAGAGCTCACGACTTTGTACGGCGACGTACACCGTGGTAAACCTCAGGAGTTGAAAGACCAAATAAGTTACGAATCTGGTTTTGCTCGAACCAATGTGTGCACAACACTGTCGTAACGGGTAGGTCGATAGATCATATTCCGGTAACGGTATGGCTAGATAAATGATAGTGGCTTTCGCTTTACGCTAAAGTACAGAACCCGGCTTATAGATTTGCATTTTTAAAAAAGTCCTCATCACAATAATGGTGAGGACTTTTTTTTTCTATCATCAAGCCTACATTACTTAACCCACAAAACATTAGCACCCCAAAATATATACAACAAAATAGCATTATCCCCAGCAAAAAATTTACCTATTTTACTATCTTTGCACCTTTAAAAATTAAAAGCCCTGCAATGAGTAATACCGTAAAAATAAAAAATGCTTTAATATCTGTATATTATAAAGATAAGCTCGAAAACCTGATAAAAACCTTACACAAGCAAGGTGTAAATATTTACTCGACAGGCGGTACACAAAAATTTATAAACGATTTGGGCATTAACGTTATTGCGGTAGAAGATTTAACCAGTTACCCATCTATTTTAGGTGGCCGTGTTAAAACCTTACACCCTAAGGTTTTTGGTGGGATATTAACCCGTAGAAATAACGAAAGCGATAAACAACAAATTGCCGAGTACGAAATACCCGAAATAGATTTGGTAATTGTAGATTTATATCCTTTTGAAGAAACATTACAAGATAAAACTTCTACCGAAGCCGATATTATCGAAAAAATAGATATTGGTGGCATATCGCTTATTAGAGCAGCCGCTAAAAATTTTAACGATGTAGTAATTATCTCATCAAAAACAGATTATAGCACATTAAACGATATATTGATAGCACAAAATGGCGAAACCACTTTGGCACAACGTAAAGCGTTTGCCAAAAATGCTTTTAATGTATCATCACATTACGATTCGGCAATTTTTAATTATTTTAATAACGGTGCCCAAGAGCCTGTTTTTAAACAAAGCATACAACAACACAGCGTATTACGCTATGGCGAAAATCCGCACCAAAAAGGTATTTTTTATGGCGATTTAGATGCCATGTTTACCAAACTTAATGGCAAAGAACTATCGTACAACAATTTGGTTGATGTAGATGCAGCCGTAGCTTTAATTGACGAATTTACCGAACCTACTTTTGCCATTTTAAAACATACCAACGCTTGTGGTATAGCAAGTGCGGCTAATTTATTCGATGCTTGGCATAAAGCCTTGGCTTGCGACCCTGTATCGGCATTTGGTGGCGTATTAATTTGCAATGGCGAGGTTGATGCGCCCACGGCTACCGAAATTAGCAATTTGTTTTTTGAAGTTTTAATAGCACCCAGCTACTCGGCGCAAGCCATAGAAATATTATCGGCCAAAAAAAACCGCATTATCCTGCTAAGAAAAAAAACCATTTTACCTTTAAAACAATTTAAAACCTTACTAAACGGTGTAATAGAGCAAGATAAAGACAATACCGTTGAAGGTATAGATTTAATGCAAACCGTTACCCAAGCTATACCAAACCAAAACGAACTACACGATTTACACTTTGCCAATAAAGTGGTAAAGCACACCAAATCAAACACCATTGTATTTGTAAAAGATAGCCAACTTATGGCTAGCGGTGTAGGGCAAACATCGCGGGTTGATAGCTTAAAGCAAGCCATTATAAAAGCCCACAGTTTTGGCTTTAATTTACAAGGCGCAGTAATGGCATCGGATGCGTTTTTCCCGTTCCCAGATTGTGTGGAGCTGGCCGCCGATGCAGGCATTACGGCAGTTTTGCAACCAGGGGGTTCTATAAAAGACCAAGATTCGATTGCTATGGCCAATAAAAAAGGGCTTGCAATGGTGCTTACGGGGGTTAGGCACTTTAAACACTAAAATTTATACAAAATACGTTATCAAAGGCAAAATAGATTAGCATTAAGCAGTTTTTTTTGCAAACTTTACAATCTTAAAAAAAAATAATTTAATGGGTTTATTCAACTGGTTTACACAAGAAATAGCTATAGATTTAGGTACCGCAAATACCCTTATTATACACAACGATAAAGTAGTGGTAGATGAACCCTCGATTGTAGCCATTGACCGTACTACCAATAAAGTTATCGCCATAGGCAAGCAAGCCATGCAAATGGAAGGCAAAACCCACGATAATATTAAAACTGTAAGGCCACTAAAAGACGGTGTGATTGCCGATTTTAACGCCGCCGAACACATGATACGGGGCATGATAAAAATGATAAACGGCGGCAAAGGCTGGTTTTTCCCTAACCTACGTATGGTAATATGCATTCCATCGGGCATTACCGAGGTAGAAAAAAGAGCCGTAAGGCAATCGGCCGAAATAGCTGGTGCCAAAGATGTTTACCTCATACACGAGCCTATGGCCGCAGCCGTGGGTATAGGTATTGATGTAGAAGAACCAATGGGCAATATGATTATTGATATAGGCGGTGGTACTACCGAAATTGCGGTTATTGCCCTTTCGGGGATTGTATGTGACCAATCTATACGTGTTGCTGGCGATAATTTCGACTCAGATATCGTAAACTACATACGCCGCCAGCACAATATTATGATAGGCGACCGTACCGCCGAACGTATAAAAATTGAAGTAGGCTCGGCCTTGCCCGAACTGCAAGACCCACCCGCCGATTTTGCCGTACAAGGCCGAGATTTGATGACAGGCGTACCCAAACAAATTACCGTTTCGTACACCGAAATAGCCCAATGTTTAGATAAATCAATATCCAAAATAGAAGAAGCAATATTAAAAGCATTAGAAATTACCCCGCCCGAGTTATCAGCCGATATTTACCAAACAGGTATTTACCTCACAGGTGGTGGTGCATTGCTGCGAGGATTGGATAAACGAATAAACGCAAAAACAAAACTACCTGTACACATTGCCGACGACCCTTTGCGGGCTGTAGTGCGAGGTACAGGTATATCCTTAAAAAATTTAGATAACTTTAAATTTTTGATGCAAGAAGGTCGTTAATACAATAAAAATAAAATTTATAGCATAAAGTAATGAACAATCTATGGCGTTTCATAAATAAATACAGCGCTTTATTTTTGTTTATCATATTTTTTATTTTCTCGCTTGTACTTATTATTAGAAACAACGATTTCCAGCGTGTAAGCACCCTTAATACCTCTAATGAATGGGTAGGTAAATTTTATACCCAAGTAAACAACGTTAGCAAATACATACAGCTTGATGCAGTAAACAAACAATTGGTAGCCGAAAACACGCTATTACGAAACCAATTAAAAGCCTCACATTTTGACGATAGCGTAGTTGTAAATACCATTAACGATACCATTAACCGTGTACAGTATCAATATATAGGTGCCGAGGTAATTAACAAATCGGTAAATGCCCGTAACAATTACATTACCATAAACCGTGGTAGTAAACATGGTATAAAAAAAGGGATGGGCGTAATATGCCCTACTGGTGTGGTAGGTATTGTGTGGAATGTGTCGCCCGATTTTGCTTCCATACAATCGGTTTTACACGAAGATACCAAAATCACCTCATCAATAGAAGGTACACCTTATTTTGGGCCATTACTATGGGATGGCGAAAACCCGGAAACGGCTACCTTGGCCGATATCCCTAACCAAATAAATCTTAAAAAAGGAACAAAAATAAGTACTTCGGGGCTTAGTGTAACATTCCCAAAAGGTATTGCAGTAGGCAAAGTGTTAAAAGCAGGCGTTAAAGGGGGCGGTAGTTTTTTAAATATTTCGGTACAATTGGCTACCAATTTTTATGCCTTACAATATGTGTATGTGATAAAAAATATATTTGCTAATGAGCAGCAAAATCTCGAAAGCCTAAATAAAAAATCTACAGATGAATAAAACTATCATTTATAACTTTTTAAGGTTTTTTTTACTTGTACTAATACAGGTAGTACTACTCAAAAATATAATTATTTATAACCTTAACATCCCTTTTTTATACATCTTATTTATTTTTTTATTGCCTTTTAAAACCCCAAAATGGTTGTTGTTTTTACTATCGTTTTTAATAGGTTTATTGGTTGATGTGTTTAGCAATACGCTAGGGTTACATGCCGCAGCCTGTACTGTTATTGCTTTTCTTAGGATTTTGTATATCAGTGTAACTGTTCAAAACGATAGCCTAGAAACCGAAACAACGCCCCATTTAAGCACCATGGGTTTTAGATGGTTTTTCTTTTACGCATTACTGCTTACATTTGCCCATCATTTTTGCTTGTATATGTTTGAAGTGTTTGATATTACTGCGGCTTTTAATTTATTTAGTAAAGCACTTTTAACCACAGGCTTTACACTATTTTTAATTTTTGTTACCGAATTATTATTTTATAAAAGGGCAAGGTAATGGATAGTTTTTTTAGCCGAAAATATGTAATACAAGCCATTTTTATTGCGATTACACTTACGCTACTATTGCGTATTTTTTATATCCAAGTAGTGGACGATCAATATTTATTATCGGCCAATAACAATGTATTGAGGCGTTTAATTATTTACCCTGCCCGAGGTATTATATTAGACCGAAACCTTAAAGTGCTGGCACAAAACGAGCCTGTATATGATTTGATGGTAATACCAGGGCAGGTTGCACCATTTGATACGCTTGCTTTTTGTAGTTTAATAGCTATTTCAAAAACACAATTTGATAAACAGTTTATAAAAGCAAAAAAATATTCGCTTTACCGAGCATCGGTATTCGAGAAACAGCTATCGGCCAAAACATCGGCTGGCTTGCAAGAAAGATTATTCGAATATCCAGGCTTTTATGTACAAAACCGTTCGGTAAGGTATTACCCCGATAGCACAGCTGCACAATTTTTGGGCTATATAGGCGAGGTAAACGATAGGGAGATAGAAAAATCGGGGAGCTTTTACAATAAAGGCGATTATATAGGTAAATCGGGCATCGAAAAATCGTACGAAGATTTGCTACGAGGCCAGCGTGGTGTACGCAATATTATGGTTGATGTACACAACCGAGAAAAAGGTCGGTTTTTTGAAGGAAAATACGACACCTTGGCCGTATCGGGCGACAACCTTATTGCATCGTTAGATAAACGCATACAACTAATGGGCGAGCAATTAATGCGCAATAAAATTGGGAGCATTGTAGCTATTGAGCCCGAAACGGGCGAAATACTAGCTTTTGTAAGTAGCCCAGGCTACGACCCTAATATGATGGTAGGCCGCCAACGTGGCAATAATTATATGAAACTATTGGATGATAGTAACAAGCCCATGTTTATACGCCCCACACAGGCCGAATACCCGCCAGGTTCTATTTTTAAAATAATTAATGCACTGGTAGCGCAACAGTTTCAAACCATTGATTACAATACCATATACAGTTGCCCAGGCGGATACCGTTATGGCTACCGTGGTTTTATGAAATGTACCCATGTGCATGGCAGTTTAAATTTAATAGGCGCAATACAAGAATCTTGCAACACTTATTTTGGTTATACCTATGCCAAAATGGTTGATAAATCGGGCTTACGCCCCATAAATGGTTTCCGCAAATGGCGTGAGGCGGTAAGCAAATTTGGTATAGGTGGCAAGCTAGATATTGATTTACCTGGCGAACGTAAAGGATTATTACCCACTGCCGAATTATATACCAAACGCTGGAAAAGCGAAAGATGGGGCTCGGGTTTTAATATTTCATTAAGCATAGGCCAAGGCGAACTGGGTATTACACCCTTACAAATGGCCAATGTAGTAGCTATTGTGGCCAACCGTGGTTTTTATTATAAGCCTCATTTAATTAAAGCCATTGGAGCTAAAAAAATTATCCGCCCCGAGTTTACCCAAAAAAATTATGTAGGTATTGATACGCAATATTTTTCGCCCGTAATAGAAGGTATGAGCCGTGTAGTAAAACAAGGTACGGCTTATTACTCGAAAATAAATGATATTGAAATGTGCGGAAAAACAGGAACAGTACAAAACCCGCATGGCGAAAATCACTCGGTATTTTTTGCTTTTGCACCACGCAATAATCCAAAAATAGCTATTGCTGTGGTGGTAGAAAACGCGGGTTATGGTGCCACATGGTCGGCTCCTATTGCCAGTTTATTGGTCGAAAAATATTTAAAAGACAGCATATCGCGGCCTAAATATTATACCGATAGATTGCTTAAAGCTAATTTATTGCCCAAAAAACCTATCCCATTGGCAAGTAAAAGGGTTAAAGATTCGTTGCGTTTGGTATTTATAAAAGATAGCTTAAAAAAACTACCTGAAACCAAAAATAGTAATGCAAAACCAAAAGATACGCTAAAAAGAAATCTCACCATAAAAACACCCAAAAAATTATTAGATACATTGCGTAAAAACATCCCACAAAAAAACTTAAAAAAAGAAAAAGATAGCCTCAAAAAATATATATCAACAAAAAAATCTAAAACAATAACCGATACTTTAACAAAAAAATAAGCCATTACTTAAATTACAAAAATGATAAACCAACGCAGTTTTTTCTTTAATGTAGATTGGATAAGTATTATGTTATTCATCTCGCTTATCGCTATCGGATGGTTTAGTATTTACGCCGCTGTATATAACGAAAATGCTATATATATAATAGATTTTAGCACTAATTCGGGCAAGCAATTATTATTTATTATGGTTGCTATTATAATAGGTGTGGTAATTTTACTGCTCGATTCTAAGTTTTTTTATGTGCTATCACCTGTTTTTTATGGTGTTACCATTGTGCTATTAGTAGCTGTGTTACTTATAGGGCGTAATGTAGGGGGCAACCAAGCCTGGATACCCATTGGTAGCTTTAGGTTACAACCTTCGGAGTTTGCCAAGTGGGCTACAAGCCTATTGCTGGCTAGATATATTAGTTCGTTAACTGGTAAGTTAAACGATTTTAGAAACGTGTTACCTGCTGCTGCTATCCTCCTTTTTCCCATGTTTTTAATTATGTTACAGCCCGATACAGGCTCGGCATTGGTATTTGTGGCATTAATATTTGTGCTATACCGAGAAGGCCTATCGCCTTATTTTTTATTTGCAGGATTTATGATGGTGGTATTATTTATAGGCACCTTATTATTTACTAAAATGATAGTAATTGCAGCTATCAGCATCGTTATGGCTTGTATTATTTATTATGCTTACAAAAAAAACAAACGCATTATAGCCACTACCATTGCTACATTTATACTTTCGTTGGTATTTATTTTGAGTGTTGATTTTGTATATAATAATGTATTGCAAGCGCACCAAAAAACCCGCATCGATTTACTTTTAGGCTTAATAAACGACCCTCGTGGGGCTGGTTACAATGTTAACCAATCTAAAATTGCCATTGGTTCGGGCGGTTTGCTAGGCCGTGGTTACCTGCAAGGTACCCAAACAAAATTTAACTTTGTACCCGAGCAAAGTACCGATTTTATTTTTTGTACCATAGGCGAAGAATGGGGTTTTGCAGGTACTGCCACCGTAATTTCGCTTTACTTATTTTTAATTTTACGCTTAATACACATTGCCGAAAGGCAACGCTCATCGTTTTCACGGATATACGGTTATGCCGTGGCCTGTATACTTTTTTGCCACTTTTTTATTAATATCGGTATGACGGTAGGCCTCGTACCTGTTATTGGCATTCCCCTACCCTTCATTAGCTACGGCGGTTCATCGTTAATAAGTTTTACTGTTTTGTTGTTTATTTTACTAAAATTAGATGCAAACAGAATGGGGATTATCTGATTAAGATTAATTAATATATTGAAGTTTCGGAGGATTAAAATATATTTAGTGTTTGAACGTAAACCCACAACCTATTTTAATTTAGACAGTTACTGTATTTTTTCATTTTGAATAAATAGATTTATTTTGTAGAAAAAGTTCTAAAAAGGCATATTTTATATCTAAAAAGGTTGTATATAGGCAAATATTGGCGTATATTTAATCTCAAACCCTAAACTACATTAGGTAATAGGTAACTAAATTTAATAAAAAGTCGAATAATCATTGGTTATTCGACTTTTTTTGCTTTAATTTTCATTACCTAAATAGGTAACATATTATGGCAAAAATTAAACATCCTGATTGGGTAACCACTCACAAAAAACCTGGTACAGAATTGAAAGTAATCAACAACAGATATTATCTGTATGGCGTAAAATCTCAGTACGATAAAGTTCTCAAACGCTCCAAAAAAATATCTTTAGGGATTTTGGGTAGTATCACCCAAGAACACGGCTTTGTGGTTTCTGAAAAGAAAGAATTAAAAGAAAAAAGTAATAAAAGTTTGTCTGTAAAAGAAGCATTTTGTTTGGAATACGGTCTTGCTAAATGGCTCTTAGATACACTAAATGAAGATAAAATACTTGATAAATTAAAAAAGCACTTTCCCCAACTGTGGCAATTTATTGTTTGCATGGTGTACTGCCGTGTGGGCTATCAATCACCACTAAAAAACATTCCTTTTCATGTAGAACAATCGGAGTTATCGCATTTATTGGACTATGATGAAAAATTGTATGACCAAAAAACAAGCAATTTCCTTTTCGATTTAGGCTCAAAACAGGCCTCAATACATGCTTTTATGCAAACCGACAGCCATCAAAAACGTACTGTACCACAAAAACTGGTTTAAAAAAAACTATTTTTTTTACACCAGTTTTAAACTTTCTTCAATCAGTTTACCGTAAAACCAGCCAACGTTTATACCCGCTGCCCGTAATTGTTGTGGTATAAGGCTACTGGCCGATTGTCCTGGGGTGGTATTAATTTCGATGAAATAAAAATCATCCGTTTGGTGTTGCAAAATAAAATCAATCCTTACCATTCCTTTGCAATTAAGTACCTTATATACATCGGTTACTATTTGTGTAATGGTGTTATTTTGGGTATCGCTTAACTGTGCTGGGGTAATTTCGTTGGTAATGCCTGGGGTATATTTGGCTTCGTAATCAAAAAAATCTTTCGAGGTAATAATTTCGGTAGCAGGCAATACTTTTATTTGGCCGTTAAGTAACGCAAGGCCAATACTAAACTCGCGGCCTTGTATAAATTCTTCTACCAGTATTTGGCTATCTTCGTTAAACGCTTTTTGTAGGGCAGTTTCAAGCTCGTGGGCATCGTTTACTTTGCTCATACCTACACTACTTCCTCCATTATTGGGTTTAATAAATAGTGGAAACTTTAAATTATCGCTAATTAATTGTTGTGGTTGGCTGGTGTTTTTGTATAGCGTTAATGATTTAGCTGTAAATAAATTAGCTACGTTATGCACTACGGATTTTGTGTAGGCTTTGTTCATGGTAAGGGCGGCTGTGGTAGTATCGCAGGTATTATAAGGTATGCGTAGCAAATCGAAATAGCCTTGTAATTTACCATCTTCGCCTGGCGAACCGTGTATGGTAATAAACGCAGCGTCAAAACAGATAATGCCTGTGGGTAGGTGTAGGCTAAAATCGTTTTTATTTATCTCGTATTTTTGATTGTTATCAACATAATACCAATTTTGTGTATCAATAATAATTTTATACACTCGGTAAAGTTGCTTATCTAGTTCACGTTCGATATTTAGTGCACTATTTAATGATACTTCGTACTCGCCTGTATAACCGCCTGCAACAAGCGCAATGTTTTTTTTACTCATAATAGCAAATATAAAACTATGAGAGGGTTAAAAAAAATTGATAATTATTTTAACAAAATTAATGGCTAAAAAAACAGTGCAAAGGAAAATATAAAGCGTTTTACACAAAATAAATTAAACAATGGGTATATGAAAAATGTGAGTTTTTATACCCGAAAACGAAATTTTTTAATTAAAATTGAAACGTATAAACTAGGTGCGTTTATTATCTAACACAATTTTAATTTATAGCAATCATTCACATTTTTATCTATGATGAAGCAAGAAGAAATTTTAAAAAAAATAGGCCAAATTATTGATGATTTAAAAGATCAACACCAATACCTTACGCAAACACAAAATTACAATCTTTTAGAGTTAGAACTTTTTACGGCTAATGCCGATTTTTTGATTGATCATATCGAGATACTAAAAAAAATTCAACTATCTAAAAATCAAAACAATGAAGATGCAGTAGTGGAAAGCAAAAGCACCGATGATACCCTTATAATTACTCCTAAAATTGAAGCCTCAATTAAAAACGAAACTACCAATTTTGTTGCGCTTGCACCAGATAATTTATTTGCAGTGCCCGAAAAACAAGAAGAAATGATGTTTGAGTTTGAGCAAAATATTGAAGTAGAACGTATTTTTGATAGAGAATTAACTGCCGATGAAACCAAGCTTTTACAAGAAAAACAAGATTTATTTGCAAAGTTAAATGCCGTTAATACATCAGTAATTTTACCTGATGTAGCAACCGAAAATATTGTTTTACCCACAGCTACAGATGGTGCCGAAAGCGAGGATATACCGAAATTAAAAGCCAAAAATGAGGAAGAAACACTGCCGTTAAACGCCAAAAGTGAAACCCAAACTACCAGTGATGTTATCGAAAACGAAACTATTGACGATAGAAAAATTACCCTTAACCAATTTTTATCAAACCAAAACAATGCGCAAAATATATCATCTCGATTGAGCAATATGGCTACCGCCGATTTAAAATCGGCGATAAGCCTAAACGATAAAATGATTTTTATTAAAGAACTTTTTAACGGCTATAACTTGGCGTATAGCGAAGCTTTAGAGATTTTAAACCGTTTCGATTCGTTTGAAAGTGCTGATAATTTTTTACAAAAAAACTATGCCTTAAAAAACAAATGGGTAGATAAACAGGAGGTAGTAGATAGGTTTTACGAGATTTTGAACAGGCGGTATATAAAATAGGGCGCAATAATGCCAAATTATTAACTCGGATGGCTTGTACAATTTAATTTTTAATCTATTAACATACATTTACACATATTAAAATAAGGGTTAATGCCAGAAACTAATCGCATAGAATATAAGCAACAACTTACCGACTCGTTGGAGAAAGAGGTAGTTGCTTTTTTAAATTATCGAGAAGGTGGATTAATTTATATTGGCATTAATAATGATGGTACGCCAGTTGGAGTTATTGATAGTGATAGCGAGCAGTTAAAAATAAAAGACCGCCTTAAAAATAATATATCGCCATCTTGTATGGGGTTATTTGATGTGGTTAGCGAACATATTAACGGTTTTGATATTATTAAAATAGTAGTAGCAAGTGGTACAGACAAACCTTATTTTTTAAAAAAATACGGAATGACTGATAAGGGTTGTTTTTTACGTATTGGTACAGCTGCAGAACCTATGCCTCAAAAACTAATTGATGAGCTTTTTGCTAAACGCACCCGAAATGCTATTAGCAAAATAAAATCTAACCAGCAGGTATTAACTTTTGAACAACTTAAAATTTATTACGAAGCTACTGGTGTAAAACTTAATGATAAATTTGCTACAAATCTTGAGTTACTAAACGCCGATGGTGTATATAATTATGTAGCGTATTTACTATCGGATAAAAATAACACATCAATAAAAGTAGCCAAGTATAAAGGTACAACAAGGGTAAATTTAATTGAGAATAACGAATACGGTTACCATTCGTTAATAAAAGCAACCAAACAGGTGCTTGATAAATTTGAACTCGAAAACAAAACCATTACTAAAATTACGTCAAAAGAAAGAGAAGAAACCAGACTTTGGGATGCTATATCGCTACGTGAAGCCATAATTAATGCTTTTGTACATAACGATTATACTTACGAAATACCACCCAAATTTGAAATTTTTGATGATAGAATAGAGATAACATCGGCAGGTGGTTTACCCGATTGCTTAAGTAAAGACGAGTTTTTTGAAGGCTTTTCGGTACCCCGCAATAAAGAGATAATGCGGGTTTTTAAAGATTTGGATTTGGTAGAACAATTGGGTTCGGGCATACCCCGTATTTTAGAAAATTATGATAAAATATGCTTTAAGTTTTCGGATAATTTTCTTCGGATGACGTTCCCTTCGACCGACCAAGTAAACGACCAAGTAAACGACCAAGTAAACGACCAAGTAAGCATCAAAAGTGTTATTGATAAATCTTTAAAAGTTTTGATAATGAACTTTTTAGATAAGGTTAAGTTGCCTAAAACTCCTAATGAAAAACAGGTAGAAAAATATGTTGTTTTGGTTGATAAATTAACAAACGAGCAAATTAAATTATTAGCTTTTGCCAACGTACCTAAATCAAACAGTGAGTTACAAGAAGATGGTTTGGGTTTACAAAAACATACCGATAACTTTAAAAAATACATTGATCCATTATTAATAAATGGTGCATTAGAACGTACCTTTCCAGATTCGCCCAATAGCCCATCTCAAAAATATTTTACATCAAACAAAGGAAAAATAATGTTATATATACTGTCTGTTAAATTAAAAAACTAAAAATTAGAATCTATTAAAAACGAAATCAAACCCAAAACAATAAGAATAAATAGCAATTTTTCCCTTAAATAGCATTGTAAATTCAACTTAAAAAACAACCATTAACCACTAACTCCTAACCACTAGCATGAACGCAATAAAAGAAACCAATTTTAACTTACCAGGTCAAACTAATTTTTACAAAGGCAAAGTGAGAGACGTATATACTATTAAAAACGAGTTTTTGGTAATGGTAGTTACCGATAGGATTTCGGCTTTTGATGTAGTGCTGCCCGAGGCAATCCCCTATAAAGGGCAGGTTTTAAACCAAATAGCAGCTTTGTTTTTAGAAGCTACAAAAGATATTGTACCCAACTGGGTGTTACAAGTGCCCGACCCAAGCGTAACCATAGGTAAAATTTGTGAGCCTTTTAAAGTAGAAATGGTAATACGTGGTTACTTAGCTGGCCATGCCTGGCGAGAATATGCTGCTGGTAAAAGGCAAGTGTGTGGCGTAAACCTTCCCGATGGCTTAAAAGAAAACGACCAATTACCACAACCCATTATCACCCCAACTACCAAAGCCGCCTTCGGCCACGATGAAGATATTTCGAGAGAAGAAATTTTAAAACAAGGCATAGTAACCCAAGCCGATTATATAAAACTAGAGCAATATACCCAGCAATTGTACCAACGAGGTACCGATATGGCTGCCCAGCGTGGTTTAATTTTGGTTGATACCAAATACGAATTTGGCAAAGCCGATGACGTAATTTATTTAATAGACGAAATACATACGCCCGATTCGTCTCGATATTTTTATAAAGATAGCTATCAACAACTGCAAGCAAATGGCGAAGCTCAAAAGCAATTATCTAAAGAATTTGTGCGCCAATGGTTAATCGAAAACAATTTTCAAGGTAAAGAAGGGCAAAGCATACCCGAAATGAATGAAGATAAAGTAAATTCAATATCAGAACGTTATATAGAATTGTACGAAAAAATATCGGGCAAACCGTTTGTAAAAGAAGCTACTACAAACGTTTATAAAAGGGTAGAGGATAATGTTATTAAGGCAATTGCCCAATATTAAAAATATTTTGTTAGTTTTAAAAACAAGTTAAAATTGTAGTATGAAATTTACAGTAGATAAACACGATAAATACGTAATCATAAAATTAAACGAAAGCAAGTTAAATTCGTTGGTTTCGCCCATGCTAAAATCAGAATTAATATTGTTTAATACCGAAGGGCAGCGCAATATTGTATTAGATTTAAGCAATGTTAAATATGTGGACTCATCGGGGCTAAGTAGCTTGCTGGTAGGGCATAGGCTATGCAAAAATGCCGAAGGTATATTTATTTTAACAGGTTTAAATGATGCTACAAGCAAATTAATTGCCCTTTCGCAACTAGAAACCATTATTACCATAGTGCCCAAAGTAACCGAAGCCATCGACCTCATTTTTATGGAAGAGATAGAAAAAGATCTAAAAAAAGAGTTGGGGTAAGCCTATAAATGGATGAACAATACATATGAAATTTGAGGTAACTATTTTGGGTAGCAGTTCGGCTACGCCAATTTTTCAGCGTAATCCCACAGCTCAAATTCTAAACATTAACGAAAAAATAATATTGATTGATTGTGGCGAAGGTACACAGCAGCAAATGTTACGCTACGGCATAAAATTTAATAAAATTGACAGTATTTTTATTAGCCACTTACACGGCGATCATTTTTTTGGTTTGGTGGGATTGCTATCTTCAATGAACCTAAATGGACGTGTAAAAGCCTTAAACCTTTATTGTCCAGCAGCTTTAAAAGATATTTTAGATATTCAGTTTTTACATTCGGGTAGCGTATTAAGGTTTCCGCTCAATTATCATTTTACCCAAAATGTAAGCCCGCAAAAAATTGTTGATAACCCCGATTTTACGGTAGAAACCATTATTTTAAACCACCGCATACCCTGCACAGGTTTTTTATTTACTACCAAAAAAAAACTACGCAAAATTATTAAACAAAAAGTTGAGGCGTTAAATATCCCAAAAGAATACATTGATTTAATAAAAAAAGGCTTCGATTATACCGATAGCCAAGGCAACATACACTCGGCGCAAGCCTTAACCACCGATGCCGATGCACCACGCAGCTACGCCTACTGCTCCGATACCTTGTACAGTTTAGATTATTTGCAAAGCATAAAAAACGTAAATACGCTTTACCACGAAAGTACTTTTTTACACGATATGAGCCAACGGGCCAAAGAAACTTTCCATACTACGGCTTTAGAAGCTGGGCAATTAGCGGATAAAGCTAATGTTCAGATTTTATTAATAGGCCATTTTTCGGCAAGGTATAAAGATGTTAATTTACTTTTGCAGGAGGCACAATCTGCATTTAAAAACACCTATTTAGCTATTGAAGGTAAAACGTTTACGGTTTAAGTTTCTCATAAAATCCCACCCGAACAAAAAATAATGAACGATGGTTGTGTTTGGGATGCTAAAGGTGAGGTAACAATATCAATTTGGAGTTGAATCCGCCGTTTAATAATAGATGCTCGTTTTTCTTTTTAATAAAAAATTGCTTAAACCCATTAAAAAACAAATGGTTAACAATTATTTAACTTATCTTATATTTCAAAATAAAATATCTTCTATTTATAATGGATAATATCATTCATTAACAATGAAAGATGTTATACAGTAAAACACACTCACAAATTATTTACCTAAAAAAAACAAATATCAAAAATATCTCTAGCCATCTTACCCTAAAAAAAATTAAATTTGCATTAAAAATCAAACTAATGACAACAGAAAACGAACACGTACAATGCTTAATTATAGGCTCGGGGCCAGCAGGTTACACCGCAGCTATTTATGCGGCTAGGGCCGATTTAAAACCACTTATGATAACCGGTATGGAAATGGGTGGCCAGCTTACCAAAACCACCGATGTAGAAAATTTCCCGGGCTACCCAAACGGTGTGATGGGGCCTGATATGATGGAAGATTTTAGAAAACAAGCCGAACGTTTTGGTACCGATATTAGGTTTGGTTACGTTTCGTCGGTCGATTTTTCGGGTGCTGTACACAAAGTAGTGGTTGACGAAAACAAAACCATAACCGCCGATACGGTAATAATTTCTACTGGCGCATCGGCAAAATGGCTGGGCTTACCTTCCGAAGAAAAATACAATGGTTTTGGCGTTTCGGCCTGTGCCGTTTGCGATGGTTTCTTTTTTAAAAACCAAAACGTGGCCATAGTAGGCGCTGGCGATACCGCCGCCGAAGAAGCAACTTACCTTGCCAAATTGTGTAAAAAAGTGTATATGATTGTTCGCCGTGATGAGTTTAGAGCCTCTAAAGCCATGGTACACCGTGTGTTAAATACCCATAATATAGAAGTACTTTACAATACCGAAACCAAAGAAATACTAGGCGATGGCAAAGTAGTTACCGCTGTAAAAGTTATAAACAACCAAACCAAGCAAGAGCAGGATTTAGATGTTACTGGCTTTTTTGTGGCTATTGGGCACAACCCCAACACCGCAATTTTTAAAGATTGGTTAAAAATGGACGAAACAGGTTACTTAATTACCAAACCCGATAGCACCGCAACCGATATTGAAGGTGTTTTTGTTTGTGGCGATGCCCAAGATAAACTATGGCGACAAGCTGTTACCGCTGCGGGTACAGGTTGCATGGCGGCTTTAGAAGCCGAGCGTTACTTAGCAGCCAAAGAGTTTGCTTAAAAATTTAAAAAATGTGGA
>JAAFJW010000039.1 GCA_013298995.1 Sphingobacteriales bacterium | reverse complement strand
GGCGGGATTACACTTGATGAGCTTCCGACAGATGTCGGTATGCCCTCTTTTTCCTTAGTACGAAGATAAGTAAAATTCCTTGAAATGTTTATACATTTTTATTTGCTTTTTAAGACAGTACCTGCCTGCGCAGGCAGGCCGCTACCGTCGTTAACGCTCTAAAATCGTAAATAACATTGATTTACAGCAATTTATAGTACCATTTAAAGATGCTAGCAGGGGCTGGTATAAATTCCAGCTGCACTAAATTTAATAATGTGGGTAGTAATATGCGGTTAAAACTCCCACATTTAGAAACCTGTATTTTAAAATAGTTATTAAGCCCTCGAATACAAACATGGTTTTTCTACAAATTTCCATGAACAAATGGCTAACAAAATGGTGATGCAAAGCGACCAAAATAACCCCTCAAAAGGTTGCTGATGAAAATAACCTAATTGAACAAAAATTTGAATTATTGGAAAATGGTAAATATATAACCCATACGAAATATCATCTTTATAAAATGGATACTTTAGTACAGGTAAAGTAAATGCGAAGTAAAATACAAAAAACGGTAAAAAAATTATTTTTAGTATCGCAAAAACAGGAACAAACAGTACAATAACAGCTAATGGACCTATAACTTTAAGAGATTTTTTAGCAAACACATTATCTTTACACTCTATAAACCAAGCCCCTATAACGAAAAAAAATAATTGCCCAGGCAGCTGGTGAGATAAAAACAGATAAATTTCGTTTCCACTCTCGCTGTAAATCTTTTTCGTAGCTAAATAATATGTTAAAGAAACTAAGATAAGAATGGGGTATAAAATATTAGCCTTATATTTTTTTTTCATATAAACGATTATAGGTACAATTAGATAAAAGGCTACTTCTATTTTCAAAGTCCACAATGAACCATTTACTGCGGTAAAAATATTATTAACAAATACACCCGGCAGTGATTGTTGTAAAAAATTAAGAAAAAAAGCGTTGGCAGCAACATACTTATATAGCTGTATAGATAAAAAATATTGTTTAACCTCAAAATTCGAGAAAAATACCCCCAATACTGCCGATAGAATTATAATGGTAATATATGCAGGGTATAAGCGTAGTAAACGTTTTTTATAAAATTCTTTTATTGATTTTGCCCGCTCATAACTTTGAGGTATTAAGAAGCCACTTATTATAAAAAAGCCTTGAACAGCTAAATCTGGATTTAAAATATTGTTCAAAAACTTTAAACTTTCCGAATTACTTAATGCGTAACAATGATAGAGTACTACATTTATCGAAAAAAAAGCCCTAAGTATATTCAAATTATTGTAGCTTTTAGCGGTAGAAATCAAATTCATAATAAGCGAATATTAGAATATTATAATTAAATCTATAATATTTTTTTGCAAAATAATTACTATTTAAAAATGTAATATAAAGATACTAAATGTATTAATTAGTGCTAACAGCCAAAAATCTTAAATAAAAAATCTATTGTGGCTTTTTTTTGATATAATACTCAACCACTTTTACTACAAAAATCACAAATAAAGGAAACAAAAGGAAGTTAAAAAATAACTGTTTGTTAATAATAAAAAAGCCGTCTCTAAATATTTGGAATGGCAATATGCCGCATATAGATATATAGTATGCAGCTATAAAATGGTTATCTTCGGTTAAATGCCTCAAAAAATTTAATATAAAGCCAGTTAAGTAAATAAAAAAAAACGAACCGATTGAGCCGAAGTTTATAATTAAGGTACTCCATACACTATCGGCTCCTAACGGGTTAACGTAGTAAAAACCCATACCACGGGGAGATACTATAAATTGTTTAAAATTTATAATGGTATTAGGTACTAAATTTAAAAACGAGGTTAAAAAATTACTCGGAAAATTTATAAGGGGTATATTATTGTTAATTAAAAAAGTGCTTGTACTAAACCAAGTAAATACAGGTTCGGCCAGTAACGAATATTGTGCTTTGCTAAAATTAAAACCAGTGTCCATACGGGCAACCCCTACAAAACTTCCTACCAAAAAACATAAAGCTGTTACAGCAAATATTTGATATGACTTCCACTTTTTAACCGCAAAGGAAGTTTTATACACTAAAATTATCACAAATGTTTGCATTACATACATACGACCGCCCAATACAAGTAACAATATAACCGTACTGGCTACACCAATAGTAAGTGCAATTGGGGGTTTTTGCTTGCTTAATAATTGATACAGTAAAAAAAAATTAAATACTATAAGTAAAGTCGAAATTTTACCACGTATGCCCGAGTCGTACAAATCATATCTGGTAACTAATGAATTTCTACCTAAATAAGTAAAAATAATCATAACACCTATTAAAAATAAGGCAACGTATTTTATATGATTATTTAAAAAATTTGCTGGAAAAAGCAATAAAGTTTTTTTGTAAGGTTTTATAATTTTAAAGGTAAAATGACCTAAATAAAAAGCAGGTAGCCAGCTTAATGTTATAATAATGTAAGCAAAAAGTTGGCTAGGCGGTATTAATTTATAAAAACTGTGAAACAAATCCATACCAGGATACCCCGCAAACGAACCCAAGTTACCTACCGCCCAGGGTGTGAAAAAATAAAATATATACCCAAATAAAAATAATATTTTATGGTCTATAAGATAGTATTTATTCATTTTAAGGGTTTATAAATTTTTATAAGATGCGTTGATTTATCTTTCAAAAAAAGCGAAAAATAAGCACTAAATAATACTTTATATTCTATTTAATAAAAAGTTAACATTTACTTAACGTTAAAAAGTATTTAAAATAACACTTTTGTACTCTAAATATGTTTAAATTTATGCAATATAAAAAAGCAGAGATGTGCTGTAATTACTTTAGACAATTGTTTTATATCATACTATTTTTAATTATACCATTTTACAGTATAGCACAAAAAAAGCAAGATTTAAGCGATGTTAAGGTAGAAGAATTAACCGAAGATCAAATTAGGGGATTTATATCAGAAACCAAAAAATTAAATTTAGAAGATTACCAAATTGAAGAGTATGCACAACAACAAGGTATGAATGCTACCGAAGTTGTAAAACTTAAAGAACGCATTAAATTATTAGATAGAAACAAGCCCACTGGCGATACCAAATACATACAAAAAGAAAAACCATCAACTGGAAACAAGCTACAAGATTCGATAAGTTTGTTAGAACAAAAACCAGTTTTAGAAATCAACAACGCATTTAGTTCGTTAATAGCCGAAAACTATGGTAATGGTGTTTTTAGTAATGCTAAAATTACCTTCGAACCCAATTTGCGCATACCCACTCCTAAAAACTACCAATTAGCTACCGACGACGAATTAATTATTGACGTTACCGGCTATTCCGAAGCCAGTTATAATTTAAAAATATCGCCCGAGGGTGTAATAAGAATCCCGCTGGTAGGAGCCATACCACTAAGCGGTTACACCATAGAACAAGCCAAAAAAATAATTACACAAAAACTTGCCAGCACTATTTACAACGATATTAACAACGGTAAAACATTTGTTGATGTAAACTTAGGCGTAATAAGAAGCATAAAAGTTACCATCATAGGCGAAGCCACATTGCCAGGTACTTACACATTGCCATCGTTAGCAAGTGCATATAATGCATTGTATGCCTGTGGTGGGCCTAACGCAAATGGCTCGTACCGAAACATACAAGTGATACGCAACAACGTTTCGGTAGCCAAAATTGATGTTTATGATTACCTTTTAAACGGAAGTAAAAGCAATAATATTAGGTTAATGGACCAAGATGTTATAAAAATTAGCACCTATAACGTAAGGGTTGAATTAAAAGGCGAAGTTAAAAAACCCGGTCTTTACGATGTTGAAAAAGGCGAAACATTGGCTAAAATTTTAAAATACGCTGGTGGCTTAACCGATAATGCTTACACAGCCAAAATAAAAGTATTTAGAAATACCGCTATTGACAGAGAGCTTACAACTGTTAACGCAGGCGATATAGCAAGCCTTTATCCGCAAAAAGGCGATAGCTATATTTTTGGTAAGATTTTAAACCGATTTGCCAACCGTGTAAGTATCAAAGGAGCCGTGTATAGGCCTGGCGAATTTGAGTTAAAAGATAGCCTTACCTTAACTAGGCTAATTTTAGAAGCCGATGGATTACGTGAAGATGCTTTTATGGGCAGAGTAAATATACATAGATTAAAAGCCGATTTAAGCCCCGAAATTATTAGTATCGAATTAGGTAAATTATTAAACGGAGAAATACCAGATATTACCTTAAAAAAAGAAGACAGAGTGGTAATATATTCCAAATTTGAGTTAAAAGAAGGATATTACGTTACCGTAGGTGGCGAAATTGCCAATCCAGGTGTAGTATTATACGAAGAGGGAATGACCGTGTACGATGTAATAATGATGGGAGGGGGGCTAAAAGAAAACGCATCGGTAAAGCATGTAGAAGTTTCGAGGCGAATAAAAAACGCTGATGCCAAATCGCCCAATCCCCAAACGGCAATTATATTCGAACAAGATATAAACGCCAATTTTAGTTCCGATTCTACCATATCTAAAATTACATTAATGCCTTTTGATGAAATATTTATAAGGCCAGCCCCGGGTTATTTTATCCAAAAAAATGTAGTTATAGAAGGCGAAGTTATATATTCGGGAAAATATACCTTAGCTGCCAAAAATGATAGAATATCTGATTTAGTAAAGCGGGCAGGTGGCCTTACCCAGCAAGCGTATGTAGAAGGAGCTGTTTTAGTACGGTCGAGGCAGTTTTCTAAAACCGAATTGGCCAATAGCCAAGTGGGCTTAAGTAATTTAATGAAACAAAATATGCAAGCAGGTATCCCAAGTATTATTTTACAAAATGATATTAATGGCTCATTCAAAAAAAAATCAGATAACGTAGGTATCGATTTAAAAAAAATACTAAAAGAGCCAGGTACCTTAATTGATTTGTTTTTAAACGATGGCGATACATTGCGCATCCCTCGGCAATTGCAAACAGTAAGAGTTAATGGCGAAGTTTTATACCCTGCTTTGGTAAGATATGATAAGAATCTTGGGCTTAAAAGTTATATTATCGCTTCGGGCGGATTTGGCGACAGAGCATCAAAGAAAAAACCTTATGTTATATATGCAAATGGTTCAGTAAAAGGTACAAAATCATTTTTATTTTTTAGAAATTATCCTAAAATTATTCCAGGAACAGAAATTTTTGTCCCAGCAAAAAAAGAAAAAGAAAGGTTACGACCTATCGAGGTAGTATCTGTTTTTTCGGCACTGGCATCAACAATGGCAATTTTATTTACGGTATTAAATCGATGAGTTTAGAAAGCCAAAATATCAATTCGGATAGGGTATTTGATGAGTTTTCGCCCAAAAAATTACTTTTCCAATTAAAAAGCGTAATTGATTATGTAATTAGTAAGTGGTTAATTATTTTATTAATTGCAATTTTATGTGCTATTGCAACATATTATTATACAATATTAAAAAAACCAACTTACCTTGCTGTTATTACATTTGCTTTAGATGATGGCGTAGCCGCCAATATTAAATCTCCTTACGCAAAGTTAGAGCAAGAATTTGGTATTGAACTAGGCACAGATGCAGGTGGTGTATTTAGCAGCACTTCAAATATTGTAGAACTTATACAATCTAGGTTATTGATAGAAAAAACTTTAAAAAGTACTGTTACCATTAATAAACATAAACTTTTATTTGCCGATTTTTTTCTCGATTCGTTAGATTATAGAGAAAAATGGACAAAAAACCGGCCTAACAGTAAAATAAATTTTAATAACAACAGCAAAAACCCTCAAGAAATACTTTTTGCTAATTCGATTATTAATAATATTTACGAGTTAATCATTACAAAATATATTAAAGTTGAGCCCAAGGGTGCGGGCACCAGCATATTACAAGTAAGCTGTTTAACCGAAAACCAATTTTTTTCGAAATATTTTCTTGAAGCATTGCTAAACCAAGTAACCAAATATTATATAGATACCAAAACACAACGCTCTAAAATTAATTTAGCTTTTTTACAAAAAAAAACCGACTCGGTACAGGTAGAGTATTTTAATGCCATGTATGGCCGGGCATCGTTTTCCGATGCGCACCTAAACCCCAGCAAGCAAGTTGGAGTAGTTACTAAAGATAAACAACAAACCGATGTGCAAATTTTAAAAAATTCGTATGCCGAATTGGTGAAAAGTTTAGAAGCAGCCAAAAATAATTTAAACCAAGAAACTCCCTTGTTTCAGTTTTTAGATATACCCGTATTGCCTTTAAAAACATTTAATGCTAATGCTATTAAAAATTCGTTTATGGTATTTATAATAAGCATTATAATTATGGCAATGAGTTTATTTATCAAAAAAGTATTTCAAAAATTAATAAAATAATATTTGCTATTTATTATAAAATAATATTTTGTTAATTATTCCATCATATTAAAACTACACCTTGTGTGTAAAAAAATAGGGTATAACAAATGGGTTTTAATAACCTGTTTAAAAAATAAAATACGATGATAATTAGAATATTAAGATTTATTAAACGAAAACTTTTAGGCACAACCAATAATACCGTTGTTGAATTACCAAACTTTGGCATAAAAACAGGTATAGGCACCAAAATATATCCACCCCGTCGCCCCATAGCTGGTAAAGAGTATATTAAATTTGGCAATAACTCGCATTTAGGGGCAAACAGTTGGATTTCGGCTTTTGATAGTTACCCTTATACAAACCAAACATTTACCCCCGAAATTAGTATTGGTAACGATGTTTTTATTGGTGATTATTCATCTATAACCGCAATCGATAAAATTATATTAGAAGACGGGGTTGAAACAGCCGACTTTTTTTACGTTTCAGATCATACCCACAGCTACATACCCGAAGAAAATGTTTCGGTTAGAAAAAGACGACTGGTATCAAAAGGTTATGTGAAAATTGGAGCGTACAGCGGTATTGGTATAAACGTAGTTATTTTGCCTGGAGTTACCTTGGGTAAATATTGTGCAGTTGCCGCACACTCTGTTGTAACCCGTTCGTTTCCAGATTATAGCCTAATATCGGGCAATCCAGCTAAACTCATAAAAACCTATGATATGGACAGAAAGAAATGGATAGACCCACCTGCCGAAAAGGTACGAAAAAGAGGCACAACTACCTCTACCGAGGATTAGCCTTCATTAATATAGCTATATGAAAATTGCCTTTACCTTATGCTCAAATAATTATTATGCACAGGCTTTAGTGCTAGGTCAATCTTTTTTGCAACATAATCCCGATTATCAATTTTATGTAGGTTTGATTGATCAAAAATCCGACCTTATTAATTACCAGCAATTTAATATAAAAGTACTACCCATTGCCGATATCGAGCCCGATGTTTATTCCTTAGCACTTAAATTTAATATTGTTGAATTAAATACAGCCGTTAAACCACAGTATTTTCTTCATTTTATTAAACAAATACAAGCCCACACAGTCATTTATTTAGACCCCGATATTTGTATTTACCAAAGTTTTAAAAACATCGAAATCCTGCTCGAAACCAATGATATTTTATTAACCCCCCATATTTTAACCCCAATACCTATTGATGGTAAAACACCGTTCGAAAACGATTTTCTCAATTATGGTTTATATAACTTGGGTTTTATAGCTGTAAAAGCATCTGTAAATACATTAAATATGCTGCAATGGTGGAAAGATAGAACCTATAATTTTGGCTACCATCAATTAGCAAAAGGCCTATTTGTGGACCAGTTGTGGATAAATTTAGTACCCATACTGTTTCAAAAAACCTATATTATTAGCCACTCAGGCTATAATATAGGTCCATGGAACCTTCACGAAAGGGTTTTAAGTATTCAAGAAAACGTTTTTTTTGTAAACAGTAGTTCAAAGCTTTATTTTTTTCATTTCAGCAATTTTAATCCAATGGTTAAAGCAAAGCTGCATACCGTTTTTACTCGCTATGATTTGCATAACCGCCCCGATTTAGTCGAAATTTATACCAATTATACACAAATGCTTCTGGCTCACAATTACGTGTATTTAAAAACAATACCCTGCCACTACGTCGAATGGAAAAACCATCAACTTTTATTAACACAATTACAAATAGAAGCATCTTTATCTATCAAAAAAAAGGTTTTTAGAAAACTAAAAACTTACTTACCTGCGCCAATCAAAAACTTAATATTAGCCGCAGTTAAATACTAATGTTTATTAGTTATGTTTATTTAATACAAAATTTATGTTAAAATTATATTATCAAACAAGGGCTTCAAACAAAAAAATTAATAAATTATTGATATTAACTAGCCATGTTTTAATTTCAATTTAGGTAATTTTAAAACATAATATTAGTGTATTCTTTTTATGATATTAACCCCTGTAGCTGTCATTTTTATTGTATCAATAATATTGGTTTGTGTATCTATTAAAAAAATTATTTACGTAGCCAATAAATGCCATTTATTCGACCATCCTAAAGAAAACCGTAAAATACATATCACAAAAACACCAAATTTGGGCGGTGTTTCTATTTATATCTCTCTCATTATCGTTTCTGCAATTTTTATATCATACAACAGTATAGCCCATATAAATTATATTTTTGTAGCCTCTGTAATAATTTTTACACTTGGCTTAACCGATGATTTAGTGGGTGTTGCACCTATAAAAAAAATATTTGCACAGTTTTTGGCTGCTTTTACCATAGCTATTTTTGCTAATCTAAGATTTACCAGTTTTTACGGAATATTTGGTATAGGTATATTGCCCTATTACATTAGTATTATATTAACAGTTGTATTCATTATTTTTCTTATCAATGCTTTTAATCTTATAGATGGTATTAATTGCTTGGCTGCTAGCGTTGGCTTGCTCGCAAGTATAGTTTTTGGAATCTGTTTTTGGAAAATGAACCAATTGGGTTTCATGTTTTTATCCGTAGCTATTGCAGGTGCCTTAATAGGATTTTTGTATTATAACAAAACACCCGCAAAAATATTTATGGGCGATACAGGATCTTTAAGTTTAGGATTTATAATGGCAGTTTTTTCTATTAATTTTATCGAATCAAATCATGTTTACGCTCTAATAAATCATAAATCACTTTTTTTATCTGCCCCAGTTATTGTTTTAGGCTTGTTAATTATCCCTATTTTTGATGCTTTAAGAGTTTTTACGTTAAGAGTTTTAAGTAATAAATCTCCTTTTGATGCAGATCGTAACCATATACACCATAGATTGTTAGACCTTAATTTTACCCATTTACAAGCCACAATAATTCTTATAACAGTTAACACCGTGTTTGTAAGCATCGTGTTTTTATTTAATAGCCTTGGTAACGAAACCTTGTTGCTTATTATCACTTTATTAGCAGTTTTCCTAAATATTTTTTCATGGTTTTTGCTTTTTAAAAAGAATAATAAAGAAGGCGCAAATTACAACGTATCTTCAAGTAATTTGATAACCGAATAATTTAGTAATAAGTACAAAAATAAAATGCTTAGCAAGCAAAATTGTTGAAACAGCTAAGCATTAAATGTAACAAAAACAAATTAGCGAATAAAACAGCAAACATATAACGCTGTTATTTTACCTAAAAATCTATATACTACCTTCCCAAAAATCCTACCAACACCAATTTAAAACCTACAAAAAAAAACTACCTTTGCAACCATGCAACAAAAAATTATTATCCTGGATTTTGGCTCACAATACACACAATTAATAGCCCGCAGGGTACGCGAGTTAAACGTATTTTGCGAAATCCATCCATTTAATAAAATACCAGCAATAGGTAGCGATGTAATGGGCATTATCCTTTCGGGAAGCCCATCATCGGTAAGGCAAGCCGATGCCCCCGAGGTAGATTTTTTACAATTTCATGGCAAGTTACCCTTGCTAGGTGTATGTTACGGTGCACAATATATTGCCCAAAAAATGGGGGGAAATGTAATGGCATCGCAAACCAGAGAATACGGCAGGGCTAATTTGCAATATACCAACAGTTTAAATCCGCTTATGCGAGATATTCCCTCCGATTCGCAAGTGTGGATGTCGCATGGCGATACCATAAAATCTATCCCCACCGATTTCGAAATTATTGGCAGTACCGATACCGTAGAAGTAGCGGCATACCAAATAAAAAATACCCAAACTTATGGCATACAGTTTCACCCCGAAGTTACCCACAGTAGCGATGGTAAACAGTTGCTATATAATTTTTTAGTAAATATTTGCCATTGCAAGCAAGATTTTACACCCGATGCCTTTGCCGACGAAACCATTGCCACACTTAAACTACAATTAGGCAACGATAAAGTGGTTTTGGGCTTATCAGGTGGGGTCGATTCGTCCGTAGCAGCCCTAATTTTACACAAAGCCATTGGGCAAAACCTTCACTGCGTTTTTGTAGATAACGGCTTGCTGCGTAAAGATGAGTTTGAATCTGTTTTAAACTCGTACCAGCACCTAGGCTTAAACGTAAAAGGCGTAAATGCCAAGCAAAAATTTTATGATGCTTTGGCAGGATTATCCGACCCCGAACTTAAACGTAAAGCCATTGGTAGGGTTTTTATAGAGGTTTTTGATGAAGAAGCACACCTAATAAGTGATGTAAAATGGCTGGCGCAAGGTACCATTTATCCCGATGTTATCGAATCGGTTTCGGTAAACGGCGGGCCATCGGCCACCATAAAATCGCACCACAATGTAGGCGGTTTGCCCGATTTTATGAAGCTAAAAGTGGTAGAACCGCTTAAAACGTTATTTAAAGATGAAGTACGCCGTGTAGGCCGAGCATTAAAACTGCCCGAAAATATTTTAAACCGCCATCCTTTTCCAGGGCCAGGTTTGGCCATCCGTATTTTGGGCGATGTAACCCCGCAAAAAGTAGCCATATTACAAGCCGCCGATTTTATTTACATTGATAACCTTAAAAAAAGCGGTTGGTACGATAAAGTGTGGCAAGCCGGTGCCATTTATTTGCCCGTACAATCTGTAGGCGTAATGGGCGACGAGCGTACCTACGAAAACGTAATTTGCCTGCGGGCAGTAGAATCTGTAGATGGGATGACCGCCGACTGGAGTCATCTGCCTTACCCTTTATTAGCCAAAATATCAAATGAAATTATTAACAACGTTAAAGGAATTAACAGGGTGGTGTATGATATTAGTTCGAAACCGCCAGCAACCATCGAGTGGGAATAATTTATTTTTAGGCATAGCTTTTTTAGCCTTATTAGGTGCTTGCTCGCCCAAAATAATTGCGCCTGTAAAACCGCCAGTTGCACCACCTGTGGTAGTAAAACCAGTAGAAAAACCTACCGAAACAAAAACAGAAACTGCCCAAAAAAATACCCAACAAGTTAACGAGCAAATGCTTATATCGTTAATTTTGCCATTTGGGTTAGATAAAATAAATATTGCAACCGCAATGTTACCTCAAATTGCCAAAGCCAATTTAGCCTTAGATTATTACCAAGGCTTTAAAATGGCCTTAGATTCGGTAGCTGTTTTACAGGGTGCAAATTTTAAATTACAGGTATATGATAGTGGTGATGATGTTTTAAAAACGAACGCTTTAATCCTAAAAAAAGAAATAAAAACCTCCGATTTAATTGTTGGCCCCGTGTTCCCTAACGCCATTAAAGCGTTTTCAAACCTAAGTAAAACGTTAAAAATTCCGTTGGTATCGCCTTTGGCACCACAAAACCCAAACACGTTTAATAATCCGTATTTACTTACCATAAATAGCACCTTAAACCAACACGCCTATACCGCCGCCGCATTTGTGAAAAACACACTAAAACCTAAAAAAGTATTGCTTATACGAAGCGGCCAAGCCGATGAGTACAAATACGCCAACCCTTTTAAAAAAGGAATAGATAGCTTGGCAAAGGGTTTGGCTTTCGCCGAAGTAGGCATAAAAGCCATTGGTTATCAAAATATTAACCTGTATTTAAACCCCACAGGCAATAACGTAATTGTGCTACCCGCCACCAACGAAACTTTTTTAGAAGCCGTTTTTAAAGAGCTTGTAAAACTATCGGCAACGTTTAAAATAACGGTAATTGGCCACCCAAATTGGGAAAAAGCAACCTTTTTAAATATAGAAACATTGCAACAGCTAAATACTTATATTACAGCATCGTACCAAATAAATTATAAACAAGTAGCGGTAATAAATTTTATTAAAAATTACCACAATAATTATAGTTTAGAGCCATCCGAGTATTCGTTTAAAGGGTTTGATACTGGCTTTTATTTAGCCACTTTAATGGCAAACCAAGGAAAAAATTATTTTACAGATTTAGATAAAAACCCTTATACAGGCCTGCATAACCACTTTAACTTTATAAAAAACAACAATTATGGTTATTTTAATGGCAATGTTTTGGTGTTAAAATATCAAAATTTCGAGCTTGTAAAATCTAACTAGTTATATGAAAGCCATTCATCAATTAGCTACTTTTAATAACATTTTAAACCAGTACGATTTTAAAGAACCTTTAAGTAGGTTTTTAGCCACTTTTTTTCGCCAACACAAACAAATGGGTAGCACCGATAGGCGTATTGCCACCCGTTTAATGTATAATTATTTTAGGATAGGTAAAATATTAATAAACGAAGCGGTAGAAACCCGACTTTTAATTGCCGAACTTTTATGTAATAACCAGCCAAACTCGTTTGTAAGCCATTTTAAACCCGAGTGGGAAAACGTTTTTAGTTATTCTTTAGGAGATAAAATATTATTTTTAAAGTCAAATTTTAAGGATTTTAATTTAGAAAACGTTTTTGCATTACATCATCATTTAAGTACTGATATAGATAAAGAAGTTTTTTATAATTCGTTTTTTACACAGCCCGATTTGTTTATCAGGATAAAAAAAGGAGAAGATAGAGTTATAATTAAACAGTTAATTTCTAGTAATTTAGCTCATAAAGTTATTGATAAACAAACCGTTTCTTTTGCAAATGGAATAAAATTAGACACTGTTTTAACCAACAAAGCCATATACGAGGTGCAAGATTTATCATCGCAGGGTGTTGGCCAATATTTTAAGCCCCAAAAATGGGATAAATGGTGGGATTGTTGTGCGGCATCGGGTGGAAAATCATTGCTGTTGTACGATGAACAACCTGATATAAAACTTGTTGTATCCGATATCCGCGAAAGCGTATTAATAAATCTTGATGAACGTTTTAAAACCGCTGGCTTAAAAAATTACCAAAAAAAAATATTGGATTTAACCCTAAACCCTGCACCTTACATGCATAATTACGCATTTGATGGGATTATATTTGATGCCCCATGCAGTGGCAGTGGTACATGGGGGCGCACTCCCGAAATGCTTCATCAGTTTGAAGCGCATAAAATAAATTTTTTTAGTGATTTACAGCGGCGTATTGCCTCCAATATTATTCCCTATCTAAATCCGGGCAAACCGCTAATTTACATTACCTGCTCGGTTTTTAAGCAAGAAAACGAAGAACAGGTGGCTTGGTTGCAAAGCCAATTTGGCTTGGTATTAGAAAGCCAACAAATTATAAAAGGCTATCATTTAAAAGCCGATACCATGTTTGTAGCGAGGCTGGTGAAAACCCATGGTTAAACCTTATAGTTAGCCAACACCCTATGAGCAACCTGTAAACCATCAACAGACTGCATATTTCAACTTCAAAATAGCGAGAAAGGAGAATGAAAATTGTAATTTTGCCTACAATAAATTCATTAAGAAAAAGTGTAATGACAGAAAAAAGTGCAAAACCATTTTTAAAATGGGCAGGTGGAAAAACTCAACTTATTTCAGACATTGAAAAATCATTGTCGAAAGAGTTGATAAATTCCAAATTTACTTACATCGAGCCATTTGTAGGAAGTGGTGCAATTCTATTTTGGATGTTAAATAACTTTCCCAAAATTGAAAAGGCAGTAATCAACGACATAAACGAAGACTTAATAAATACTTATAAATCAATCGCTTCAAACCCAAAAGAATTAATTTCAAATCTTGAAATTTTGCAAAATGAATTTCACGATTTAGAAGGTAACGAAGACAATAAAAAACTTTATTATTACCAAAAAAGGGACTTATACAATACAAGAAAAATAGAACAAAGCGGGCAAGCCGCTTTGTTTATTTTTATCAATCGTACTTGCTTTAATGGTTTGTATAGAGTGAATAGTAAAAATCTTTACAATGTGCCTATGGGTGGCTACAAAAAACCAACAATTTGCGACAAAGAAAATATTTTAGCAGTTAGCGAAGCCTTGCAAAAAGTGGAAATTTTATGTGGCGATTTTGAAAATACAATAAATTCGGCAAATAAAAAATCATTGTTTTATTTTGATCCACCATACAAGCCACTTTCAGAAACTTCAAGTTTTAACACTTACACAAAAGATAGTTTTGATGATGCAGAGCAAATTAGATTAAAAGACTTTTGCACCAAACTTGATATTTTAAATTACAATTGGATTTTAAGCAATTCGGATTTGAGAGGTAAAAATGAAAATGATAATTTCTTTGATGACTTATATAGTGATTTTTTAATTACGAGAGTTGATGCAAAACGCAGTATAAATGCAAATCCTGATAAAAGAGGGAGCATAAAAGAGTTATTAATCACTAACAAAACCAATAATCAAGAGTATGTCAGAGCAATTTAAAATTTTCTTATCCCAACTTTCTGAAACAAATGCAACACTTGATTGTTTCACAGATTTTGGAAAAATTATAACCAACATCAATAAAATTTCCATCAAACTAAACCAGTTAAATTACTTAATTGGTAAGGATGATTTAGGAAAGGCAATTGAAGAACTTTACCAAGAAAACCCAAAAGTTTTTGAAGTATTAGACATCTTAATTGCAGTTAGAAAAAAGGATAACAAAAAGATAATTTATGGTTCAGGCGATATTATTTTACTTGACACATTTTTTCATTCACCTACAACAATTTTAGAGTACATTGTTGAAACAGGTTTAGGCGATGTTTTCAAAAATAAAAACGTAACAAATCTTGTAGATTATGTTTTTGGAATTGAAGTTGGTTTAGACACAAATGCAAGAAAAAACAGAGGTGGCGACAATATGTCGAAAGCAGTTTCCTTGATATTTGATAACGCCAAAGTATTTTATAAAAAAGAAGTAAGCAATACCGTTTATCCCGAAATAATTAGTTTGGGAGCAGATGTAAAAAGGTTTGATTTTGTGATAAAAACAAGAGTTAAAACTTATCTTATTGAGACTAATTTTTACAATGGTGGTGGCTCAAAATTAAATGAAACAGCAAGGTCATATTCTGATGTTGCACCGAAAATCAACCAATACGAGAAATATGAATTTGTTTGGATTACAGACGGTCAAGGTTGGTATTCAGCAAAAAATAAATTGGAAGAAGCATTTAATATCATTCCACATTTATACAATTTAACAACACTCAATCTGTTTGTCGAGAAGGTAAAAGCAGAAGGAATAATTAGTTTATAAAATGCTAAAACCATTCTTCAAATCAGACGACAAAGATTTTTATCTTCTTCACGGAGATACAATGGAACTTTTACCTCAATTTGAGCATAAATTTGATATGGTTTTTGCAGACCCACCTTATTTTCTTTCAAATAATGGACTCTCAATTCAAAGCGGACAAATTGTAAGTGTAAACAAAGGAAAATGGGATAAATCAGAAGGTTTTGAATTTATAAACGACTTCAATCGTAAGTGGCTAACATTGGCGAGAGAAAAAATGAAAGAAGATGCTACAATTTGGATAAGCGGTACAATGCACAACATTTTTTCAGTTGGACAAATTTTGAATGAATTGGGTTTTAAAATTCTAAACGTAATCACTTGGGAAAAGTCAAATCCACCACCAAATTTTTCTTGCCGATATTTTACCTATTCAACAGAACAAATAATTTGGGCAAGGAAAAGTGATAAAGCTCCTCATTATTACAACTATGAATTAATGAAGCAATTAAATAACGACAAACAAATGAAAGACGTTTGGAAATTGCCAGCCATTGCACCTTGGGAAAAGTCTTGTGGAAAACACCCAACACAAAAGCCTTTATCAGTTTTGACACGTTTAATTTTGGCTTCTACAAAACCAAATGCTTGGATACTTGACCCATTTACAGGAAGTAGCACTACTGGAATTGCAGCAAAGTTATCAGGCAGAAGGTTTTTAGGAATTGACCAAGAAGAAGAGTTTTTGAACATCAGCAAAAATCGAAAGCTAGAAATAGAAAATAAAAAAGTATTCGCTAACTACAAACAAAAAATTGGTTGTGACATAGAATCTAAAAATCAAGATTTGTTTATTGTAAGTGAACCAGAAGCAGAATATAAAACAGAATTAAACTTAACAAAAAAAGGCGATCGGCTAACAAGGTATTGGCAAAATTGAGGCTGAAGTGCTAAATTCAACATTTGTAATTCTATTGAGCATCTGTGCTAAATAGAACATTTGTACTTTGAATGCCTCGACTTCGCCAATACCCAAACCAGTTTCTTATTCTAACAAAAACCTTTTAGGTTTAAATTCACCGCTAAAAATATCCTACTACTTTATACACATCGGCATCCCAAAATAGTAATTTTTGTTTTTTTTCGATTTTGTAAAAGGAATTTGGGCAATACAATAAAGTTTCCCAGTTTTCAAAGAGATAATATTTTTGGTGGTTGATAATTTTTATACGCACAGTTTTTTTGTTTGTGGTATAAATGGTGATGCTGCGGGTTTTTAAATCCGAAAACTTGGCGGTGTATGTAACTTTATTGGCTGTACTATCTTTACGGTAGCTGTTTTGCCAAGCGGTTTTATTAATATCCGATTTAGTAAATAATGAAAATTCGGTTGCCCAATTTGTAATTTTAATATTCCTTTTTTCGGGTTTATTATTTAGCCATACCGTTTTTTTTATTGCTTTATTGGCTTTGGTTAATCTGTAGCTTTCGTTGTTAAAAAAAGTTTTTATATCAAAATAATATATTTCGGGCTTTGTGTTTTTTGTGGTGCTTTTAAGGCATCCCCCGCAAAGGGGAATAATAATTATAATTACAAAAAAACGGTAGAAATTCATTTTAAACCAACACATTTCCACTCATTTCGGCTGGTGCTGTAATGTGCATCATTTTTAAAATAGTGGGGGCAATATCGCCTAGTTTACCATCTTTAACTTGCTTGTACTCTTTATCAATTAAAATACAGGGAACCAGGTTTGTAGTGTGTGCTGTATTGGCTGTTCCATCGGCGTTTATCATATAATCGGCATTGCCATGGTCGGCAATTATAATAAACGAATATCCGTTTTTTTGCCCAGTTTCTACCACTGCTTTTACGCAGGCATCTACGGTTTCTACGGCTTTTACCACGGCACTAAACACACCAGTATGGCCTACCATATCGGGGTTGGCAAAGTTTAGGCATATAAAATCGGCCCAGCCTTTTTGTATTTCGGGGATTATGGCATCTCTTATTCCAGCGGCACTCATTTCGGGCTGCATATCGTAAGTAGCCACTTTGGGCGATGGTATCATTATTCTTTGCTCGTTCGTAAACTCTTTTTCTCGCCCTCCCGAGAAGAAAAAAGTTACATGTGGGTATTTTTCGGTTTCGGCAATACGAATTTGGTTTTTATGGTTTAGCTCCAATACCTCGCCTAAGGTGTTTTTTAAATCGTCTTTGGTAAATATTACGTTTACGTTGTTAAAAGTTTCGTCGTAGGTGGTCATGGTGATGTAATGAAGTGGTAGTTTCTTCATTTGGTATTCGGGGAAATCTTTTTGTGTTAAGGCGATGGTAATTTCTCGGCCACGGTCGGTTCTAAAATTAAAGCATATTACTACATCGCCTGCTTCTATCAGTCCATCGCTGTTGGCTACTATGGGTTTTATAAATTCGTCGGTAATGTTATTTTGGTACGATGTTTTTATAGATTGGGCAATATTGCTAGTGGCTTCGCCAGTTCCTTTAACCATCACATCGTAAGCTAATTGTACACGTTCCCAGCGGTTATCGCGGTCCATGGCGTAATAGCGGCCAATGGCGGTAGCTATTTTTACTGGTGTGTTTTTGATATTGGTTTGTAGGGTTTCTATATATCCTAAACCCGAGTTGGGGTCGGTATCGCGGCCATCTAAAAAAGCGTGTATAAACACTTTTTGTAGGCCAGCATTTACGGCAGCGGTACACAATCCACGCAAGTGCGCTGTGTGCGAATGTACGCCACCATCGCTTACTAGGCCTATAAAATGTACTTTTTTATTGTTGGCAAGGGCGTAAGCAAATGCGTTTTGTAGTACAGGGTTGGTGTTAAAATCACCATCTTTAACAGCTTTATTTATCCTGCCAAGTTCTTGGTAAACCACACGGCCAGCACCTAAATTTATATGGCCTACTTCGGAGTTGCCCATTTGCCCTTCGGGTAGGCCCACGTATTCGCCCGAGGCCTGCAATGTAGCATTTGGATAATTTGCTAAACAATAATCAAAAAAAGGGGTATTGGCGGCAAGCACCGCATTCGAAGCATCGTTTTTACCAAATCCCCAGCCATCTAAAATAAGTAGGGCAACTTTTTTGTTTTCCATAATTAAAAATTAACAGGACAATTTTACGCCCTTTGTTGCAAATATAAAATAATAGTAACTAAAGTTTGGGTGCAAATAAATATTTTAAATAAGGGTAATAACCCGAGTTCGATTAATAAATATTGTTTTTGTGATTATTAGGGCGTTTTGACACGCTTGGAGTTTACCCTGACAAAGGAAGGGCTGTATCTTTTTCCCCCTAACCCCCGAAGGGGAGATTAAATGCCTGTTCCCCCTTTGGAGGTTAGGGGGAAAAAGGATGCCTGCCTGCGTAGGCAGGTAGCTACCGTTGTTAATGCATTAAACTCGTTAATATCATTGATTTACAGTTAATTATAATATATTTAATAATCAAACTCTGGTTATTAGGTTTTCGTTCTGCAATGGTATCCAACTCATTTTTAATGCTGTTTATCTCTAATTGGATGTTTATGGCATCAAATTAGATTTATATTTAAGCTAAAAAATTAACTTTTCACATCTATTTCATTGCCTTGGTGCGTGGCCTCACCCTTGTTAGTAGTGTTCACGCAGTAACACTATGAATTAACAAATGAATTTTAGTTTTCGACTAAAATAAAGTCTTTTTTTTGAGGTTGCAAACCACGAAGAGCGTTATACGTGGAAGTGCGGGTTTGTAAAAACACTTGTGTTATGTATATTTGTTTAAAATTAAAAAAATGCAAGTAGAAAATACCTTAATAGCGCACCCAACCAGTACCGAGCAATTGGAGGTTGTAAAGGCTTTTTTTAAAGCATTAAAAATAAAGTTTGAGGTTACCACAAAAGAAAAGCCTTATAACGATGCCTTTGTAAATATGGTTTTAGAAGCCGAAAAAGAAATTAATGCGGGTAAAGGAGCTAAATTAACATCAGATGAATTTGATAGTTTATGGAAATAGTAATTTCTGAACAAGCTCAAAAACACATTGAATATTGGAAAAAAACTAAAAATATAAAAGTTCAAGAACTAATTATTGAACTCAAAAATGCTATTATTTTAAACCCATACCAAGGATTGGGTAACCCAGAACCTTTAAAGTATAGATTATCAGGTAAATGGTCTCGTAGAATTGATAAAATAAACCGTTTTGTTTACAATATAATAGACAATAAATGGAAGAATAATAAGGGTCGTTAATTTTGGCGAGGGCCTTAATTGCCTTTTTCTTGTATTGGAGTTCGTACATTATTTGCCCAATTTTTTTCTTTCAGCCTCAATCATAGCCATTGCCTTGCTTTTGGTAATGGCGGGCGAGCGGTCGTTTTTACTTTCGTCGTACAATTTAATGTCTTCCAAATCTTCTAGTTCTTCCAAAATAGTTTTAAATTCTTTGATGGGAAGTATGGCAGATATTTTTTCTCCCGTAGAATTGGTAATGTATTGCGGATGTATAGCAAGCATATAATTTATTATTTAGATAATTAAATGTTTTATTAGTAGGCGGATTCAAGTAATAAATGCAACTTTTCCGTTATTAGTTAATGCATGTGAATATACTTGATTTGGGCTTAAGAAACCAAATCTTTTTCTTGGTCTGTTGTTCAATTTATCTTCAACAATTTTTATTTGTTCGTTTG
>JAAFJW010000038.1 GCA_013298995.1 Sphingobacteriales bacterium | reverse complement strand
ATTAAAAAACATGGTAGAAAAGCTAAAAGTATTTTTAAAAATGGATTAGATGCATTAAATAATTTGTTCTTAAACACTTATAGTAAGGTAGATATAGCCGCTTTAAAGTTTTTGTCATGTACTTAGATAAATAAGTTAAAAGTAATTTAGCGTATTAAATATTTTAACTAATTGCTAAGTTATCAAACCTGTAAATATATTTTAAAAAATTTTTTCTAAAATTGAAATATTCTTATCGCTAAACTACAAAAACAAAAGGAGGCTCACAAGCCTCCGTAAAGTATTTTAAACCATACCATTTTTGGTTAATGGTTGATAAGGTAGCAATATCAAAAAATATAGGTAAAATTTTAAAAACTTTACGCACTCAGCGTAAACTATCTATGCAAAAGCTAGCTACGTTGGCAGAAATAGAAAAATCACAAATTGTGCGAATAGAGGCTGGTAAAGTTGATGCTAAATTATCTACTATTTTTATTTTATGCAATGCCTTACAAGTAGATATAAGCGAGTTTTTTAAATTGTATGAGGATGTGTAGGGGTACTTCTTACTTTATTATAGACATCCCAAGTTTTAAAAACTTGGGATGTCTATATTAAACGACTGTTTTTAATTTTTAATTTTAAAACACGCCCTCTCAATCGCTCCTTCCAGCACACTCAAAGCCTCCACAATTTGCTCATCAGTAATTACCACAGGTGGCAATAAACGTAAGCAATTGCTAAACAAACCTGCTCGTATCATAATTAAACCTTTGCTTACGGCATCTTTAATAATTTCGAGGGTAATTTCGGGGTCGGGGTCTTTGCTGTTGCGGTCTTTTACAAATTCAATTAAGCGCATTGCACCAATGCCACGTACATCGCCTATGATTGGGTATTTTTGTTTCCAGCTTTCTAAAGTAGTTTGTATAATGTTGCCCAAATGGTTTACTTGGGTTAAAAATTCCTCACTTTTTAAAATATTTATGGCTTCAATGGCGGCTACACAAGCCAAAGGGTTACCGCCATAAGTGCCGCCTACGCCGCCCAAATGTGGTGCGTCCATAATTTCGGCCCTGCCAGTAGTTGCACTAATGGGCATACCAGCACCAATAGATTTTGCACTTACCACAATGTCGGGCACTACGCCAGCATGCTCAATGGCAAAAAATTTACCTGTACGGGCGGCACCGCATTGTATTTCGTCGGCTATCATTACAATGCCGTATTTATCGCATACCTCCCTAATTTTTTGGAGGTAGGCTTTAGGCATTTGTATAAAACCGCCTTCACCCATAATAGGTTCGATGATGATTGCAGCTAAAGATTCGGGGTCAACTTGCGATATAAAAGCAATATCCAACTGTTTTATAAAATAGTTGATGTATTCTTCATCCGTCATCCCAGCAATTTTGCGATACAAATTGGGTGCAGGTATGCGGTAAATATCCGACACAAACGAGCCCATTCCTTTTTTAAACAAGGCATATTTACTGGTTAAACTCAGCGTAAGCAAGGTACGCCCGTGATACGCCCCCTCGAAACACAAAACCGCATTACGTTTGGTATAATATTTTGATACGTTAATGGCGTTTTCTACCGCTTCGGAACCCGAGCTTGCCAACAAGGTTTTTTTAGCAAAATTGCCTGGGGTTAAACTGTTTAGTAATTCGGCTAAATCAATATAAGGCTCCATCGTGGTTACTAAAGCACAGGTATGCAGATATTTATCGGCTTGGGCTTTTATGGCAGCAACTACTTTTGGGTGGCTGTGGCCTACGTTTATCATTCCAATTCCGCCTGCTAAATCAATCAGTTGGTTTCCATCTATATCCCAAACTAAAGCGCCTAAGGCTTTATCAACTACCACTTCCGTGGATTTTGCCAAACCAGCTGGTAAGGCGTTTTTTCTTCTTTCTAAAATTAATTGGGCTTTTGGGCCTGGTAATGCTGTTTTTAATTGTATGTGCGACATAATTTTTAAATAATAGTATGAATATCTAGTTGTAATAAAACGCCATAGTTGCCACACGATGGGTCGTTTACGTAATCTTTAATTAAATCTAATGGCTTAAAGCCGATTTTTAGTTGAGGCCCCAAAGTAGGGTCGCTACGTTCGCCTGCTAGCAGTTGTTGGTAATATTCTTGGGCAGTAATTTGATTACTTACGGCACCAAATCCGTTCATTAAACCCACCGTTAGCTGGCCTTTAAGCCCTAAATGTAGGGCTAAAGTTTGGCGGGCTCGGTACAATTCGCGAGCTAAGCCTTTGCCACGGTAATTGGGGTGTACGCCCACATCTAAACCGTAAAGCCATTGGCCATCGGGTTCGTGGTTATACATCCAACCGCCAGCTATGGTTTCTTTAAACGTATGGTGGTGGTTATCAAAATCAAAATTGCAACGCATTGTGGTGGTCATTCCCACCACTTCATCGCCATCTAAAATTACAAATTGCCCTTCGGCAAATATTTTATAATGGTGCAAATAATGTTTGGCCAGTATCAATTCGTCTTCGGCTAACGATGGAAAAACAATACGTTGTAATGCCTCTAACCTGTTGGCGTGTTCGGGCAATAAGTTGCATATTAACAAACCGTTAGGTAATAATTGATGGTATGTAAAAGTAGTATTAATCATTTTGTTTTAAGATAAAGTGTAGCCCAAAATCACATAAATAATTCCAGATATAACAAAGGCTGTTAGCGCATAAGGCAATTGCGAAAACGAATGTTTAAGGTTGTTTACCTCGGTACTTTGGGAGGTTAAAATGGTGGCATCGCTGTATAAGCAAGCGTTAGAGCCAAATACGCCCGCACTTATAACCGCCCCAATGCTCATAAATACGTGTGCGCCCAAACTTTGCGCCAGCGGAATAACAATGGGAATAACTACCGCATACACACCCCACGACGAACCTGTGGTATAGCATATTAAAGATATAGCCGCAAAAATAATTAGCGGTAATAACTCTTTGCTTATCAATGGTTTTACGCCCTCAATTACGTAGGTGGTTAAACCCATTTTATCGCCTACTTCTTTTAAAACATAACTAACAACTACCAAAGCCAAGGCGTAAACCATACTGTTAAAGCCTGTAAAAATGGTTTCGCTAAGTTGCTGAAAAGTACCTAGTTTTTTGATGAGATAATACACAAACGTAAAAAATATGCCTACAATAACGCCTTTTAGCGCATCGTAATCCATATAAAATGTAAAGCCTAGAGTTACTAAAATGGGCAGTATAAAATATAGCGAACTAGATTTTTGGTTGGGATTGTAATGCTCCATTGCTACGCCAGCCATTTTTGGGCCTTGCGGGATGGTTTCGCCAGTTTCTTCGGCCCTAATGTGTGCCAATTTTAACCTTTTAAAATGCGGAAAAACGCCTAGTATAAACAGTGGAATTAGCAATACCGAAACCCAACTGTAAGCTACAAATGGGATAATGGAAAGATAGGTATGCGCCCCCTGCCCAGCAGCTACAAAATGAGATTTTTCGAGAATTGCGGCTACAAATAATGTCCAGGTAGATAGTGGCACAATTACGCACCAAGGGGCGGCGGTGGTGTTTACAATATAGGCCAAATATTCGCGAGGGATTTTAAAATGGTCGGTAATTTTTTTCATTGTTACGCCCACGGTTAATGCGCTTAGGTAATCGTCTAAAAAAATAAAAAGCCCTAAAAACCAAGTGCCAAACAATGCTACACGTTTGGTTTTGATGTAACGCAACATATCTTCGCCAAATTTTACCGCCCCGCCACTGCGCACCATTAGGCAAATTAAAGAGCCATATAAACCGCAAACCAATATTACCCAAACGGTACTTTCGTCTTTCATTACTTTATACAAGGTTTGTATTAAGTTGGTAAAGAAGTTGGTGTGTTCGTAGTAGCCAATAATCATAAACCCTACCACACAGCCAATTAACAAGGCCTCGAACGATGCCCGTAATTTTATAGCAAGTAAGATAACTACTAATGGGGGTATTAATGCGAGTGCTCCGTATGGCATATTTTATGGTTTTAATTTTTTCGTTTTACTAGGAAGTCTTCGCTCTAAGCGAAGCCTTCCTTTTTTAATATCAAACACGGGAAAAATATTTTAGGGATGCCATCGCTTTAAGCGATGGCATCTTTTTTCTCCGTTTTAAAAGGAAGGCTTCGCTTTAGAGCGAAGACTTCCTTTTATGTCACTCTGAACGAAGTGAAGAGTCTCTTTAAAATGTTTTATAGATTCTTCACTTCGTTCAGAATGACAAACCCACACTTATCAACTTTTTTTCTAAATATTCAAATAATCCTTCGCTGCCGCTTTCGTGGCCTTGGCCGCTTTGTTTCCATCCGCCAAAAGGCGATTCGGTGCCGTGGGGTGCCCATTCGTTAATGCCTACAATGCCAAATTCTAACCTTTCGGAAGCAAGGGTAGCGGTTTTTAAATTATTGGTAAAAATGTAAGAAGCCAAGCCGTACGCTGTATCGTTGGCTTTGGCAATGGCATCGTCTAAATCCTCGAAAGAGAAAAGAGGCAAAATAGGGCCAAAAATTTCATTTTGCGCTAATGCGGATGCTTGTGTTAAGCCAGCTACCACACAAGGTTGTAAAAAATAGCCTTTGCTAAACTGCGGCGGAATGTTGCCTCCTGTTAAAATTTCGGCTCCTTCTTCTTTGGCTTTTTCTAGCAAAGACAATACACTAGCTTGCTGTTTTTGGGTAATTAATGGACCTACGTTTATGCCATCATCAAAACCATTACCTACTTTAATTGCTGATACATATTTGGTAATCAATATTTTAAATTCCTCAAAAATATTTTTATGTACATAAAATCTTTGCGCCGATGTACACACTTGCCCATTGTTACGAAACCTTGAAATGGCAGCCGCTTTGGCCACGGCATCTACGTCTATATCATCAAAAATTAAAACAGGGGCATTGCCTCCCAACTCTAACGATAGCTTGGTATGTGTTTTTGATGCGCCATCCATCAATAGCTTACCCACTCGGGTGCTGCCTGTAAAACTTATTTTTTTTAGCTGTGGATGGTGTAACATTGCCTGCCCAATAGCTGGCGCATTGCCCAATACAATATTTAAAACCCCGTTTGGCAAGCCTGCATTTACCAATGCTTCGGCTAGGTGGTAGGCTGTTAAAGGTGTGTCTTCGGCGGGCTTTGCCACCACGGTACAGCCCGCAGCCAATGCTGCCGCCCAAGCCCTTGCTGGGTTATAAGCTGGAAAGTTCCAAGCGGTAATAACACCAATAACACCCATTGGTTGGTAAATTACGCTGCTGCGTTTATCAATACGGTTGGTAGGTATTACCTTGCCGTAACTGCGTTTGGCTTCTTCGGCGTACCACTCAAATAGGTTGGCAGCAACAGCAATTTCGCCTTTGGCTTCGGGTAGGGGTTTGCCGCTTTCTAAAACCATGGTATGTGCAATGGCTTCTACGTTTTCACGGATGTTATTGGCTGCTTTTTTTAAAATCTCAGCCCGTTGGTAAGGCGTGGTTTTGCTCCAAGTTGCAAAAGCAAGGTGTGCGGCATCAATCGCCAAAAGGCAATCTTTATCGTTGCCAAAACTTACCAAACTCACCAACTCTTCGGTGGCGGGGTTTAGCACATCAAAGGCTTGTTTATCTAAAGCATCAACAAACTTTCCGTTAATAAATTGCTGTTTCATAGTATTTTATGAGGTTAATTGGCTTAGGCCAGCTTCAATAATATCTAAACCTTTGTTCAATAATTCTTCACTTATCACTAAGGGACTTAATATGCGAATGCAGTTACCGTTTACGCCTGCGCTGATAACAATAAGACCATTTGCGGCACAGTAAGCAATTAGTTTTTTACATAAATCGCCATCGGGCTCAAAAGGATTGTTGTTTTTTACGAGCTCAAAAGCCAGCATTGCGCCCAAGCCACGCACATCGCCAATGGCGGTAAATTTTTGTTTCATCTGCATAAAGCGATCCAAAACAATTTCGCCAACTTTGGTGCCAATGGCATTAATATCAATTTTTTCCATTAACTCGATGGTTGCCAAAGCGGCAGCGCAACAAACGGGGTTGCCGGGGTAAGTACCGCCAATGGTTGATGGTTGGCAGGCATCCATTATATGTGCTTTGCCAATTACGCAGCCAATGGGCATACCGCTACCCATAGATTTTGCCCAAGTGGATAGGTCGGGCGTAACGCCAAAATGTTCATAAGCTGCCCATTTGCCGGTACGGCCAAAACCACTTTGCACTTCATCTAAAATTAAAAGTATGCCGTATTTATCGCAAATAGTGCGCAAACCTTGTAGGTATTTTTTAGGCAAAACGGTAAAGCCACCTTCGCCTTGTACGGGTTCTACAATAATGGCGGCCACTTGCTGGGCAGCTACAAAGGTGTTAAAATACGCTTCTAGGTTGCGTAGGTGTAAATCGGCAAAATCGTTTTCGTTTAAATTGCCGCTTTGTTTATAAATATCGGGGAAAGGCACACGGTAAACTTCGGGGGAAAAAGGGCCGCAACCTTGTTTGTAACCTACCTTTGAGGTTAGTGTCATGGCCATCATTGTTCGTCCGTGGAAACCATTTTCGAAACAAATAATGGCTGGCCTACCCGTAGCTTGGCGGGCAATTTTTATGGCATTTTCTACGCTTTCGGCTCCCGAATTGGTAAGCATTACTTTGGTATGATTGCCGTGAGGGAAAATGGTGGCCAGTTTTTCGGCAAGCTGTAAATACCAATCGTAGGTGGCAACGTTAAAGCTGCAATGCAACATTTTTTCGGCTTGTTTTTGTATGGCAGTTACCACGCTTGGCGGGCAATGGCCAGCATTTACAACGCCAATACCGCCTGCAAAATCTATCATTTCGTTGCCGTCGGCATCAATTATGATGGCACCGTTGGCACTTGTTGCCGTTGACGGGTTAAAAATACCAATGGCATTGGGTACGTATTTTTTTCTACGTTCTAGTAGTTCGCTTGATTTGCTGTGTAGCATTTTCTTATTTTTTGATGGTTTGATTTTGTATAATTTGTATGATGTTTTGGGCAGCAATTCTGCCTGTTTCGGCAGCACCGTTCATATAACCTTGAAAATCTAAACTGCAATGTTCGCCAGCAAAAAACAGGTTGCCTACGGGTGCAATTTCCCATCCTGCCAAAGTGCTCCATTGCCCAGTTTTAAAACTGCTGTATGCAGCTTTGCTGTGCGGATTTTGTGGCCAACAAAATTTTACATTTTTTTGGTTATATGCATTTTTAGAATTTGGATATATTATTTCTAAATCATTTAAATATTGATTTGATAATGCTAAAGCGGGTGTTTCGCATAAATGTTTTACCATATTGCCGCCACCAAAAACGGTTAAACTTCCAGCTGTTTCTGATTGCATACGGCTACTATCCCATGCGCAACCAAACGATAAATTGGTATAGGTTTGCCCTGTTTTTTTTGCTGTACGCCATGGTTTAGTGTTGAAACCCATAATAAATTTACTACTGTTGCCATAGCCTAATTGGCTTATACAGTTTAGTTTTTCGGGCGGGAGTGAAACATCAATATCAATTGAGCGTAAAATAGAAAAAGGGATAGCCAAAATTACATAATCGGCTGTAATATGTTGTGTTACAGTTTTGTTTTTAAAAACCAAATTGTATTTGTTGTTTGTTTGGCTAATTTTTGTTAGTGTGTAGTTAAGCCTCACTTGGTTTTTAAGATGATGGTGTAATTTATTTGTTAGGGCCTGGCTACCCCCCTTAATTTTTAAAACTTCGTGTTCGGGGCCAAATAAATCGTAAACTTCTTCATCCGGGTCGGTAAACATGATTAAAAAATTTATTGCCGATTGCTCGGATGCTTCCATGCCATATTCGTGTGTAATAATTAAACATAAAAAATTGAGCAACCAACCCGATATGCCTAAATTAGTTAAATAAGTAGTTACCGATTGTTGGTCGAGGTGTTTAAATAAGTGCCCTGTTGTGTAGTTAATAATATCAGGTAAACTTTTTACATCTTTGCTTATTTTTGCTACAAATGGTTTAATTGCTGTTTTTAATTCTTTGTTGGTGTAATGTTTACCTTCAAAATAAAAACTTCCGTTTATTAAATCATCTTTACGTAAATCGTAAAAATCGACGTTAAATTCTTTGGCTAAATCTAAAATATCTTGGTGGTTGGTATCTACAAACTCGCCACCCAAATCGGTAGTTATGCCGTCTCCAAATGTATTTCTTATAGTAAACATTCGGCCACCTGTACGGTTTGCGGCTTCGTAAACGGTGGCATTAATGCCTTGTTTTTTTAACTGGTAAGCAGCGTTTAAACCCGCTATGCCTCCACCAATAATGGCAATGGTTTTGTGTGCGTTAAAATCATTGGCGAAAGCTTTAGAAAAAGAGGGGAGAAGCAAGCCCGAAGTGGCCAGCAAGCCTGTATTTTTAATAAAGTTTCTTCGGCTTTTATCAAAATTTGGCAAGCCACTTTTTTGCTGATGCTTTTTAAAGGCATCAGCGAAAGCGGCTTGTAATACATATTTTAATGGGCTATGTGCCATTTATTGGTGTTATTGGTGTTTTTAATAGCCTGGGTTTTGCTTTATAATACCGTTACCAAGCATAATATCGTTTAGTGGTATGGGCATAATTGGGTTAACACTTGCACCTAACACGCTTTCAACGGTTTGTGTGCGGGCTAAATCAAATAAACGGCTACTTTCAAAGTTTAATTCGGCTCGGCGTTCGTCGGCAATGGCTTGTGCAAAAGCGGCGTTATCTGGTACATCGGCAATTAAAATTGGTGCCATTCCACGGTTTTCTCTAATGAGGTTAAGGTCGGTAAGGCCACCACCCGCTAAGCCTAATGCTTCGGCCCGTATCAAATACATTTCGGCCAAGCGTAATATGTAGGCGGCATTATCTCGGGTCTCTTCGCCACGGTATTTTTGGGTACGGCCGTCGGGTTGAATACTCACATCAACATCTACATAATCTACAAAATTGGCTCTAAAATCATTTGTGCGACTTTCAAAAAATGTTTTTAAGTTTTCGGAAGCTAAAAACTGTACATCGCTACGCAAAGCATCGCTACGGCTATAGGTAAAGCCATTGTAAAAACTTTGGTTTTGTGAGGTGAATTTTAGTTCAAAAATGCTTTCTTTGGTGTTTTTTGTAGTGTAAATTTTATCGAGGTTTGAAGATCCTAAAAGCACAAAATCTACACTATTAGCAATAACTTCGCTTGCGTATGCACTTGCTTTTTCAAAGTCTTTAGTGTAAAGATATACTCTTGCTAATAAAGCTTTTATTGCATAACTGGATACATATTGGCACTTAAAAGGTTCTTTATTTACTATATTTAAACTTTCCGCTTGTTTTAAATCATCAATTATTTGATTGTAGGTTGCTTGTACGCTACTTCGGGCAATAATTTGTGTTGGGTTGGCTGTAGTGGTTTTTATTGATATGCCATAGGGCGATGTTAAATCCCAGTGCTGGCCAAACATACGCAGTAAGTCAAACTCGGCTAAAGCCCGTACAAAATAGGCTTCGCCTTTTATGTTTTTTAGTTCGGTTTCATCAACACCTGCAATTTTATCTGCATTTTCTAAAATTTTATTAGCGGTATAAATACTATGGTAAATAGCAACCGAAATACCTTTAATATACAAGTTATTGGGGATAACATTTCTATTTTTAATACTATCTAGGTCGCTTACATCGTAACCGCCAGTAGAACCGTTATCGCTGTAAGCTTCGGCCAAAAGTGGGTAAACACCACCGTAATAATCACGACTTTGTAAACTGCTGTACATACCTATACGGGCATTACGCAAACCATCAACTGTAGTAAAAACTTCATCTTCATCTTGCTCGCTTTGCGATTTTATATCCAAGAATTTTTTACAAGATATGGTAGAAATTAACACCAAAAACAATAGGGCTATTTTATATATTTTCATAATGTGTGAGAATTAAAATTTAAAATTGATACCAAATAAAAATGTACGGGCTTGTGGGTAAGCGGCATAATCAATACCTGCTGTGCTAGGCGAGCCGCCGCCAGTTGAACTCACATCGGGATCGAAACCGTAGTATTTGGTAAATGTATATAGGTTTTGAGCCTCGGCGTATAAACGTAAAGACGAAAAACTTTTTTTACTTTTTGGCTTAATGGTATAACCAAAACTTACGGTTCGTATTCGTAAAAACGAGGCATCTTCTATAAACTGTGACGATGCTTGGCGGTATTGGTCTGTCATCATTGATGCCCTTGGTATATCGGTAACATCGCCTGGGTTGCGCCAGCGTTTATTTACTATGGTGGCATTGTTGGCATAAACTTGTTGCAAGTTATTAAATTCATCTAAGCCACCATCGGTATAGCCTAAGGTTTGGTAAGTGGCTCTTATTAAATTATATACTTGGTTTCCAATGCTAAACTGTGTGGCTACTGCCAAATCCCAAGCTTTGTATTTAAAATTATTGCTCCAGCCGCCAAAATAATCGGGGGTAGCTTTACCTAAAATTTGCTGCTCGTCACTATACATTGGGTCGCCAGTTTGGGTATTTACCCCTAAAAATTTGTAGCCATAAAACGAGCCAACTTGTTCGCCTACTTTTAAAATATGGGTGTTAAATAAATCTGTATAAGGGCTTATTAATTGGTTATCAGAATCTAAAGAAATAATTTTGCTACGTATGTAGCTAATGTTAAAATTACTTGCCCATGTAAAATCATTGGTTTTAATAGGGGTTGCGCCTAAGGAAAACTCAATACCGCTGTTTTCTATATTGCCAGAGTTTTTGGTATAATCGTTAAAGCCAGAGGTTGAGGGTAGTGGTGCTTGGTTTAATAAACGTGTTCGGTTACCTTTAAAAGCTTCGATACTTCCGCTTAATTTGCCGTTGTATAATTCAAAATCGATACCTGCATTTAGCATTGTGTTGCGTTGCCATGTTAAGTTTAGGTTACCAGTATTACGAGGTTGTAAACCTGGAATGCCATCGTAGCGAGATGGTTTCCAATAACTTTTGTATTGAAAATCGCCAATTTCTTGGTCGCCACTTAAGCCATAACTAAACCTTAATTTTAAATTGGTTAGTACTTGCGATTGTGCTAAAAAGTTTTCTTTGCTAATTACCCAACCTGCCGACATTGCAGGGAACAAACCCCACTGGTTACCTGGTGCAAACCTAGAAGAACCATCGTACCTTGCACTTACCGATAATAAGTATTTATCGTCGTAAGCATAATTTGCTCTACCTAAAAAAGAAGCTAAACCCCAGCCAAATACATCGCTAGGGGCATAGTTAATGGTTGATGCGCTAGATAAATTACTTAAGCCCGAGCCCTTTGGAAAGCCCTGTGCCGAAACAGAAGATTTTTCGTATTGTGATGCCTGTGCCGTAAAACCACCTAATAAATTTAGGCTATGTACTTCGTTAAAAGTTTTTTGGAGGGTTAAAATATTTTCGTTTACCCAAGTAAGGCTGTTATAACTACCTTTTAAGGCCTTGCCACTTACTGCAACAGCATCTGAGGTGATGGGCGAAAAAAATTGGTCGTCTAATACGCTGCTATAATCGGTGCTAAACGATGATCTAAATTTTAAATCTTTAACTAACGCAATCTCGGCAAATACGCTACCCAAAAAGCGGTAATTATTGGTAAAGGCTTTTATTTCTTTGGCAGATTTTACGGGATTATCGCTTAACCAACTGGCTTGGTAGTTGCTATAATCAGCGTAAGAGCCATCGGGATTGTAAACTGGCATTAGTGGCGATGCACCAATGGCATTGGTTACTACGCCTGTATAAGTATTATCGTTAAAGCTACGGCGTGTACGACCATAAGTAAACGATGAGTTGGTACCAATGGTTACCCTATCGCTCACTTTGTTTTCTAAATTAAAACGGAACGATGCTCGTTTATAAAAATTTTCGATTACAATACCTTGTTGGTTAAAGTAATTGCCCGATACAAAAAACTTTGTTTTTTCGCTACCCCCACGGGCCGATATTTGCATATTGTTTATAGGTGCCGATTGAAAAACTTCATTTAACCAATTGGTGTTTACACCTGTACGCCAGCTGGCAGGCAATGGGTTGGTTAAAACCGAAGGGTCGAAATCTGCACCAAAAACAGTTGGGTCTTGGTTGTATTTTCTTAAATCTTGCGCTCGGGCATCTTCTTGTAGTTCTACAAAACCATTGCTATCTAAAAACGGAATTTTACGAGATACGTTTTGCATACCTGTATAACTATCGAAGCTGAACTCGGTTTTACCGTTTAAACCACGCTTGGTGGTAATTAAAACTACGCCATTTGCTGCCCTAGCCCCATATATTGCCGCTGCCGATGCATCTTTTAAAATTTCCATCGATTGTATATCATCTGGGTTTATATCTGCTATCGAACTTATGTTTTGTCCTTTGCCATTTACGGTACCATCGGTAGTGTATGATGTAGCTAAAGATGAGTTACTCTCGCTTATCATAGGGATACCATCAACTACATATAAAGGGTTGCTTGCCCCACGCACACTTACCAACAAACCTGCACCAGGTGTACCGCTTGGCGTACTTACCAATATACCAGCTACTTTACCTTGTATGCTTTGGGCAAGGTTGGCCACGGGTTGGTCTTTAAAATCTTTGTTACCAATACTGGAAATTGCCCCAGTAATGCTCGATTTTTTTTGTGTACCATAACCTACCACCACTACATCGTTCAGCATACTGCTGCTTTCTTGTAAAATAACCACTAAAGCAGTTTCGTTGGTGATTTTAATAATTTTTGTGGCATAGCCGATAGAAGAAATTACTATCTCGGGGTTTGGCCCGTTTAATGTGATTGTAAAATTGCCATCTAAATTGGTGCTTGCACCTTTAGTAGTACCTTTTTGTAATACCGATGCGCCCGGGACAGTTTCGCCTTTGGCATCTTTAACTGTACCTTTTAAAACTCTGTCTTGTGCAAATGCAGTACTATAAATGCCAAGCAAAATACAGGAAGCATAAAGGGTAATTCGTAAAAAATTATTCATATATGTTTAATTATTGTTAAAATTTTATAAATAAATATACTTAATATTTTTAAAATATAAATATGAAAAAGTAATAGGTATTAAAATATAAGTCAAATATTTTTTTTTAATAAAAAATTAATAGTTGATTAATAGATTGTTAAATTTGGTCAATTGTAAGACAAATTTTTATTTAAGTTTGACGCTTATGATTTGATGAAAGCAAAACGATGATTTTATTTAAACGTTTATAAATATGTTGTTTTTTGTTATGTTTTATCAGGCTAAATATTTTTTGATTAAAAATATCGAATTATTTATATTTTATTTTACGTATAGAGTTAAAAAAAGAGTTTTTTAAGATGTTATTGAATAAATTAATTTATAAAATAGAAAATAATACACAAATATTGCCATTATTGGCTGCTGTTGATTGTGGTATTGATAAAAATGCCTTAACTCGAACTCATTTTAATGCAATAGCTAAAATAATTAACAAAAAAGTTACCTTGGAGGTACTAAAAAACCCCGATTTAATAGAAACCTTTTTAATTATAGGCAAGCAGCATTTAGAAATGCAATTACTTAAACTAAGGCTAAACACGGTTACTGGGTTTATAAATTATTTAAAAAACCTAGGTGATTACCGTGTATATAATTGGATAAGCGGCAAAACCTTACAAAGTTATTGGCAGGGCGGCAGTGCCAAGTATATTAAAATAAATGTATTGCTGGTTTTTTTAGAAATTCCGTTTAAAGATTGGAAAAATTGGTTAATCGAAAAACCAAACCTTACTAATATACCCGAAATTAATAACCCCAAAACCAGTTTAACTATTGTAAAACGTTATTTTTTAGGCAACTATTTTTTGTATTACCCCAAAACCGACGATAGCAAAAATTATATTAAAACCCCTTTTATTATCGAAGAAAACAATAGGGGAGAAGTGGTAGTACAATCGGTATCGGAGGGGCATAGGTATGTAGGCGAGGTTACTGGTATACGTGATGGTTGCCTGTATATTAATTGTCAAAATATTGATTTTGAAGAAGTTGAACAATATGTTTTTAATGTAGGTTTAGAAACCAAACCCGAAGTATTGTTTGGCGTAAGCAATACGGTAAGTGTAAAAAACCGCTTGGCAGTGGCTTTAAAAAACGTGTTGGTAAAGCAAAAATCGGCGGAAGCCAACTTTAATACTATTGCCGAGATTGAAATTGGTGCAAACCAAATTTTAGCTGAAGGAACCGAAGAGGCTATTATTATAAATTACTTAAAAAACGCAGGCAATGCTATAATTGTTACGCAGGCTTGTTGTAATTTGGGGGATATGGGCTGATGTATTTTGATACGTTTTAAAATATTGAAATTAAGATAATACGGTTGGTAAATACATTTACTATCACATTTATGCTAAAAAAAATTAACAATGCGATAGCGGGGCAAGCATTTTATAGGAATTATAAATTTATGTAATTTGGCAATATAGCTTATGTAATTTGTAAATAAAGTTTATGTAATTTGGCAATAGAGTTTATGTAATTTGGCAATAGAGTTTATGTAATTTGTCAATAAAATTTATTTTATTTGTAAATTGATAACACTAAGCTAAACAAAATCAAATGAATGAGTTTATTACAAGACAGATTGCGCCGATAATAGAAAGCCAGAAAAGCAAGTTTCCAGTATTGGCAATAACTGGCCCTAGGCAGTCGGGTAAAACAACACTGTTAAAACAACTTTTTAACGACTATGAATATGTAAGTTTAGAAAATCTAAATACACGTTCGTTTGCAACCGATGACCCTGTTGGTTTTTTAAATCAATATAGCGATAAAGTTATTTTAGATGAAGTACAAAGAGTGCCTGAGCTGTTTTCTTATTTACAAGGCAAGGTTGATGACTCAAAAATAATGGGGCAATACATCTTATCAGGTTCTCAAAATTTTCATTTGATGAATAGTATCACCCAAACACTAGCAGGCCGAGTGGCATTATTTAAACTACTTCCCTTTGATTTTACCGAATTAAAACAATACAATTTATTAGAAAACCCTTACACAAAAGTGGCTGTAAAAGGGTTTTATCCACCCATTTTTGATAGAGATATTAAACCTTTTATTTTTTATACCAACTACATTCAAACCTATATCGAAAAAGATGTTACAGAATTATTAAACATTAAAGATTTAAAATTATTTAGAACATTTATAAGTTTATGCGCAGGTAGGGCAGGGCAATTATTAAATTATAGTGCCTTGGCTAACGATTGCAATATTTCACATAATACCGCTAAAGCTTGGCTTTCTATTTTAGAAAGCAGTTATATAATTTTTATGTTACAGCCATATCACGAAAACTATAATAAAAGATTGGTTAAAACTCCAAAATTATATTTTTATGATACCGGGTTATTAAGTTATTTATTGGGTATTAGAAATGCCAATGAAATAAATGAAAACAGGTTAAAGGGGCAGATATTCGAAAACATGATGGTAGCCGAATATCAGAAGCAAAATCACCATGGCTACCTACACAAAGACTATTATTTTTGGCAAGATAGTAATGCAAATGAGGTTGATTTGTTAACAAAACAGCAAAATGGTTTTTCTATATTCGAGATTAAAGCAACCGAAACCCTAAGCACAGCCCTATTTAAAGAGATGGACAGGTTTGAAGAAATTGCTGCCCCAGTAAGTGTAAACAAGACCTTGATTTATAGCGGAAATGAAAACCAAAACCGAACAAAATATACTGTTTTAGGCTGGCAAAATATATCAGATATTAAGTTTGATAAAATTTAGATTGTTTGATAAATCTATAAAAAAAATATGCTTGGCTTTGAGGCCAAGCATATTGGAATTTTTAATTATTTAATTTTTAATGTTTCAATAATTTAAAACTGTAAGTTTCGTTTCCGGCAACCAAACGAGCTATATATACGCCTCCGTTTAATAAACCTGTGTTTAGTACAAACGAATACGTTTTTCCAGCTTCTGCAGAACCTTTGTACACGTTCATGATTTTATTTCCGCTAAGGTCGTAAATATCAACTGTAACCTCAGAAAGTGAATTTTCTAAAGTAAAACTTAAATCAGCTTTGCTTGATGAGGGGTTAGGATAAACTGTTAACACTGATGACTTATCTGTTGTTGAGTTAGCGTTTAGTTGTGATTGATTTAAAAGACCACCATCTTCGGTAAACCCTAAAGAAGTACTCATACTATTTGAAACAGGCGAAAGAAAACTTCCTGAAATTACGTTAACCGTATTTGTACCTGGAATTCTCCATCCCACAGAAAGATGATCGGCTCCTGTGCTTTCTTTATGAAGAACCTCTATATAATACCTAGCTCCTTTTAGTAAATAAATTTGTACTGATTTTTGAGTAAAAAATGTAAACCAGGCTCTTGGACTAACATCAGAGTTTAAATATGCAATTCTTCTTTTGTTGCTAACTGCGTCATTTGTACTAAGATAAAGTTCGCTGTTCTCATTGCTTGCGATATAAAAAGTATAATTACCTGTTTCTGGTGCGCAAATATACCCTCGCAACCTTCCACCGTAGTTATCACCTATATTTTGATAATTTAAAGAGCGAAGTTGAGCGGTAATACTTGGATTGTTTGGATAATTAGAGTTACTTGTAAGATTTGAAATAAATTTACCTGGAATGTTATAATATGCTTCAGCAGTAATATTTCCGACAGGTGTACAGGCTGTAACCGTAATTTTTACAGTATCAGAAACTGTGCTATTGCCACTATTATTGAAAGCCTTAGCCGTAACTAAATATCTGCCTGCACCAACTCCGTTACTCGAAAATTCGTACGGGGCAATACTATCAGTTAAAAACAAATTACCTGAATTGTAAAACTCAACCTTTTTAATTGCGCCATTTTCATTATTTGCTATAGCTCTTAAAGTAATAGGATTTCCTGCATCCAAAACAGTATCGCGAGCTGGAGTTACTATTTTTACAGTAGGTAACCTAAATACATTATCTGCTCTAACGGCAAGGTTCTGAATTCGCCTATCTAAAGCCATAGGTGCATCAGTAACTTTATATGAGTTAGTGTTAAATCTCAATTTTAAATATTCTGCTAAAGCATCTTGTTCCGAACCGTTATCTGTGAAAGTAGCATTACCAGTTTTTGGTGCTCCGGGTACAACTAAATCAACCCTATTGGCAAATGTAGGATTGGCGGTTATAAAAGTATTAAACGGATAACCATCACCTCCGGTTAACAAAAAGGTTAGGGTAACTACTCGTATTGGTCTTGCTGGATTGCCTTGTACAATTCCGTCTTTTGCAATTATTTGTAATACATTTTCGGCACTGTCTATTATTGCAACATTACGGATTCTGCTTCCTGCAGCTAGGGCTGTATTGTAACTGTAAGAAATACCACCTACTTGTGCAAACTGGCCTGGTGTTGCACCAGCTACAGTTGCGGCCACTCCATGGTTTAATAATTGAAGTAATTGTGCAGCTGTTACAGTAACTAATGAAAGACTATTGTTAAATCTCAACGAATTTTCAACATCTAATTGTGAAATGTCACCAATTTGTTTCCCAACTGATGAATTTGCTTGTGGAGGCAACTCTTCGTAAATTGCTGTTGTTGGATTTACTCTAACTTCACCAATTGAAGTTCTAATTCCGCCACCGTTTTTAATTGCTACCAAAACCGAAGAATCATACTGTTTTGCAATAGCTATATTGGCATCATTAGAAATATTACCTAAATTAGTTTCCTGCGTTCTAACATCTGTTCTTCTACCATTCAAAAACACATTTGTTTTACCAAGTATATTTCCATCTTTTGCTGCAATAACACTGTTAACCACATCAACCAATGTTTTAACACGAGCCGCATTTGTGCCTGTTGCAAAAGCAGTTGCAAGGCTTCCATGCAACGAAGTTACCATGGCATCTGTAGTAGCATAAACACCGTTGATTGTAGAATTAAGGCTACTGATATCTAACACACCAGCAGCGTTAAAATCAACAACTAACCTACCTACATATTTCCATTCTTGGTCTACGTTTACAACCAAGGCAGGCTCGTTATCGGCATTTTGAGAAATTAAAGGATAAGTATCAACGGCTACATCGCCAGCCCTTAATACATCGTTTGCATCGGCAAGCAAAGTAGATGAACCACCAGCAATAACAATATCAACCCCACGTAGCAATCTTACCAATTGTTTTTCTAAAGCAATTTGCTGTAAGTGAGATGATAATATAATTTTATTTACACCTGTAGCTATAATCTGATCAATAAATGGCTGCAAAAAAGCTGCCAATTCGGCCATATTATTGGTTTTAGAACCTCTAACTTTAACCCCACCAACCGAACTAATAGACTCTAGTATTTGAGTAGTAGCACCAATAACACCTATTCGTTCGCCATTTATGGTAACTATAGTAGCAGGTGCAATTTTTCTTCTAGGAACTGCGGCTGTAATAGTATCTGGTCTTAAAAGGTAAGCTGTGCTAGGTAGAATTTGATTTGTAAACAAAGGAGCTAAAGCAGCATCTCCACTAAAATCTAAATTTGCACTTAAATAAGGGAACTGAGCACCAGCCCATCTTCTATCCGTACCGCTTAATTCGTAACCAACAATTTCGGCTACAACGCTAGTACCAGCATCAAACTCATGATTACCAAAAGTAGCTGCATTATATTTTAATAAATTTAGCACTGAAACATCAATTCTTCCAATACTTGTTCTTAATGAATTACTTGAACTAGAACCAAAGTGTGAATTGTACACATTTCTTAAAGTTGGTTCGATTGGAGTTCTGTCGCCCGAAGCATTAAAAAAAGGACCGGGAATCCAATTGTCTCCAGATGATATTTTGATTGTATTTGGATACTGGCTCTCCAATTTTTCAAATACAGCAGCGAAATTGGCCATATTGTTTGAGCCACCTTCACCATCCGAACTGTGTAAAAGTTGAAGTTTGAAAGTAGATTGTGCTTTTGCATCATAATAAGTAGATGCAACAAGAATTAGTAACGTTGATAATAAGATTTTTTTCATGTTAAATAAGTTATATTTTTAATTCGAGATAAAAATAAGTAGGGTTGTATTAACTGATTATTATTTTTACGATAAGCTATTTATCTGATGCTGTTTTAATACATATCCTTACAGATAAAATAATAACCCTAATGTTTACAAATGTTAAATAAATGTGTCTTTTGTTGAAGACCCACTTTTACGAAACATGATTTTAAAACACACAACAAAATTGGGAAATGTTACTTAGCTAACTTTTTTCGCCTAACCTCAAAACGGGAACACGCTTAAATCCCCTTTTGGGTTAGGGAAAAATAGATTTGATACATATCGAATTAAACAAAATAAATCTTCGTTTTAAAACAGGAATAAGCAGAGAGCACACTTACCCTGGCGATTTGCAAAACCTTTTAATGGCAATGCTGCCTGACATTTTAGCAACCAACCAGGCTTATTTCTATATCTTGAAAAAACCGTATTACAATTGTTTAATTATATGTCGAATGTCACAACTTTGTTTACCCACCATTTGAGGGTGAAAAAGATTAACAAAGCGATAGGGGGGAATGTGTTGGCGGGTTGCAAACCTTACGATATGAACTTCGAGGTTTTAAACCTCTTGATATTTACAAGTCAGACAAACATTGTTCATCTTATAAAACTTACGACCAGTTAGTTGCGCTATTGTTCGGACAGTTAAACAAATGCTTATCCCTACGAGAGATAACGATGGGCCTAGGTTTAACCCCCGAAACGATTAAAGATCTAGACCTGCAACAAAGCCCCGCAAAGTCTACCATGAGTGATGGCAACGGAAAGCGAGATTATCGCGTTTTTGAGCGCTTATACCAAGAATTGCTTAAATATTACAAAGATTTATATATCCAAACACCCGAATATAAAGCCATTACTGAGATAGGAAACTGTAATATTAAACCCATAGATGCCGCCACAATGAGTGTGTGTTTAAACCTGTTTAACTGGGTAAAATTTCGGACACCAAAGCACATGTGAGCCTAGATGAGGCTCCGAAATTTTAGTTTTTAATAAAATGCTAACCATATTTGCCACAATAACCATAAAATACTTTTTATTAAAACATTTAAAAACTTGGTTTGTATATTTGTAATGATAAACTATTAAAATTTATGGAAACCAAAGAAATCATACAAAATGCGTATATTGATTATGTGCTAACTCACAATAAAAAACCAGCATCGGTTTATGTTTTTGCCAAAGACAACGCCATGGCCGAAGACGATTTTTATAAACACTATGGTAGCTTTGATGGCATTGAAGCAGATATTTGGAAACATTTTTTTAATAAAACAATTAGCGAAATTAAAGTTCAAGAAGTATGGGCATCGTACAGTGCTAGGGAAAAAGCATTATCGTTTTTTTACAGTTTTTTTGAGTTGCTTAAAACCAAAAGAAGTTTTGTGGTGTACAGCATGCAGCATTTTGGCAAAAGCCCATCAACACCACAAGTTTTAAAACAAGCCAAAGAATTGTTCGAAGCGTTTAGCATCCAAATAATACAAGAAGGCTTAGAAAGCAACGAACTTGCCGACCGTAAATTTATTAGCGATAAATACAAAAATGCTTTATGGTTGCAACTTATTTTTGTATTAAAATTTTGGCAAAAAGATAGTTCGGCAGGTTTCGAAAAAACGGATGAAGCCATAGAAAAAGGTGTAAATGTAACTTTTGATTTGTTTCAACGTAGCCCCATTGATAACTTATTTGATTATGGGAAATTTTTAACGCAAAATGCTTTTAAATAGCAACGAGCTTTCGGGCATCGGGCTTAGTTCGTATAAATTAAAAATATTACGCAATAAAACATTTTAAAATATACCCACTATCCACTAGAAATCAACCACTACCTACTAACTACTAACCACTAGAAACTAACCACTACCCACTAATTTATGAACGAATTAAGCAGCATCCCCACCAGTAAAGTAGCCCGATCGGCAAGGTTTGTAGGTACAGGTTTTAAAATTGGAGGCAACTATATTAAGCATTATTCAAAAAAAATATTTAATCCCGAGCTTAGTAACGATGAGTTAAATGAAGATAATGCAACAGATATTTACGCATCGTTAAGTGAGCTTAAAGGCAGCGCATTAAAGGTAGCGCAAATGTTGAGTATGGATAAAAACATCCTACCAAAAGCC
>JAAFJW010000037.1 GCA_013298995.1 Sphingobacteriales bacterium | reverse complement strand
TATCAATTTGCTCGGTAACAAATTTTAGGGTTTTGGGGAGATGAAAATCGCCGTCGTCATTTAGCTCGATATGTATAGCTGGGATATGTATTTTAAGCGGCATTACTTGCATACCACAATAATGGGCAATTCCTGTAAAATGATCAACCCCTCTTATATTGCCATATTTTCCGGTAGCTACGCCTACCAAAGCACATTTTTTATGATCGAAACTTTCGGGAAATTTACATCCATCTATCAACGCTTTTAAAACCCCAGGGAAACTGCCATTATACTCGGGAATGATAAATAAAAATTTTTGTGTTTGGGTGATAATATCTTGTATAGGTTTAAAATCTGCACTAGGTTGGGCATAAATATCAGAACTATATATACTTAATGGTACTTCGGTTAATGGTAAAATACGGCTATCTACCCCTTTTATGTTCAATTGTTTTTGGTAATATTTTGCAACCCTAAGGCTATTGCTATTGTGGCGGTTAGTACCTGATATTATTGTTATCATTAATTAAATATGTTTATAACTCGTTTTAACGTTTGTAAGTAGATATTGTTTAAATATGTATCTTGGCAACTCTCAAATATATTCCTAAAAATGGTGTTTACGATATTTCTAAGCCATTTTTATTTTTAATTTTTGTTTATAACATATTTTTTTGTGATTACATGGGTAAAATTATAGCAATAGCCAACCAAAAAGGAGGCGTAGGTAAAACCACCACTTCCATAAATTTGGCTGCAAGTTTAGCAGTATTAGAGTTTAAAACATTAATTGTAGATGCCGACCCACAGGCAAACTCCACATCGGGTATAGGCTTCGACCCTCGTACCATAAAAAACAGCATTTACGAATGTATTATTAACGATGTAGATGCCATTGATGCCATACAACATACCGATACCCCAAATTTAGATTTATTACCCGCACATATAGATTTGGTAGGTGCCGAAATTGAGATGATAAACCTACACGGCCGCGAGTATAAAATGCAAACCGTACTAGAAAAGGTAAAAGACAAATACGATTTTATTATTATTGATTGCTCGCCATCGCTAGGTTTAATTACGATAAATGCTTTATCGGCAGCCGATTCGGTAATTATACCCGTACAATGCGAATATTTTGCCCTCGAAGGCTTGGGCAAATTACTTAACACCATAAAAATTGTACAAACACGCCTAAACCCCGATTTACAAATCGAAGGAATATTATTAACCATGTACGATGTAAGGCTACGCCTATCAAACCAAGTGGTAGAGGAAGTAAAATCGCATTTCGAAAACCTAGTATTCGAAACCATTATTGCCCGAAATACCCGATTAAGCGAAGCCCCAAGTTTTGGTATATCGGTAATTATGCATGATGCCAACTCCAAAGGTGCTATCAATTACCTAAACCTAGGCCGAGAAATTATTAAAAAAAATGGTTTAACCAAAGAACTGGCTACCGAAGCCCAGCGTGTTTAAAATAATGAGTAAAGAAAGAAAATTTGGCTTAGGCCGAGGATTAAGCGCATTGCTAAACGACTCGGACGAAGTAATGCCTAATAGAAACAATAGTAATTCGCCATCATCCATCACCGATAACCCATCGGCAGCATTGGGCGCAATAAGCCACATAAAAATCAACCAAATACAAGTAAATCCGTTTCAACCACGCTTTGAGTTTAACGAAGAAATGCTGGGCGAACTTGCCCAATCTATAAAAACACAAGGATTAATACAACCCATTACCGTAAGGCAATTTGGCCATAATAGCTACCAACTTATAAGTGGCGAACGCAGGCTAAGAGCCTCAAAAATAGCTGGATTAACCGAAATTGCCGCCTACATACGCACCGCCGATGACCAGCAAATGTTGGAAATGGCCCTGATAGAAAACATACAGCGAGAAAACCTAAACGCTATTGAAGTAGCCCTAAGTTTCCAACGTATGATAGACGAATGTAGCCTAAAGCAAGAAGAACTAGGCGAACGTGTATCAAAAAACCGAAGCACCGTTACCAATTATTTACGCTTGCTTAAATTGCCCCCAGTTATACAAGCATCCATCCGCGATAGCAAAATAAGCATGGGCCATGCTAGGGCTTTAATAAGTGTTGAAGACCCTGCCACCCAACTTTTTATCCATAAACAAATAGTGGATAAAGACCTTTCGGTACGCAAAGTAGAAGAGCTAGTACGCTTGGCCAAGCCAGCAGATAATCATCCCACCACGAATAAGAAAAACGATGCTATTTCGTTTCAATACCAAAAAATAGAAGACGATTTATCCTCCAAATTTGCCACCCGCATAAAAATGAAAGTACAAAGCAATGGCAAAGGAAGTATCGAAATTCCATTTTTATCTAACGATGATTTAACCCGTATTTTAGAAATGTTGGATTGGTAAGATGACAAAATCTATTTTCCTTTTTAGTGTAATCATGTGTTTTTTTTGTGCTACAATGGCTCAAAAGCAAGATTCTGTTGTGGTAAAAAGAAAAACAGGTTTTAGATTTAGCCGCTACCGATTACCTGGCGATACCAGCAATTTACAAACCGCTAGGCAAGCCGTTTTTAGGTCGTTCGCTTTGCCAGGCCTAGGGCAATACAAAAACGGAAAATGGTGGAAAGTACCACTAGTGCCCGCAGGTTTTGTAGGTATTGGTTTGGTTTTCGAGTTTAATAACCGTTATTATAAACAAACGCTAAGAGAATTACAATTTAGATTTAACAACCCTGGTAAATCCCAAGACCCCGAATTTCCCCTACAAATAAGCCAAGAACAATTGGTGCAAGCCAAAGATTTTTACCGCCGAAACCGAGATTTATCTATCTTTGGCAGCGTACTTTTTTATGGAATTGTAGCTATTGATGCTTATATAGATGCCCGCCTTGCTCGTTTCGATGTAAGTCAAAATCTTTCGTTCGATATTAAACCATCCATTTATGTACCTTCGCTTGTAGGAAACTTGGGCGCACCAGTACCCATGCTAAAATTAACTGTCCGATTATGAAAATTGCCTTATTAGGATACGGTAAAATGGGTAAAATGATAGAAACTATCGCCCTAAACCGCAACCACCAAATTGTTTTAAAAATAGACCAATACAACACCCACGAGCTTAGCATAGCCAATTTACAATCGGCCGATGTGGCCATAGAATTTAGCACCCCCGATACCGTTTTGCAAAATATACAGTTATGCTTAGATGCAAAAGTGCCTGTAATTGTGGGTACTACGGGGTGGTATGGCAGTTTACAAAAAATTAAAAACGATTGCTTAAACGCAAAATCGGGCTTAATGTATGGCTCTAACTTTAGTGTAGGCGTAAATATATTTTTTCAGATTAATAAAATGGCAGCCAAAATGATGAACCAATTTGCTGCCCAATACGATGTAGAACTAGAAGAAATACACCACACACATAAATTAGATGCCCCAAGTGGCACCGCCATTACACTAGCCGAAGATGTGCTAGACGAGTTTAAGGCTAAAACCGAATGGCTATCGGTAAACGCCGACGACAAAAATGTAACAATTGCCAGCCCCCAGCATCTTATTATCGAATCGTACCGCCAAGGCGAAGTGCCAGGCACACATTCGGTAATATATGATTCGGATGAGGATAGGATAGAACTAAAACACATTGCACACGGCCGCCAAGGTTTTGCATTAGGTGCAGTAGTAGCTGCCGAATGGATGAATAAAAAAACAGGGTTTTTCTCTGTAAAAGATATGTACAATTTTAATGCTTAAAACAAATTAATAAAATAGAATGAACCTTAAATTCTGGAAAAAAAACGATAAAAAAGTAGCCGTTAAAAAAAGTGCAGGTAAAGAATGGCTAGACGCCATCATATTTGCCGTAGTAGCAGCCACACTTATAAGAGGTTTGTTTATAGAAGCCTACGTAATACCCACAGGCTCTATGGAGCGTACTTTATTGGTAGGCGATTTTTTATTTGTAAGCAAAGTAAACTACGGTGCCCGTACGCCTATTACGCCAATTGCTTTTCCGTTTGCCCACCACACCATGCCACTTATAGGTACCAAAGCCTACTGGGATGGCATACAATTACCTTATTACCGTTTACCAGGATTAGGAAACGTAGAACGTTACGATGTAGTAGTTTTTAATTATCCTATGGATGCCGATGCACCACTAAGCCGCCCAATAGATAAGCAAGAAAATTACATAAAAAGATGCATGGGTGCGCCCGGCGATACATTAAGCGTAATAAACGGACAAGTATTTATTGATGGTAAACCCGCCGAACAACCACCCATGAGCCAAACCGACTATATGGTTACCACCGATGGCACCGAATTTAACCCCATGGCACTAGAAAACCTAAAAGTCGATGTAGAACGAATAAGTAACAATCAATACCTATTTACTACACCCAAAGCCGAAATCGAAAAACTGAAACAGTTTACCACCATTAAACAAATTACACCCATCGTAAGCGAAAAAAATACCAGAGAACAAGGTATATTCCCTGGCGATTCGCTACACAAATGGAGCCGTGATAATTACGGTGCCATTATCATCCCAAAACAAGGCTGGACAGTAAAATTAGATAGCCTTAGCCTACCCATTTACCGCCGAGCCATTGAGGTATATGAAGCAAATAAATTTGAAATACAAGGTAACGATATTATCATTAACGGTAAAAAAACAAATACCTACACCTTTAAAATGAACTATTACTGGATGATGGGCGATAACCGACATAACAGTGCCGACTCCCGCTACTGGGGTTTTGTACCCGAAGACCATATTGTAGGCAAAGCCCTATTTGTATGGATGAGCTTGGATGATAAAGCCTCATTTTTTAATAAAATACGCTGGAGTAGGTTATTTAGAGGGATAAATTAAATATTGTTGAAGCGATAATAGCTTTCGCCCTGCAACCCAGTTCTTTTCAGTTTTACAAAAAGCATAAAAAAAATATTGCCTTTTTACTTTTTGTTTTTTTGTAATTTGGCACAAAATCATTAAAGTTTTACAAAAATTATATCTTAAATGAAAAATAACAAACCCACCATTTTGGTAGTAAACGATGATGGCATTACCGCACCAGGCATAAAGGCTTTGATAGAGGTAATGCAACAAATAGGCAATGTAACGGTGGTAGCACCCGATAGCCCACAATCGGGCATGGGCCACGCAATCACTATTGGTAAACCATTAAGGCTGGATAAGGTGCATTTGTACGATGAAGTTGAAATGTATAAAAGTAGCGGTACCCCTGTTGATTGTGTAAAGCTGGCAGTAAACAAAATTTTTAAAGGCAAAAAACCCGATTTATGCGTATCGGGTATAAACCATGGGCTTAATAATTCTATCAACGTAATCTACTCGGGTACCATGTCGGCAGCGGTCGAAGGCTGTATTGAGGGCATTCCTTCCATTGGTTTTTCTATGGATGATTATACTTGGGATGCCGATTTTGAGGCTTGTAAAAAATATATAAAAGCTATTTGCCTGCAAGTATTACAAAACAGCTTGCCACTAGGCGTTTTGTTAAACGTAAATTTCCCAAACAATAGCCAACCTATAAAAGGTATAAAAATATGCCGCCAAGCCAATGCCAAATGGGCCGAAGAGTTCGACGAAAGGCAAGACCCTTATAAGCGAAATTATTATTGGCTTACAGGTGTTTTTCAGCTAAACGATAAAGGTGAAGACTCCGACGTATGGGCTTTAAACAATAATTACGCATCGGTGGTGCCGGTGCAATTTGATATGACGGCGCACCACGCCATTAACACTTTAAACCAATGGGATTTTAATGTTTAAAAAAGATAGCGTGTGGCTAGGCCTAGCCTTAGGATTGATTTTACCTAGTATCGGATTATTAATAGTAGAATTGCTAAAACGTAATTTTACTTACTTCGGCAAAGCCGATTTATTGTATATAGGCTGTGTGGCTATAAATTTATGGCTACTAAAACTGGCCTACAAAAAAGAGATGGAAGCAAGTGCTAGAGGAATAATATCGGCAACGTTTGTATGTGCGCTGTTGTTTTTTTACTACAAAATACAAAAAGGTTGAAATATTACTTGGTTGCTGGCGAAGCCTCGGGCGATTTACACGGTGCCAACCTGATAAAAACCTTGAAACAAATTGACCACAATGCCGATTTTAGGTTTTTTGGTGGCGATTTAATGCAAGCCGCTGGTGGTACACTTGTAAAACACTATGCCGATATGGCATTTATGGGTTTTTTAGAAGTAGCACTCAACCTAAAAACCATTCTTAAAAACATAAAAAATTGCAAAGCAGATGTACTGGCTTACCAGCCCGATGTTTTAATTTTGATAGATTTCCCAGGCTTTAATCTTAAAATTGCCGAGTTTGCAAAAAAAAACAACCTAAAAGTATGTTATTACATTTCGCCAAAAGTGTGGGCTTGGAACCAAAAACGGGTTTTAAAAATTAAACAAAATGTAGATAAACTGTTTTGTATATTACCCTTTGAAGTAGCATTTTATAAAAAATGGGGCATGGAGGTACAATATGTAGGCAACCCATTGCTAGATGCGATGGAAAATTTTTATCCCAACCCTAATTTTATAAAAAATAACCAACTAAGTACAAAAAAAATAATTGCCCTTTTGCCAGGCAGCCGTAAGCAAGAAATTGCCCACATTTTACCTGTAATGCTTTCGGTTACCAGCCAGTTTAGCCAATACCAGTTTGTAATTGCTGGCGCACCATCGTTTAACAACGATTTTTATTTGCCTTATATAGGCGATAAAAATATCCCCATAGTATTTAACCAAACCTACAATTTGCTGGCAAATGCCCATGCCGCCTTGGTAACTTCGGGTACAGCAACGCTAGAAACCGCTTTATTTAAAGTACCGCAAGTAGTGCTTTACAAAGGCAATGCCATAAGTATAGCTATAGCCCGTATGCTGGTTGATATTAAGTTTATAAGCCTAGTAAACTTAATTATGGATAAAGGCATAGTAAAAGAGCTGATACAACAAGATTGCAATACCGCCATGTTATGCAACGAGTTAAGCAATATTATAGGAAATAAAAGAGAAGATATACTTAATAACTACGCACAGCTAGCCACACTTATGGGCAAGGCTGGCGCATCCGAAAAGGTGGCAACTATGGTATATAGCTGGCTATGCACTACATAAATAAACCTATTTCTTGTTTTATTCTCGTGGTTAGTGGCCACACCAAACACTCACAAATTACCTAAACACCAGAGGTCGATTATTAAAACATTGTTTTTTATAGTTTTGATTATGATTTGGGCGTTACCTGCCTGCGCAGGCAGGTAACACGCTTGGAGTTTACCCCAACAAAGGAAGGGCTGTATCTTTTTCCCCCTAGCCCAATTTTCCCCTATGCCCAAAAAGGGGAAATTGGGCTAGTAAATGCCATCAACAACGTTGTGAAACCTAACAGTTACGTACTAAAATCATAAATAACATTTATTTACAGCAAATTATACTATTGTTTAATAATCGAACTCAGGTAAATAATAATGCGCTTAGTAAAATACAATAGTAGATAGAAAAAAATCGGTATAAATTGCAATATAATGACTGATAAAAAACTGTTCGCAATGTCTTATTGTTATAAGATTATGTACATTTGTTCAAACTTTACAATCATACAATCAAGATGATAAAAACCCCTATATACTTAGATAATAACGCAACCACGCAGATGGATCCTCGTGTATTAGAAGCTATGCTGCCTTACTTTACCGAAAAATTTGGTAATGCAGCCAGCCGCAACCACCCTTATGGCTGGGTAGCCGAAGAAGGAGTTGATTACGCCAGAGAGCAAGTAGCTAAACTAATTGGCGCAAACGAGAAAGAAATTATTTTTACTTCGGGGGCAACCGAATCGGATAACTTGGCCATCAAAGGTGTTTACGAAATGTATAAAGATAAAGGTAACCACATTATTACCCTTACTACCGAGCATAAAGCCGTACTTGATGCTTGTAAACATTTAGAAAAACTAGGTGCCAATATTACTTACTTAGATGTTGAAAGCGATGGCTTGGTTGATTTACAAAAACTAGAAGCCGCTATTACTAACCAAACCATATTGGTAGCTATTATGTACGCCAATAACGAAATAGGTGTAATACAGCCTGTGAAAGAAATATCGGCCATAGCCCATAAATACGGTGCTTTGTTTTTTACTGATGCCGTACAAGCGGTAGGTAAAATACCTGTAAATGTAATTGACGATGGCATAGATTTATTAGCCCTATCGGGCCATAAAATGTACGGCCCCAAAGGTGTAGGTGCATTATACGTACGCCGCAAAAACCCAAGAGTAAAAGTAACCTCGCAAATGGATGGTGGAGGTCATGAGCGAGGCATGCGCTCGGGCACTTTAAACGTACCTGGCATTGTAGGGCTGGGTAAGGCTTGCGAGTTGTGTATTAACGAAATGGAAGCAGAAGCCATACGTTTATCCGCTTTGCGAGATAAACTAGAAAGTAGCTTAAACGAGTTAGAAGAATCGTACATTAACGGCAACGTAAACCATAGGTTACCACACACAGCCAATATATCATTCAAATATGTAGAAGGCGAAGGTTTAATGATGGCCATGAAAGATATGGCTGTATCATCAGGTTCGGCCTGTACATCGGCTTCTTTAGAACCATCTTACGTTTTAAAAAGTTTAGGCTTATCGGATGATTTGGCACATTCATCTATCCGTTTTGGTTTAGGTAGGTTTACCACCGAAGAGGAGGTTGATTTTGCCATCGAAAACACCAAAAAAGCAGTTTTACATTTAAGAGAATTATCGCCGCTATGGGAAATGTTTAAAGAAGGAATAGATTTAGATTCGATAGAGTGGGCAGCACATTAAGCCTATATTAACAATTATACATTAACAATTAATAATTACTAAAATGGCATATTCAGATAAAGTAATCGATCATTACAGTAACCCTCGAAATGTGGGTACATTAGATAAATCATCAAAAAGCGTAGGCACAGGTTTGGTAGGTGCACCCGAGTGTGGCGATGTAATGCGCTTACAAATAGAAGTGGATGAAAACCATGTTATAACCGATGCCAAGTTTAAAACCTTTGGTTGCGGGTCGGCCATCGCATCATCATCATTAGCCACCGAGTGGTTAAAAGGAAAATCGATAGACGATGCCCTAGAAATAGATAATATGGATATTGTGGAAGAATTGGCTTTACCACCAGTAAAAATCCACTGTTCGGTATTGGCCGAAGATGCCATAAAATCGGCTATTAACGATTATAGAGCCAAAAACGGTTTACCGCTTTTTGAGTTAGAAAAATCGCATCATTAAAATCAATTGCGGTTGGCTAAAGTCAACCGCAATTGATAAACACACACAATACTATGGTAACCATAACCCCAAAAGCAAAACAAAAAGTAACCGAATTAATGACCGATGGAGGGCTTGATTCGTCTTACTTTTTAAGAGTATCTGTACAAGGTGGCGGCTGCTCGGGCTTATCGTACAACATGGATTTTGATAACGAATTACAAAAAGGCGACCAAGCGTTTGAAACCCAGGGCATAAAAATAATTTTAGATATGAAATCATTTTTATATCTAGCTGGTACCGAATTAGATTTTTCGGACGGACTAAACGGTAAAGGATTTAACTTTATAAATCCTAACGCTACCCGCACCTGTGGTTGTGGCGAAAGTTTTTCGGTGTAGGGGAAAAGTTTTATTTAAAATAAATATGCTTAAAATTTCCTAAATCAAATGGTTAAAAAACAATATATCGCCTAGATTTTTGTTTTACTCCAATTATGCCTTAGGGCTTTATTATGTTTAACTTTTTGTAGTTTAATAAAAGCACTAAACGCTTTATTTTCCTTTGTCTGCCATACTTTATCAATCACAACAAAGCTGATATTTTTTTCGTTTTAATTCATCAAATTGCGTTGTTTACATATTGGTGGTTAGTAATAGGATAATTTTGGTTAAAACAAATACAGTAAATATTTTTTAACAATAAATGAAGCGTAATTATTGTTTGATTTAAAGATGACTATATAAAACTACTGCCAAATGATTTTTCATCAGCCAACGGCAATGGCTATATTGTTTTAGAGCCACAGGTTTTGCATTCGGCAAATTATGGTGTTCCACAATCAAGAGAAAGAGTTATTTTTATAGGAATTAAAAAATCTGTCTTTTAAAAAAATCGGCCTTAGCCGAATTAGAAAAACGTACCATTTCGGAACAATACAATCCTTATCCAAGCCCAACACATGCTTATACAGTTGAAGGAAATAATTTAAAACATTTTGTTCAACTAAAAGAAGTATTTAAAAATTTAGAAGAGCCCGAACACACGAATGATTTATCACAAAAATTTTATTCAAAAGCAAAATTTATGGGTAAGCATTGTCAAGGTCAAACAGAAATTAAACTTGCAGGAATAGCCCCAACAATTAGGTCCGAACATCACGGAAATATTGAATTTAGACGGCTTTCATTAGCAAACGGAGGTAAAATAGAAAATGAATTAAACCAAGGGTTAAAGGAACGAAGATTAACACCAAGAGAATGTGCGTTAATCCAAACTTTTCCTCCAGATTATAATTTTGTAATCGAAAATAAAAACGGACGAAAAGGTTCTTTTTTGGCTAGTCCTTCGCAAGCATATAAAATTATTGGCAATGCCGTTCCTCCGCTTTTGGCTTATAATTTAGCTAAAAGGATTGAACAAGTTTGGGATTTATATTTTAAAAAACAAGAATGATAGTTTCAGTAAATACAGACCCAAACCTAAGTGAGTTTAATTTGTTGCTCAATTCAACAATTGTAGCATTAAATGTTCATTATTGCCTATAGAAAAACAGGAATTAAAAAACCGAGCGATGGTTTATTTTTCCGAACTTTTTGGAAATAGTAGTGATAAGTTTGGACGATTGGCAATATGGTTGGTAACACGTGAAGCGATTGTTTGCCCAAACGTTCGTGATTTATTTACGGCAGGTGGCAAAAACGATTATGTAATTGGCGAAAAAGTTTATCAAAAAGTGCCAAGAATATTTTTGAATCTGGTTCGACAATGTTCCAAGCATTGTTGAAACAATTATGCAAACATCGGCTTATGAGTTTTCAGAATATTGGAATATAAAAACTACCAACAAGAAGAAACTTTTTAATTGGATAGATTTAGTTTCACAACACGCAAAAAAAATTAAAGACGCTAAACATTTAGATATTAAACAAATATTAACAACGTTAGCTTTTTAGATTTCTCCCAATGGGGTTCAATTTTCCCTATAAAAATTTTATAGCAAAATTATATCTGCAAATCAATCAGTTAAAAGCTACTGTATAGATTCAAGTAATACAGCATACAAGCCCCCAATAATACTAGTTTTACCTTTTCGCAAAAAAAAATTATAAGGCCAAACTCACCTGCCCTTGGCCAGCTATTTTATTCTCGTGGTTAAGCAACCATTGCTTACGCCATATCTCACCTGCATAGCCCGTCATTTCCCCATTAATACCTATAACCCTATGGCATGGAACCAGTATCATGATTTTATTTTTCCCGTTTGCGGCAGCAATTGCCCTAATGGCTAACTTGTTATCCATACGGCTAGCCAAAGTGCTATACGCAATAGTGTGTGCATAGCCAATATCTTGTAAACTAAGCCATACTGCTTGCCTAAATGCAGTGCCTTTTTGTTTTATAGGTAAGCTAAACTGCTTTAATGTTCCTGCAAAATAGGCATCTATTTGTTGTTTGGCTTGGGCCAATAAAGCCGTTTCTGTCTCTATTTCGGTTTGGTTATCAACAAATAAAACAGAAGTTATAAAACCATCAGCCTCGCTAATGGCAATTAAGCCAATGGGCGATTGTACATAAGCATAAAGCATATTTAATGTATATAAACCGTAAACATAAAGCTAAATAATAGGTTTTTACCAGTACAAATATAACTCCAATTACTATCTTTACCCATCATGAAATTAGCTAGCCAAGTACAGCATCTTATCAAAAAAGAAATTATTTTAGAGTGGCGTTCCAAGTACGCTTTCAATGGTATTTTACTGTATGTAGTGTCCACAATTTTTGTATGCTATTTGGCCTTTAAAACCACACAACCCGTGGTATGGAATGTGCTTTTTTGGATTATTATGCTATTTGCAGCGGTAAACGCCGTTGCCAAAAGTTTTATACAAGAAAGCAAAGGCCGGCTTTTATATTATTACAGCATTGCAAGTCCGCAAGCCATTATTATAGCCAAAACCATGTATAATATAGCCTTGCTACTATGTATTACAAGCCTTGCTTTTGTGGTATATAAACTTGTATTTGCTAATTCACTGGGCGACCCATTATTATATATTGTTTCTATTTTTTTGGGAAGTTTAAGTTTTTCTACCGTTTTTACCATCACATCGGCCATAGCCTCAAAAGCAGGCAATAACGGTACACTAATGGCTGTGTTAAGTTTTCCGCTAATTATTCCTTTACTTATGTTATTGATAAAACTATCCAAAAACGCAATGGATGGGCTAGATCGTAGCGTATCTTACAACGAAATTGGGGTGTTAATATTGATAAACATCATTGTAATAAGTGTATCGCTATTATTATTCCCATACCTTTGGCGTGATTAATATCGCCCGAAAGGGTAAATTTTAATTTATTTATTTTTGCTTTTAAAAATTTCCGCATTTTATTTATAAGATATTTATAGGTATAGCACATTATGTTATATATTTAAAAAATATACCCAATTAAGAATAAATTTTAAATTATGAGTAAAAAAAACTCTCCTGATAAAGAAAATAAAATAGCTAAAAAAGTAGTAGCTAAAAAGCCAGCAGTTAAAAAAACTAGCAAAACTTTAAATAGTATAGAAACCACCATTCCTGCATTACCCACCAACAGGGTTTGGCATTTAAGTAGGTTTACCGATTTTGATATCTCTCTTTTTAAACAAGGCAAACACTATAAATTATACGAAAAAATGGGCGCCCATGTGATGCAATATTTAGGCATTACAGGCACTTATTTTGCCGTGTGGGCACCCAATGCCAAGTATGTTTCGGTAATTGGTAATTTTAATGGCTGGGATAAAGGCTCGCATCCGCTAAGTGTACGCTGGGACGAATCGGGGATATGGGAAGGTTTTATACCCAATATAGGCAATGGCGAAACGTATAAATATTTTATCGAATCCGTAACTGGCGAGAAGCTCGAAAAAGCCGACCCATTTGCCCTACGCTGCGAAGAACCACCAAAAACAGCCTCCATCGTGTGGGATACTTGGTACGAATGGCAGGATGATAACTGGCTAGAAACCCGAAAAAAAACCAATGTGCTAAACCAGCCCATGTCGGTTTACGAAGTACACTTTGGCTCCTGGGCCCGCAACTTGGATGCCGTAGATGATTTTATAGGCTACCGCGAAATGGCCGAAAAACTAGTGCCTTATGTAAAAGAAATGAATTTTACACACGTAGAATTTATGCCCTTGATGGAGCATCCATTTTACCCAAGCTGGGGCTACCAAATTACAGGCTATTTTGCCGCCTCGGCCCGCTACGGTACACCGCAAGATTTAATGTACCTAATAGAGCAGTTTCATAAAAACGATATTGCCGTAATATTTGATTGGGTGCCATCGCATTTCCCTGGCGATGCACATGGCCTGTACAATTTTGATGGCACACACCTGTACGAACATGCCGATATGCGTAAGGGATTTCACCCCGACTGGAAATCGTACATATTTAACTATGGCCGTAACGAAGTAAAATCTTTTTTGATTTCGAACGCTATATTTTTAATGGAACTTTACCATATTGATGCCTTACGGGTAGATGCCGTAGCCTCCATGCTATACCTCGATTATTCGCGTAAGCATGGCGAATGGGAAACCAACCAATTTGGCGGACGAGAAAATTTAGAAGCCATCCAGTTTTTAAAAGAATTTAACGAAGCTATTTATAAATATTTTGATGGCGTACAAACCATAGCCGAAGAATCCACATCGTTTACAGGCGTAAGCCGCCCCACATATTTAGGCGGTTTAGGCTTTGGCCAAAAATGGATGATGGGCTGGATGAACGATACCATAAAATATTTCGAAAAAGACCCAGCTTACAGGCTGTACCATCATAACCAAATTACGTTTAGCACCAATTACGCTTTCTCCGAAAACTTTATGTTGCCGCTTTCGCATGATGAAGTAGTTTACGGAAAACAATCAATGGTGTATAAAATGCCAGGCGATGAGTGGCAACGGTTTGCCAATTTACGAGCCTTGTATGCCTATATGTTTACCCACCCAGGCACCAAGTTAATGTTTATGGGCGATGAATTTGCCCAAACCTCAGAATGGAATTTACAGCAATCGCTCGATTGGCATTTGCTGCAATATAGCCCACATAAAGGGATGAGCCAATTGGTAAAAGCCCTTAACCTATTGTATAAAAGCGAGCCAGCATTGTATCAAAAATCATTCGAAAGTGCTGGCTTCGAGTGGATTATTAACAATGATGGTGCCAATTCGGTGCTGGTATATGCCCGCAAAGGCAACCATGCCTACAATGATTTGCTGGTGGCTATAAACCTTACACCTGTACCCCGTAAGGATTACCGCTTTGGCACTACACAAGCTGGCGTATGGTACGAAATTTTTAATTCTGATAACAGCGAATACTGGGGAAGTGGCCAAGTAACCAACCAAGAAAAAATAAGCGAAGCATATAGCGTACACGGCAAAGCACATTCAATAGTGGTAGATTTGCCTCCTTTGGCCATGCTTGTTTTTAAAAAAAGGTAATTATTGGGGTGGGATAAATGACCGAACAAAAAATTGATATTGCCGCAATAAATGCTTTTAGCAATTTGGAACTATTGGCCCAGCAAGTAGTAGAGGGTTTTATTACAGGTTTACACAAAAGTCCGTTCCATGGTTTTTCGGTCGAATTTGCCGAGCATAGGCTGTACAACGGTGGCGAATCAGTAAAAAATATCGATTGGAAATTATACGCCCGAACCGATAAACTTTTTATAAAACGATTTGAAGAAGAAACCAATTTACGCTGCCAAATAGTTATCGACGCATCTTCATCCATGTTTTATCCCGATAAGGGATTAAGCAAATTTAAGTTTTCGGTAATGGCGGCAGCCTGTTTAATGCAGCTGCTAAAACGCCAGCGTGATGCTTTTGGCCTTAGCGTATTTGCCCAAAATATAGAGGTACATACCGCTACAAAATCTACACAGGCTCATCAAAAGTTTTTGTATAACGAGCTAGAAAAAATCCTTAACCAACAAAACAAAAACCAACAAACACATATTGCCGATAACCTGCATGCCCTAGCCGAGCAATTGCACAAACGCTCGATGGTGGTAATTTTTTCGGATATGATGGAAAACCAATCATCCCACCAAAACCAAGAAACCCTATTTGCTGCCTTGCAACACCTAAAATACAATAAACATGAGGTGATAATTTTTAATGTACACGAGCAGCAGCATGAACTAAACTTTGATTTCGAAAACCGCCCACACCACTTTATTGATACCGAAACAGGTGCGCAAATAAAGCTAAATCCTACCCTCGTAAAAGCAGCTTACCTACAAAAAATGGCTGTTTTTAAAAAAGAATTGGACTTAAAGTGTGCCCAGTACAAAATAGATTTAATAGATGCCGCAGTAGAAAACGGGTTTAATAATGTGCTAAACGGCTGGCTTATAAAGCGAAATAAACTAGGTTAGCCGCATTTTAAATGTCTTTAAAAAATTTTCAGGTACTAAAAAAATGTTTTTATGTATTTTTCGGGTACTGAAAAACGCAAAAAAGATATTTTTTCGAGTGCTTTTTTTATACATTTGTGGAATATTACACCAAATATATTACCGCAATGTATATAAACAGACAAATAAATAAGGTTTTATTAGATTGGAAAAACCTCCAAAATCGCAAGCCTCTTTTGGTAAGAGGGGCTAGGCAGATAGGCAAATCTAGTGCTGTTAAAGAGTTATCTAAGGCTTTCGAGCATTATATCGAAGTTGATTTTGAAGCCCAAATAGAAGTGCGTACTTTTTTTGAAGGAAATTTAGACCCTGTTATGCTATGCAATAACCTATCTGTTTATTTTAAAACACCCATTATTGCGGGTAAAACATTGCTTTTTTTTGATGAGATACAAGCCTGTATTCCAGCTATATCGTCTCTTAGGTATTTTTACGAAAAACTACCTCAAGTACATTTAATAGCAGCAGGGTCTTTATTAGAATTTGCTTTGCAAGAGTTACCTTCTTTTGGTGTGGGGCGCATACGGTCTGTTTTTATGTATCCATTTTCGTTTGATGAATTTTTGGAAAGCATGGGCGAACAGCAATTGGTGCGGCTAAAAAAACAGGCCGACATAAACAAGCCACTTTCGTTGCCATTTCATCATAAATTAATAGCTTATTTTAAGCAATTTTTGATTATAGGCGGTATGCCCGAAGCGGTAGCTGTGTATAGCCAAACCAAAGATTTGCTAAGCGTTCAAGCGGTATTGGATGATATTGTTGTTTCGTTAAAATCCGATTTTTCGAAGTATAAAAAAAGAGTACCTACAATACGGATTTCGGAAGTATTTGCCTCGGTAATTAGCCAAAATGGTGGCAAATTCAAATTTGTACATGCAGCATCTGATGCCAATTTGGTACAAATAAAAGAAACCATTGAATTGCTGATAATGGCGGGTTTGGTAATTCCTGTTACGCATTCGTCGGCCAATGGCATCCCCTTAGGTGCCGAAGCGGATACTAAAAAACGAAAAATGATGTTACTGGATACGGGTTTGTTTCAAAGGATTTTGGAACTAAATATAGGCCAGTTATTAGCCAATAATGATTTTGATATCATTAATAAAGGGGCTATTGCCGAAATGGCGGTTGGGCTCGAATGGCTAAAATATGGTAACCCAGGCCAACCCGAAAATTTATACTATTGGCATAGGGAGGGGGCTAGCGGTAATGCCGAGGTGGATTATGTTTTTCAAAACGGCGAATCTGTTTTGCCTTTAGAAGTAAAGGCATCTAATAAAGGGGCAATGCAAAGTTTGTTTCGGTTTTTGAAAGAGAAAAACATAACAAAAGGAGTGAGGGTGTCGCTCGAAAATTTTTCTTTATATAATGCTATTGAAGTATATCCCATTTATGCTATATCAACGTTGAGGGAGAAACTGGAGTAGGTTAAGCTAAACTTTCAGGGGCAAATAAGTATTTTATATTGATAAACCCATTTTATTAATTTAAAAAATATTTTTCGCTTTCTAAAATAATTTTCCTAAATTCATTAAAATTTAAAGCGTTCATTATGCAAATTTTATTAAACGTTACGGATAATAAAGCTGATTTATTATTAGAATTTTTAAAAAGCCTTCATTATGTAAATACTGCGCAAAAAGTAGAAACTGAAGGCGAGGTTATTACACCCATAAAAAAAGACTTTACCTTTTTTGAATTAGAAGATAACCTGATTGAAATGCTTGATAAAAGAGCGTTGACACCCAATCACGATTGTTTAAGTTTAGAATAATCTACCCTTAGGATAAGTGCATTATAAAATTAAATATACGTTTGTTTAAAAAATCACTAAAACACTAAGAAACTATAAAATATTTATATTTGTGCCAATAAATAAAAAAAATGAGTCAATTAACATTAGAAATTTCAAATCGTGAGGATTTAGCCCTACTTTTATCGTTTGCCAAACGGTTAAAAGTACATATCGTTTCGGTAGTTACCAATGAAGCTAAAACCCATGTTGATAACCGCCGTACTTTAATGCAACAAGCGGCTAACGACCCTCTTTTTTTAGCAGATATTGCCGAAGTGAGTAACGATTTTAAGTATAGTGATAGTGAATTACTATGAAAACTATCATAAAATGGAATATCTATAGAGCTAATCTTGACCCTGTTGTAGGTTCGGAACAAGGCAAAACAAGACCGGTTTTGGTAATTAGCGAAAACGATATTAATGATTTGCTAAATTGTGTAAATATTATTCCCATTTCTTCAAAACAACCCAATCGTTTTATTTACTCCAATGAAGTACTGTTGCCTAAAGGTGCAAGTAGTTTGCCTAATGAATCTGTTTTGTTATGCCATCAAATCCGAACGATTGACAAAAGCCGTTTGAGCATTTCTTACGGTAATATCAACAATCTGATTATCCAAAACGATGTTTTTGATGCTTTATGTTTTCAATTTGGGATTACAAAAACCTAAATATTTTACCATTAGTTAGTGTATTATCTACCACCAATCATCTTCAACTAAAAAAAATAAATTTATTTTCCCCACTACTTTTTTACAGGAGTGGTTACGCATATTTTTACATTGTTATAACAAAAAAGGGAAAGCCGAAGCCCTGTAACTTAGGTAAAAAAATATAAATTAAAATGTTATGAAAAATTTAGAATTGAAGAATCTTGAGGTAATGGAATTAACCTCGGAAACTATGATTGAAACAAACGGCGGTATGGGCTACGATGCTGGTGGACGTGGTTTAGTTTCGGACCGAGCCAAAGGTGACGGTATATTTTATGTAGGCTTTATAAAAGGTTTATATAAAACATTTTTTAATTAATTATTTTAAAAATTACAACTATGATAAAAGTATTAAACAGTGAAGAACTATTAAATATTAATGGTGGCACAAAAGAGTTTAGAGATTACTCGCCCGAACAATTGGGTTATGATTTTGGTCGTTGGGTTGGAAGTCTTATAATGGCTATTGGAGCCGGAAAAGCTTTAAGAGGTAAATAAAAAAACATAGCACTTGAACTTAGCCTATTTTAAAAACCCTGTTTACCAAGCAACAGAAAGCAGTACTTTTCGCACCTCGCTTAAAGTATTGTTTTCTGTTTTTTTGTACACTAATTTATTCCTTTTTGTAAGTTATTTATTTGTTACGGCTCTTGATTTTATATTGAAATCTGAATATAATTTTTCATTCCTTAGGTTAATTGATAAATTACAAGCAACTAATTCAAATTGGTATGATTTTTTATATATCCTAATTGCGGCACCTATACTTGAAGAAATAATGTTTAGGTTACCATTAAAATTTAACCGTATAAATGTTTTTGTTGCGCTACTTACTTTTTACTTTTTTTTTTACTTACGGTATGCTGATTTGTATGCTTCGTTTTGGGGATCACAATTAATAATAACCATTTTTTTTATTGCTATTTGTTGGATTGTTGTATTTTATGTATGTAAAAATTCGTTTTATAAAACAATAAGCACCAGATATTTCGGATTTCTTTTTTATATCCTTGCCATTACATTTGGTTTACTCCATATAACCAATTTCATAGAATTTGTACCTAAAAACCTGCTGTTTTTTTCGCCAATATTCACACTTCATCAAGTTATTATGGGCCTGTTTTTAGGATATATACGAGTGAAAAAAGGCTTAATTTGGAGCATTGCGTTACACGTTTGCTATAACACTCCTGGTGCTATACATTATTTTTTTGTTTCTTAATTTTTAACGCTTTTTATGCATTCCCAACCATGTAAAGAAGGTTTGTAGTTATAAACCCACCCCCCATTCACAATTTTTGCTCTGCTGCATTTAAGGGTGTAAAACTTACCGAAATATTAATATCATAAGGCGTTGCGTAAAAATAAGTGCATTTGTTACGACAATAATATATGGGTGCGCCCATTGCTTTTAGTTCATCAATAATGGCATAAAGCCTCGATACCGAAATATTTAATCGTTTTGCCAGTACACAAGGCGTGTGGGTATGCTCTTTTACAATAAGCTGGTGCAATAGGTTAATGCGTTCTATTTGGTGTAGTAGTTTCATATATAAATGTTTTTTAGGTGCTTGTAGGTGGTGCTTGCTGCATACATAAATTGTAGTATTTGCCTTTTAAGGCCATTAATTGTTGGTGTGTACCTTCTTCGGCAAGGTTGCCTTTATCTAATACTATAATTTTATGGGCTTTGTAAATGGTGCTAAGGCGGTGGGCAATTACTACTACTGTTTTTTGCATAGCCAATTGGTATTGTAAGGCTTGGCTAACGTACTGTTCGGATGTGCTATCCAGTGCCGATGTAGCTTCATCAAACAATAAAATTTCGGGCTTACGGTACAATGCCCTTGCTATGGCTATGCGTTGCCGTTGCCGTTGCCCGCCCGATAAGGCTACGCCGTTTTCGCCAATATAAGTGCCATAACCATTGGGCAGGCTTTCTATAAAATCACTAATGCCCAGTTGCTGGGCAATGGTAATTATATGTTGCATATCGGGTTGGTAATCGCCAATGGCAATATTGTGTAAAACTGAGCCTGCAAACAAATCAACCTGTTGTGGTACCACGCCAATGCTTGCCCGCAAGGCGGTGTTGTTAATGTATTTAATATCGTAATCACCCAAAAAAATATGCCCGCTTTGTAAAGGATAAAGGTTTTGCATTAAAGCCATTAGGGTGGTTTTGCCCGACCCGCTTTCGCCTACTATGGCGGTAAATTTTCCTTTGGGGATGCTTATATTTAGCTTATCAAAAACCGTAACACGGCTACCGTACCTAAAGCAAACATCTTTAAAAACAATATCGCCAATTTGTTGGGCGGTTATTTGGTGTGCGCTATCTTGGGTTTCACGCTCCAAATCCATAATTTCAAACAAGCGGTCGCCAGCAATGATGGCATCTTGTACGGTTTTATTCATCCCGACAAGGGAAGAAACTGGGCCGGTAAAATATCCCGATAAGGTGTAAAAAGATAGCAATTCGCCAGGTGTTAATTGGTTGTTTAACACAAAGGTTGCGCCTGCCCATAGCAGTACAATGGTAAATATTTTAGAAATGGTATCGGTACTGTTGCCCGAGTGTAGGCTGGTAATGCTTGATTTGTAAATGAGTTTTAGCAATGCCGTAAAGCGTATATCGGTTATGTTGTTGGCGTGTTCTTCTAGGCCGAATATATTCTTCGGACGAGGGTTTCAAACTTGTGTTGTTAATATTTCAAATATAGGTTTCAGCCGATGGGTATTATTCTGACTTAATTTCAACATAACTAGGCTTTCTAAAATAAGGATATTTTGGCGTAATGGACATTTGTGGTGTTTTTTTTGAGACGTTAGTTCCATGTGAACAAAAATGGTGGTGTAAATTTAGTAGGATTTTGTTGGGATAAAAAATCTATCGATATTTATAAAGTCAAGTGAAACGGAAACTAGCTCTGCTGGAGAGCAAAGGTTAGGGATAGCTTAGATGACCGACAAAAATGTCAATCAATGGGCGAGATATTAACTGCCCATTG
>JAAFJW010000036.1 GCA_013298995.1 Sphingobacteriales bacterium | reverse complement strand
GGACTTACGATGACGAAAACCGCCTAAAATATCCCAAAGATAAAACACCCCCTAAAGTTGATTTTGTAAAACCCAATAGTTTTTATACCCAAGCCATTGCTTATACCGAGCAATATTTTGCCAATAACTATGGCACAGCCAATACCAATTTTGTGTATCCCACCACATTTATCGAAAGTAAAAACTGGCTACACAGTTTTTTAAAAACAAGGTTTATGGATTTTGGTGCTTACGAAGATGCCATTGTTGCGAACCAAAATATACTGCATCACAGCATTTTAACACCCATGCTTAACGTAGGCTTAATTACGCCACAATACATTATTGATGAAACGCTACTGTATGCCCACAACAATAACATCCCCTTAAACTCCACCGAAGGGTTTATAAGACAAATAATAGGTTGGCGAGAATTTATAAGAGCCGTATATGAATTAAAAGGAACAGAAGAAAGAACCAAAAACTACTGGGGCTTTACCCGAAAAATACCCGCCACTTTTTGGAACGGCACCACCGGAATAGCACCCATAGATAACACCATCAAAAAAATTTTAGCAACAGGGTACTGCCACCATATCGAGCGTTTAATGGTTTTAGGCAATTTTATGCTTTTGTGCGAGTTCGACCCTGATGAGGTTTACCGCTGGTTTATGGAGCTATTTATTGATGCTTATGATTGGGTAATGGTACCCAATGTATATGGCATGAGCCAATTTGCCGATGGTGGCCTTATGGCTACAAAGCCTTACATAAGCGGAAGTAATTATGTAATGAAAATGAGCGATTATAAAAAAGGAAACTGGCAAGCCGTATGGGATGGCTTATTTTGGCGGTTTATGCACACCCACCGTAATTTCTTTTTGCAAAATCCAAGGCTAGGCATGCTGGTTAAAACTTTCGATAAAATGCCACACATTAAACAGCAAGAACACTTAAATAATGCCGAACAATATCTCCAATCAATAAAACGTGTTTAATAGCCTAGTGTTAAATTTTAAAAATACTATTTTTTACTCCCCCACGGTTGCAAAATATTTTGAAAAACCTAGGCTAGCATTTCATAACACAGGCTAGCCCCGCCATCCGCTCATACTGCACAAGGCCTTAGCCACAGGGCTGGTATCCGCTACTGTCGGGTTTATTAACTCAGGACACTGCTTTTTAATGCGGGTTTACCTTGCACCGTTTTTTTACATCTAGCTTCCTTTACGCTTTCGCTTGGCGTTCTTTGCGGTAACAATTAACCGCAAATAGGCTAAGGGTTTTCGCAAAGCACACGAAACCCTCCCACGAAAAACAAAATGCTTTTGTTCCCAAGCTTTGGTTTATTATACACAAAAAAAGGCTTCCCATTATTGGGAAGCCTTTTAAAAATTTGATACTTTTTGTGATGCGCTTATTTAGCTATCACTATTTTTTTGATTGTAGCTTGATTGTTCGACTCTACGTTGATGATATATACACCAGCCGCCCAGTTGCTCGAATCAATGGTAGTTAATTTATCTTTTGCTGTTACGCTTTTCATTAACTTACCTTCTAATGAAGTAATCGAAATTTTTGCTTTAGCATCATCACTACTTACATTAAAGCTATTGCTTGCAGGGTTGGGGTAAATAGCAACACCTGTTGCTACCGATGACGATAGTGCAGCACTATTTGGTGCACTAAGTTCGCCAGGCGCACCTGATGGTATGTATCTATCTAAATTAGCTGCACCAATAACCGTGATGGTAGAAATACCAGGACCTGTCCAGCCAATGGCAAGGTTATCGCCACCTGAACCTTCTTTCATCAACGCCCTAAAATAGTATCTCTGACCAGCTACTAGGCTTTTTGATGTCGAAGTTTGGTTAGTTGGATCCTTAGCCCATTCTCTCGAGTCCGTCCAATCTAACACTCTGCAAGCCAATGTACTATTTATCGGTTGATTATCGGTACTCAAATAAAACTCTCCATTATCATCGCTGGCAATGTAAAAAGTATAGTTACCTGTTGTGCTAGGCACAATGTAGCCACGTATTCTCACTCCGTAATTATCACCAACGTTGCTGGTAGTTTCTAAAGATGTAATTGTTGCCGTAGTGTTTGGCGTTGTGCTTAGAGGTATATCGGTTACAGATGTTCCCGAAATGTTAGTCCAAGTTTCCAAAGTAACATTATTGCTTATTGCACTAAAAGGAGCAATGGTATAATCGTCAAAGAAAGCCGAACTAGTTGCACCAGTCCAAGTGCTTAACGTTGCCGAAGTAACCCCAGCACCTGTGGTAAATACAATGTTGCCTGATTGCGTCCAGTTAGTAGATGTCATTTGAGCACCCACCTGTGATCCTCCAAATCCGCTTACCGTAATCCAAACATCTGTACCAGTTGCAACCTTTGCCCAGCCTCTTACAGCGTAAGTGGTGTTAGGGCTTAAACCAGTAACTACAAAATTACCGCCTCCGTTAGAAAAGAAACCTGCTTTTGCACCCGAGCGAACGTTGGCTGGCGTGGTGGTAATACTGGCAGTACCATAAGTACCCCATCCAGTAAAATCACTCTCGAAGCCTAAATTTAAGCCTTGAGGAGCAGGATTTGTAGTTACGCTTAAAGCAGTACTTTGCGCCGAGTTATTTCCAGCGGCATCTCTTGCTCTTACTGTCATGCTGTAAGTAGTACCTGCGCTTAAACCAGTTGCATTAAAGCTGGTACCTGTTACCGTACCCTGCGATACGCCACCCCTAAATACTTCATAAGCAGTTACGCCCACGTTATCGGTAGATGCTGCCCAATTTAAGGTAAAGCTGGTTTGGGTTACACTTGCAGATGATAAACTTGTTGGTACGGTAGGTGCTTGGGTATCGCTACCGCCACCTACATTACTGTAAGTTAACTCTGATAACTGAATGATGCTACCGCCATTATTAGCTGTGATATTTAATTTATAATAAGCGTAGGCTACATTATTTGTAAAACTAAAAGTACGGGCTTGGTTACGGTTAGCCCAAGTTTGGTTGCTTTGTGAATTTAAAACAGTCCAGTTAGTTCCATTGTTCGAGCCTTCTATTGTCCAATTTCTAGGGTCTCTCTCTGGCGCATCGTTTCCAGATACCATTACATATTGATTAAAAACGGTTGCTGTTGCATATTGAATTTGCAAGAAACTTGTAGCACTAAAATCTAACCATTTAGAGTTATTGTCTAAATCGAATGCTTTGTCATCACCTTCGTTAGGTAGGTTTTCGCCACGAGCAGTAATGATAGGGAAATTACCACCACTAGCTGCACTTGTAGTAACATTTAAAGCAGTACTTTGCGCCGAGTTATTTCCAGCGGCATCTCTTGCTCTTACTGTCATGCTGTAAGTAGTACTTGCGCTTAAACCAGTTGCGGTAAAACTTGTACCAGTTACCGTACCTTGCGATACGCCACCTCTAAATACTTCGTAAGCAGTTACGCCTACGTTATCGGTAGATGCTGCCCAGTTTAAAGTAAAGCTGGTTTGTGTAATACTTGCAGATGATAAACTTGAGGGCACAGTAGGTGCTTGGGTATCGCCTGCTGGTGCGCTAGTAGTTATATTTAATGCAGTGCTTTGCGCCGAGTTATTGCCTGCGGCATCTCTTGCTCTTACCGTCATGCTGTAAGTAGCACTTGCGCTTAACCCTGTTGCGTTAAAACTTGTACCAGTTACCGTACCTTGCGATACACCTCCTCTAAATACTTCGTACGCAGTTACGCCAACGTTATCCGTAGATGCTGCCCAGTTTAAAGTAAAGCTGGTTTGTGTGATGCTTGTTGATGTTAAGCTCGTTGGTACAGTTGGAGCGGTTGTATCGGTAGTAGTTACACTTAAAGCAGTACTTTGTGCCGAGTTATTGCCTGCGGCATCTCTTGCTCTTACTGTCATGCTGTAAGTAGTACTTGCGCTTAAACCAGTTGCGGTAAAACTTGTACCAGTTACCGTACCTTGCGATACGCCACCTCTAAATACTTCGTAAGCAGTTACGCCCACGTTATCGGTAGATGCTGCCCAGTTTAAGGTAAAACTGGTTTGGGTAATACTTGCAGATGATAAACCTGTGGGCACAGTAGGTGCTTGGGTATCGCCACCGCCTACTGATTGTGTAGTACCCAAAAACTCAATTTCAGATACATCGGCATAGTCATTTGGCTCGTAAAAGCGGAAGTAACGGTAAAAGTTAGCATCGCTTATAGCGATTGTATTCCAAGCCTCTGAAGGAGTAGCACTTACGCTATAAATATTTGTCCAAGTAGTACCATTAGTAGATGCTTGGAATACACCACCTACCATACGAGCAGCAAAACCTACCCGAGGGTAAAACCGTAGCGTAGATAAACGGCCAGTAAGCGTAGTACCTAGATCTAACTGTGCAAAGCTATTTGTGTTAGCAGGAGCGAAAAAAGTATTAATGTTGCCATCAAACACATTGGCAACTGCATATTGCGCCTCGTTGTTATAAGCCGCAGTACCTGTAACAGTACCAGTAAACAAGGTGCCATTAACAGAAGCACTTGTGGTAATATTTAAAGCAGTACTTTGTGCCGAGTTATTTCCTGCGGCATCTCTTGCTCTTACCGTCATGCTATACGAAGTACCTGCGCTTAAACCAGTTGCGTTAAAACTTGTGCCTGTTACCGTACCTTGCGATACACCGCCTCTAAATACTTCGTAAGCAGTTACGCCTACGTTATCCGTAGATGCTGACCAGTTTAAGGTAAAGCTGGTTTGTGTAATACTTGCAGAGGATAAACCTGTGGGCACAGTAGGTGCTTGGGTATCGCCTGAGGGTGCGCTAGTAGTTACATTTAATGCAGTGCTTTGTGCCGAATTATTTCCTGCGGCATCTCTTGCTCTTACAGTCATGCTGTACGAAGTACTGGCACTTAACCCTGTTGCGTTAAAACTTGTACCAGTTACCGTACCTTGCGACACACCTCCTCTAAATACTTCGTAAGCAGTTACGCCTACGTTATCGGTAGATGCTGCCCAGTTTAAGGTGAAGCTACTTTGTGTAATACTGGCCGATGATAAACTTGTAGGCACAGTAGGTGCTTGCGTATCAACGGGTGGAGGGGTTCCGCCAATAGGCGTTACCACAGTAATTGAGTTCCAGCTTACCCAAATTCTGCCATTACGGTCAACAGTGATGCCTTGTATATTGTGAAAGTTGTTAGCAACCGTTGATTGAGCAGCCCAAGTTACACCATTATCAGCCGAGTACCAGAGCAACTCTGGGTTTGGTTCACCATCTTTTCTACCCCAAACGGCAATTTTGCCATCGCATGAGGATACATGCTTGGCATCAAAGAATTGGGAAGTAGGAGTCCAAGTATCGCCACCATTGGTTGATACCTTTACACCAAAACCACCCCCTGCTGCCCATAAGGTGTTAGAGCGGATAGGATCGGCACATAATCCCCATACCCAGCCGCCAGTACCAAATATATAATTAACTGGACTCCAACTTGCTCCATTTGTGGTAGAGCGATAAAACTGAGTTGAAGCAGTAGGGCTGTTGCCGATGTGACGAGAAACGAAATAGCGAACATTGGCCTGCGTGGCATCTCGTTCGATATAACTGTTTTGAGGACCATACCTGATACCAATGTCCAAGTTGCCAGGCAAACCCGTTACTTGGTTAAAAGAAGTACCTCCATTAGTAGTGCGCCATACGCCAGGGTTAATAGAATTTGGTGGAATCGAACTACGGTCATCCGCAGTACCATCACTCGCCAAAGATACCAGAAAGTCATTAGCGTCATTGATGGACATGACTGATTTACAAATTCCATCATAAGAAAGGGGCAGTCCAGTACCGCTGAGGTTAAAATTGTTCCAAGTATTACCTCCATCAGATGATTTTAATAATATGCTAGCACAAGCACCTTGGTTTACGCCTGCTATTACAAGATCTTGGGTATTGGGACCCTCCATTACACGGTGACTGCCGTGAAGTTTGGTAAAAAACTTACAAGAACTTAAACTCGCTTGTCCACTAGCACCACCATCGGTAACAATCACCGAACCAATATCTGAAGCGGGAACATACATTCTATTTGCATCGTAACGGCTTACATCTGTTCTGTATGTTTTTACAGCGGCTATACCACTAGCATTGGGAAAATACTGCCACGAAAAACCTTTATCTAAGCTGTACATGGCTGCACCACCACCTGTAATAATCCATTTATTAGGATTGTTTACATCTTCGATAACTTGGTCGGTACCGTAATTTGGGTGGTTATCGTTCGCCATAATGGCTGCGGTAGTCCAAATGGGTGTCGGGTTGGTATTAAGCGTGGTAGCCCTTACCGTAAACGTTTGCCCACCATCGCCTGCGGGGCTAAAGCCGTGGCGTTCACCGCTTGTATTCCAAGCACTGGATGAGCCATCTGAAAATATTTGCAGACCTGTTGGGTAGCCGAAGTAAATGGCATAAGTAGCTGCATCGTTTACCGAGTAAGTGCTGGCATCGTTATAATTAGTAGCTGTAATACGTGATATACCACCGCCATTATTATTAGCTCGGGTTACAAGACCTACACCCGCAAAAGTACCAGAGGTAAAACGTGAAATCATGCCTACATTAGTAAGGCTACTCGAGTTGCCTACCAAGTTAAAGCTAGTGCCACCATCTGTAGAAACATAAAGACCATTATCCGAACCTACCCAAATTTGGTTAGCGAATGTAGCTACGTTGTGCAGGGTGCGGGCTTTGTTACTGTCGAAGTTGCTGCCGCCAGCTTTAACCCAATCTTGCCCACCGTTGGATGATTTCCAAAGCCAGCCCGTAAGGTTTTTACGTGGGCCAGCAAACCATATCTCGTTGGTGTTGTTAGAGCGTATCATAATTTGCGAACTACCACGAAAGCGACGATTATCTTTAGCTTGAAGCCCCCAAGCAAGGTCGTCAAGCAAACGAACCCAGTTATTGCCTCCATCTGTGGACTTGTAAATTGCGTTGTAAGTAGAGTAGTAAACCACATCGGCATTTGCTTTTTCTACCGCCATGCCAAGGCCAACAATATCACCACCCGGAATACTCCAGTTTAGGTAGCTCCAGTTGTTGCCTCCATCATCGCTACGCCAAGCTCCAAATACGTCGCCGTAGGCGTAAAGCCGGCCATTGTTGGCTTGTGCAAAACCACTCGTCCAGCCACCACCATCCAGCGGCATGGCTTTATAGGTTTGGGCTTGCGCCGTGGATGTTAAAAAAATAGTACTCACAATAAGTGCGAGGGCTACCATAACTTTACTCATTTTGTGCCTAGGTGCAAATAAGCGCCATCGGCGGCGAGGTGTGGCAAAAAAATTGCTTGCCCACACCGAGCGTACGAGATTATTTCTCATTTTTTTTTAATTAGTTAATTAATTGGTTAAATAATGGCAAGCTTGGGGCTTGCCGTAAATTGGTTATTATAATTGTAAATTTATTGCAATAATTTTTACGACTATACATTTATCTTAGCTAAAGATTACACTATTTTGTCATTTATGTAACAATATTGCTACAAATTTTTTTCAAACCATAAATGCCTATTTACCTGAGTTTTATCATTAAAACATAGTATAATTTATTGTAAATCAATGTTTTTTACGGTTTAAAAGCGTTAACAACGATAGCGGCCTGCCTGCGCAGGCAGGAAACGCCCTAATTAATTTATTAATCGAACTCAGGTTATGTTAACTAAAGTTTCGGGCAGTAAAACCCTAAAAGATGCTTATCGCCAGCATTAGTGTATTCGTGGCTATAATTATGCTGTTTCCTCTTAGGGAAGAGCCTCAAAAGGTTACATCTATCAAACCTCTAGGTGAGTAGCCATTCTTTTTTTGCAAGAAACATCTCCCAAAATAACAAAAAACCTACTCTAAACCTCTTTCAAAAACGGCAATACCGCAGTTGGCACAAACTGTTCAATAGCGCCACCGTACCTTAATATTTCGCGTACAATGGTGGAGCTTATAGACGAATAGCCGGGCTTACTTACAATAAAAATCGATTCTATTTCGGGCTCCAAAGCATGGTTCATTTGGGCAATGGCTTTTTCGTATTCAAAATCCGATACGGTTCTAATACCCCGTATCATGTGGGTAGCACCAATGCTTTTGCAGTAAGCCACCGTTAGGCCTTCGTAGGTTGTAATTTCAATTTTTGGGCTATCTATAAATACCTGTTGCAACATTTGTAAGCGTATATCTACACTTAGCAAAGCCGTTTTATTGCTATTTAAACCCACACTTACATACACTTTATCAAACAAAGGCAAGGCTCGTTTTAATATATCTACGTGTGCTTTGGTAATAGGGTCGAACGAGCCAGGGAACAATGCAATACTCATAACAGGTTTATTTTTAGGCCAAAATTAAGTTTTAATTGTTAAAAAAACTAAAAGCCGAAAAACCATATTTACGTTTTTCGCTAAAGCTAGGGTGATGGTGTAAATCATGCGTACTTTGGTGTTCAATTACCAATAAGCCACCTGGGTTTAATAATTTTTTATCAAAAACTAAGGGCGCAATTAATGGTATGCTGGATAAATCGTAAGGTGGGTCGGCAAATATTAAGTCGTACGTTTTAGTTTCGGTTTCCAAATACTTAAACACATCGCCTTTTAAAGCGTTTATACACGTTAAATTTAATTCGCCTGCGGTACGTTTCAAATAATTAAAACAGCCAAAATTTCTATCCACCGCCACCACCTCATCTGCCCCTCTGGATGCAAATTCGAAGGCAATATTACCTGTACCGCTAAACAAATCTAAAACCGTTAAACCCTCAAAATCAACTATATTGTTAAGTATATTAAATAACGATTCTTTGGCCATATCTGTAGTAGGCCTTACAGGTAAATTTTTGGGTGGGTTTATCCTTATCCCTTTTAGGCTACCGCCAATTATGCGCATGTGCTTAAATTAAATAACGAATAAAACTGGGGTTTAATAATATCACCAAACCCATCTGCACTCATATCTACCTTGGTATGGTGCATAAACTTTACCCTTCCAAAATATTGTTTAAGCAAAATATACAAACTGCTATCCAACTCCATATTACCACAAATATGTAATTTAATATCCGTGGGCAAAAAACCACTTTGCTGGCAAGCTGAAAGGGCAAAATACATTATTTCGTCATCGTTAACAGTATCAAATACATTGTAAAACAGCAATTTATTGTTTTGTAAAATCAATACTTCAATACAACCCAGTTTAAGGTTTAGCAGCAATTGCGGCTCGATTTCGCTTGCCAATTGTTTATGCGCACAATTAATAAGCGAAACATACTGTGGTAAAATCTCCGCTAAGGGAAAAAGTGATTTAATAGCATTAAACTCGTGGGTAGCAAAAGTATGTAAAGCCCTTATTTCATCATTTAATAATAAATGCGTGTAAGGGCTAGTGTTACCCTTAGTTTCCAAAAACTGGGCGTACACATTTTCATCATCTTTACTATAAACTTGCGATGGCACAAAAGTAAAACTGCTGGTATATAAACTAATGCAGGTTTTTTTATAGCTAAGTTGTAGCAAGCTATTATCAATATCGCCAAATATAGATTCCTCGCAATACGAAACAGCCTTTAACTTATCTTCTTCATCAACAATAATATAGGAATAATAACCCTTGCCCACCTCAATTAAAAGTTGGTAAGCCATGGTATTGGCGGTATCAAATTTACCATCGGTTGCATATACTTTGTTTTCCATTACCCACAAAAGTAAAATTTTTATGCGAATGTGTTACAAAACTAAAATATTACATGAGTTCGATTAATAGAACATTGTCAATTATAGTTGTGATGATGATTTGGGCGTTTTAACACGCCGTCCGCTGTATCTTTTTTTATTTGTCTATCCCCCCGCCCCCAAAGGGGGAGATTCGGCGTAAAAAAAGGATGCCTGCCTGCGCAGGCAGGCCGCTACCGTCGTTAACGCTTTAAAATCGTAAATATCATTGATTAACAACAAATTATACTATAATTTAATCATCGTAACTCAAGTATATTAGTATTTTTTTTTGGAAAACCTAGGTACGCAGGGCTTGCTTTTTAATGCGGGTTTTTTCTCGGCATTTGGTGAGCCACCAACCACGGAGAATAATTTTAAAATCAAAACTTCCATCGCTTGTGCGACCATAGCCAATACTGCGGTTTTTGTTCGATAATGTTTTCTAAAAACGCAATATGCTTTTGTGTAATTTCATAATCAACGGTTTGCTTAGGCTCTTCAACAAGGGTTACAAATTCGCATTGATAAAATCCTCTTTTTATGGGCGTTACTTTACAAAAAACCACTACACCATTGGTAGTTTTTGCAATTTTTTCGACACCCAAAAACACCGCCGTATTTTGGTTTAAAAATTTTGTAAAATAATTAGCCTCATGCCACACTGGAGTTTGGTCGCTCAAAAAAAATGAAATTGTAGGTTCGTCTCTTAGCTTTACCAAAGTGCGCATTACCATTTTCATCGGCACCATAATGGCCGAAAACTTAGACCGCACACCATTCAAAAAATCTTCAAATATTTTATTTGTAAGTGGCTTATAGATAACCAGTTTTTTTTTATCCGTTACAAACCCCACCACATTGGCCATTTCCCAGTTGCCATAATGCCCGGCCACTACAATTACGTTTCTACCCTTGTTTACATAATTTTGTAGCAATTGGGGGTTAATAATATCAAAACGTTTTTTTGCCTCATCGGCACTTATCGAAATCATTTTAATCGATTCGATAATTAAATCGCTTAAATAGGCAAAAAAATGTTTGGCAATTAAGTTACGTTCGGCTAAAGATTTATGAGGGAAACAAGCCGCCAAATTATCATCCACCACTTTTTTTCTATACTTTAATACATAATACAGTATAAAAAACAAAAAATCGGATAAAATATAAAGCACCCAAAACGGTAAATAGGATACAAAAGTTAAAAGTAAAATAAATATACGGGTAAATAATTTGTGCAACATGTATCAAAAAATTAACTTCAACCATTAAGGGTGCAAACATAAAAATTTAAAAGCTAACATAGTCCACCGTTTTGCCTCGATATATTGCTTTATAGTTTCTCGGCAACCTTATATATATCAGTTGCTGTTTTTAAAATTTGAAGCAATTGCTCGTTCAATAGTTGTTTATCTTGAGGGTAATTATTGGTTTCAATGCTTGGTATTTCTATTTCGCTATTTTCATCTAATTGTAAAACAGATTCTTTTAAATAATAAAAAACTTTTTTTGTAGCTTTTAACGCTTCGGGGTTTATAAGGTTTTCGGTTTGTTGTATGCTTAGTGATAAATTGGCCAAATAAGAGGTGAGAATGTGGTTTAGCACAACAAATTTTTGTACCTCGTTGGCTTTATGTTGTTTATTTTTAGGTTCGTTTAGCATTCGTTTAAATGCAGCACCTAAGTTGGCGGTATTTACATATACTTCTTTTCGGGCTAGCCTGTAGGTAGTAGGTGGCACCCAGTTACCGGCCATTTTAGATACAATTACAGTAAAATAATTCAAATTGGCTTTTACCATATTGCCCAATACTTTTTTAAATTTAAACGACTCCCAACTTGGGAAAAGCAAGTAGCTTGATAAAAAGGCAATAAACGAGCCAATTAGGGTATCTACAATACGTTCGGTGGCTACATTAATATTGTTTTCGGCACTTATAAAACTAAATAATATGAGTATAAAGGGCGTCATAAACAATACACTCACCACATACTTTATACGCTGAAAGCTGTAAGTAAGCACCATAAATAATAGTAAAAACGAGAAACGTATGGTTTGGTCTTTAATAAACATTAAAATCAAAACCCCAGCAATGCCACCTATTATGGTACCTATTACACGTTCGTAATTGCGTTGTTTGGTAAGGCTAAATCCAGGTTTTAAAATAACCACAATCGTTAAAAGTATCCAATAGCTGTGGTGGCCTATGGGCAATAAATTGGCCACCAAAAACCCCGAACCCATTACCAAACTTACCCGCAAGGCATGCCTAAAATACGATGATTGTAGTGTAAGGTTGTTTTTTAATAATTTTAAATTATAATCTTGGTGGTGTACAAATTTTGCAAAATCCGATGCCCTATCTTTATCAACAAAGTTTTCGTTAGGTGTGTGGTAATACTTGTAAATATCATCTACACGATTAAAAATATTTCGGATATTTATTAAAATTTTTTTTAATACCAATACCGAAACCCCACTGGCCTCTAGCGCATCTAATTTTTTCTTAACATTATCCAAATCGGTAATGTTTAATAAATGCCTGCCAGGCTTTTGGTTATGTGTAAGGCATAAGCCTAGGTAGGCTATTTCGGAGGCTAACTTATTAATAATACCATAAAAAGATGGTAAAATATGCAGCTTACCAAACTGTTTTCGTATCACATTATAATCATAATGCGAGGCCATGGTTTGTTCAAAAATATCAACCATATCAATAAAAATAACCACCAATAAACGGTTACTTGCACTTGATGTATTTTGGTTTTTATTGGTTTTAAAAAGAATTTCTCTTACGTTTTCTTGTTGCTCGCTTACTATAACTTGTTGGTTAACAAGATTTTTAAATATTTCATCTACGGTTATTGTATGGTTGTAAAAATCGGCTCGTTTTTTTAAATATGTTGCAATTTCTTGTATGCACTCGCCTAGGCTTTGTTGGGCATATCTATAAGGCCTTAATTGCACAAATATTAGGCTTAACATTAAGTACCATACGCCACCACCCAAAACCAAAAGCGCATGTTGTACTATTTGCTGGTAAGGCCTTATTTGGTCGATATTAAAAATCATAATCAATAAAGTAGCTGTACCTACCGCTGCTGCCCTATCGCCATAAATATGAAATATAGAAAAAATAAAACTCAGCAATACTATTTCAATCCCTAATAAATAAGGGTTTGAGTTTAATAAACCCGTTAAAATGGTTACTATAAATATAAAAAAAGCGGTTAAAAGCATTGCATTTCGCTTGTGTGTATTTGGGCCAGGGTTATCGGCCACACTTACACATAATGCACCCAGCGAAAGTGGTAAGCCCACCAACAAATTATCGAACTGGAAAAATATGAGTGAAGGTAAAAGCACACCAATAGTAATTTTTATACCATCATAAAAATATTGTGTATATATAAAATTACGAAATGAGGCAATATGCTTGTTCATTTTCAAATATATTTAGAAAATTGGTATAAATATGCCATAAACCTAAGTTTGATTATTATATTTTAATATAACTTACTGTTAATAAACGTTATAAAGTATTTATCAAATAACTAACTAAAGTTTCGGCACAAATAAAAATTTGATATAAGGCTTAAACAAACAGATAAATAGCGTTTTATAATTTTTTTGCCAGCAAAATTGGTGAATTAGTGGCAAATAAATAAAGGAGAAGGCTTTACATTTTTTTAGCCTCACAATAGCCACCAATACACGAATTTAGGCCTATAAATTTTATGGATTTATAATAATAAATGTAAATACAGTATTAATTTTTTTTGAATCTCAAGTTTTGACAAAGAGCCAAATATACCTACCTTGGGCAAAAAAATATAAAGATGAAAACCCTCCAAAAACTACTCTTAATTATTGCTTTATTAGCCACTACATCCCGTTTATTTGCGCAAAGCAATGGCTTTACCGAAATTATAAAAACAGGTACAGGCGATGCCACCAAACTTACCCAAGCCTATTTATCGCCACTTTTTAGGGGTATTGGTGTGGGTTTAAACAGTGGCTGGTACCAAAGTGCCAAAGCAAAAAACTTAGGAAAATTTGATATTAAATTTATGGCTACTGCAGCCCTTGTACCTAGCGAAGATCGTATGTTTGATGTGCGTAATATAGGCTTATCAAGCCAAACCCAACTAGCATCAAACCAAAACGAATACAACTCCCCCACCGCATTTGGCAGTGATAAACGCGGCCCTAAAATGGATTTGAAAGATAAAGATGGCACAAAAATAGGCTCATTTACATTACCCAATGGCTCGGGGTTAAATATAGTACCCACACCACAAGTGCAACTTACTGTGGGCGTTATAAAAAACACCGATGTATCTATACGCTACACGCCTAAAATAGGAAATAATAGCTATGGCCGCTTTAGTGTGCTGGGCTTTGGTGCCAAACACGAGCTTACTTCGTTAATTTTTCCAGGCAAGGTGGGCAAATTAGTCCCTATTGATATTGCCTTAGCTTTTTCTTACAGCCAAATTAAATTCGAACGCCTTATTGCCATAGCCGACCAGCTAGACGAAAGTAAAAGTGGTAAACATTTAAACCAACGGGTAGAAGGCAAATTTTCGGGCATATCAGCCGATGTAATTGTATCAAAAAAACTAGCTGCTTTTACCCCCTTTGTAAGTCTAAGTTACAATACCTCCAAAACTGATATTGGTGTAAAAGGCGATTTTATAGTAGCTAACCCACTTGGTTCGGCACAACCGTATAGCACCATTAGCAACCCTGTAAGCATACAACAAACCGATTTAGCCGCCCTAAGAGGTAACATTGGCTTTCAACTTCAGCTCGCTTTTTTTAGGTTATACAGTGCTTACAGCATTAGTAAATACCAAGCTGTTACTGCTGGCATAGGCTTTGGCATAGGCAAATAACCATGTTAAGTTTTGATTTTAATAGCCCCGAAGAGGAAATATTTTATACCCCTTTTCGGGATTTTGGCGTTCGCTTGTTTTTTAAACGCGATGATTTAATACATCCTTTTATATCGGGCAATAAATGGCGCAAACTAAAATACAATTTATTAAAAGCCCAGCAACAAGGCAAAACACATATCGTAACCTTTGGTGGTGCATACTCAAACCATTTATTGGCTACGGCGGCGGCAGGGGCAAAATTTAACTTTAAAACTACGGCTTTTGTACGTGGCGAAAATGTAAACAACGAAGTGCTGGCAATATGCAAACTTTTTGGCATGCAACTTAATTTTGTAGATAGGGAAACGTATAAAAACAAAAGCCAATTGTATAAACAGCATTTTAGCAGCAATGCCTCGGCTTATTTTATTGATGAAGGTGCTGCGGGCTACGAAGCCGAGCTTGGCTGCCGCGAAATTATTAGCGAACTAAACACTTATTACGACCATATTTTTTGCTCGACAGGCACAGGAACCACCGTTGCAGGGATTATAAATGGGCTGAGCCAACAAAATTTAAACAGCCAAGCACACGCAGTTGTGGCACTAAAAAATGGCGATTTTTTAAAACACGACATTGATAAATTATTACTAAAACCCGCTACTTACCAGCTACATACCCATTACCACTTTGGAGGATATGCCAAAACACAAGCTACATTAATTAATCTAATTAAAGATTTCACATCGGCAACAGGGATATTAATCGACCCAGTTTATACCGCCAAAACTTTGTATGCCATACAGGATTTAGCCTCTAAAAACCATTTTAAAACTGGCGATAAAATACTTATGATACATACTGGCGGCTTATTTGGATTGCTGGGAATGAAAGAAAAATTTTAACTCTTATAGCCAAAGAATGATGATTAGGGCGTTTTAATACGATGTTAAATACTTAATAACCTGAGTTAAGATTAACGGTTCTTTGTATTATAGCATCTCGTGTCATTTCAAAAAATTATTTCTTAACCAAACTTACAAATAATTACCTAAATGCGTATTTATAAAATAGCTAAACTTTAAAATTATGGATTTTTAATTCAAACCTAAAAAGTTTCCAGAACCACCTAGCTTTACCCCTCAATCTTCCTATACTTAATCCTCTTTGGTGCTACATCGCCCAATCGTTTTTTACGGTTTTCCTCATAATCCGAGTAATTGCCTTCAAAAAAGTACACCACGCTATCGCCTTCAAAGGCTAAAATATGGGTGCAAATACGGTCTAAAAACCATCTATCGTGGCTAATAACTACGGCACAACCGCCAAAATCTTCCAAGGCTTCTTCTAAAGCCCGCAAAGTATTTACATCAATATCGTTGGTGGGTTCATCTAACAATAAAACATTGGAGCCTTCTTTTAACGTAATGGCCAAATGCACACGGTTACGTTCGCCGCCCGATAGTACGCCCACTTTTTTTTGCTGGTCGGCTCCGTTAAAGTTAAATTTTGAAACGTAAGCCCTGCTGTTTACTGCTCTATTACCTAAATTCATGTTTTCTAAACCGCCCGTAATGTTTTCCCAAACCGATTTTTCGGGTTCTAGGTCGTTATGGTTTTGGTCAACGTAGCCGAGTTTTACCGTTTCGCCTACTTTAAATGTTCCTGCATCGGGCTTATCTTGTTGGGTAATTAGTCTAAACAAAGTGGTTTTACCTGCACCGTTGGGGCCAATAATTCCTACAATACCTGCTGGTGGCAATGAGAATGTTAAATTCTCGAACAATACTTTATCGCCAAAGGCTTTGGTTATATTATTTGCTTCTATCACCACATTACCCAAACGTGGTCCAGGCGGTATAAACAGTTCTAGCTTTGCTTCACGGTCGCGGGTTTCTTCCGATGCTAGTTTTTCGTAGTTTGATAAACGGGCTTTTGATTTTGCATGGCGGGCTTTGGGTGCCATACGTACCCATTCTAGCTCACGTTCCAAACTTTTTTGGCGTTTGCTTTCGGTTTTATCTTCTTGCGCTAGGCGTTTTGCTTTTTGGTCTAGCCACGATGAGTAATTGCCTTTCCATGGTAGCCCCTCTCCACGGTCGAGTTCTAAAATCCACCCTGCTACATTATCTAAAAAGTACCTATCGTGGGTTACAGCTATTACAGTGCCTTCGTATTGTTGTAAATGTTGCTCTAGCCAATCAATACTTTCGGCATCTAAGTGGTTGGTGGGTTCATCTAACAACAAAACATCGGGCTTTTGAATTAATAAGCGACATAATGCCACCCTTCTTTTCTCCCCGCCCGACAATGTGGCAATTTTAGTATCCGCCTCGGGGCAACGTAATGCGTCCATTGCTCGCTCTAGTTTGCTATCCAGTTCCCATCCGCCCACAGCGTCAATCTCGTCTTGCAATTCGCCTTGGCGTTGCATCAGTTTATCCATCGCATCGGCATCTTCATACACCTCGGGCAAACCAAATTTTTGGTTAATATCTTCGTACTCTTTAAGTATATCAATTACGTTTTGTGCGCCTTCTTCTACAATTTCTTTTACGGTTTTATCTACATCTAAATAAGGCTCTTGTGCCAAATATCCTACGGTATATCCAGGACTAAAAACCACTTCGCCTTGATAGGCTTTATCTAAGCCTGCAATAATTTTTAGTACGGATGATTTGCCCGAGCCATTAAGCCCAATAACACCTATTTTAGCACCATAAAAAAACGATAAATAGATATTTTTTAACACTTGTTTTTGAGGAGGGTAAATTTTATTTACGCCTGCCATCGAGAAAATTATTTTTTCGTCTGCCATTTTTTTGTTCAATATTTTGGTTTCAAATATCGTTTTTTTAGTCAGTATTAAGTAAAAATGCGGTATCAAAACTCAAATCGAAATAAAAAAATGCCTTTGGTTGCATTGTTGATAAATAGGTTTTAGGTAAGATGTTTGTTTTTACAAACATTTTAATACATTAGGGCGTTTAAAAGATAGATAAAACAAGATTATGGAAGCAAAATTTTCACCAAGAGTAAAAGATGTTATTTCTTACAGTCGTGAAGAAGCTTTAAGATTAGGACACGATTATATTGGCACCGAACACTTGCTATTGGGTTTGATAAGGGAAGGAGATGGAATGGCAATAAAAATTTTAAAGTTTTTAGGTGTTGATACTTCAAAACTACGCCGTAGTGTAGAGGATGCCGTAAAAGGCACAGCCAGCACCACCGTAAATTTAGGCAATATACCGCTAACCAAACAGGCCGAAAAGGTTTTAAAAATAACCTATTTAGAAGCTAAAATATTTAAAAGCGAAGTAATAGGTACCGAGCATTTATTGCTTTCGGTATTGCGTGAGGAAGATAATATAGCCTCACAAATATTGGCACAGTATAATTTAAACTACGAGGTTTTTAAAGCGGAAGTGGAAAAAAGTAAAACAGGTTTTAAAAACGAAGCTCCAGGCTCGCCTGCGGGCGGAAGTGAGGACGATTTTAAAGACGACGATGCGTTTTCGGCACCTAAAAAAGTATCGGATATAAAATCAAAAACCCCAGTATTAGATAATTTTGGGAGAGATTTAACCCGTATGGCCGAGGATGGCAAGCTAGACCCAATTGTTGGCCGTGAGAAAGAAATTGAACGTGTTTCGCAAATATTATCGCGTAGAAAAAAGAACAATCCAATATTAATTGGCGAACCTGGTGTGGGTAAATCGGCCATAGCCGAAGGTTTAGCATTACGCATTGTACAACGCAAAGTTTCTAGAGTGCTGTTTAACAAGCGAGTTGTAACCTTAGATTTAGCATCGCTGGTGGCAGGTACCAAATACCGTGGCCAATTTGAAGAGCGCATGAAAGCGGTGATGAATGAGTTGGAAAAATCGCCCGATGTTATCTTGTTTATTGATGAAATACATACCATAGTAGGCGCAGGTGGCGCATCAGGCTCGTTGGATGCCAGCAATATGTTTAAACCAGCACTTGCCCGTGGCGAAATTCAATGTATTGGTGCCACTACTTTAGATGAATACCGCCAGTATATCGAAAAAGATGGTGCGCTAGACCGTAGGTTTCAAAAAGTAATGATTGAGCCTGCAACACCTACCGAAACCATCGAAATACTAAACCGTATTAAAGATAAATACGAAGAACACCACGGCGTAACTTATACCGATGAAGCTATTGAAGCCTGCGTAAGCCTTACTACCCGCTACATTAGCGATAGGTTTTTGCCCGATAAAGCCATTGATGCGCTAGACGAAGCTGGTTCCCGGGTGCATTTAACCAATATACACGTTCCGCAAAATATTATTGATATTGAGCAACGTATTGAGTTAATAAAAATTGAGAAAAATAAAGTAGTACGCAGCCAAAAATACGAGGAAGCAGCCAAACTCCGGGACACCGAAAAAAACCTGCTGGAAGAATTGGAAAAAGCTAAAACCGAGTGGGAAGCCGAAACAAAAACCAAACGCTATACCGTTACCGATGATAATGTGGCCGAGGTAGTATCGATGATGACGGGCATACCTGTACAGCGTGTAGGCCAAACCGATAGCCAAAAACTATTGCACATGGCCGAAACCATTAACCACAAAATTATTGGGCAGGATGATGCCATTAAAAAATTAACAAAAGCCATACAACGCACAAGGGCAGGTTTAAAAGACCCTAAAAAACCCATTGGCTCGTTTATATTTTTAGGCCCCACAGGTGTAGGTAAAACCGAGTTAGCCAAAGAGTTAGCTAGGTTTATGTTTGATACCGACGACTCGATTATACAAATTGATATGAGCGAGTATATGGAAAAATTTGCCGTATCACGCCTAGTAGGTGCGCCTCCAGGCTATGTAGGCTACGAAGAAGGTGGGCAATTAACCGAAAAAGTACGCCGCAAACCTTATGCCGTAGTATTGTTAGATGAGATAGAAAAAGCACACCCCGATGTATTTAACTTGCTTTTACAGGTTTTAGACGAAGGGCAATTAACCGATTCGGCTGGCCGTAAAGTTGATTTTAGAAATACCATCATCATCATGACATCGAACATTGGCGCAAGGCAACTAAAAGATTTTGGCCAAGGCGTAGGCTTTAATACCGCCGCCAAAACCCAGCAAGCCGATACTTTTAGTAAAGGCGTGATTGAGGGCGCATTAAAAAAAGCTTTTGCGCCCGAGTTTTTAAACCGTGTAGATGATGTAATTGTATTTAACTCGCTAGAAAAAGCCGAGATATTTAAAATTATTGATATCGAACTTAAATCATTATTTACTCGTATTAGTGCATTAGGTTACGAAATTAAGCTAACCGACGAAGCCAAAGAACATATTGCCGAAAAAGGCTTTGATAGTAACTTTGGCGCAAGGCCATTGAAACGAGCCATCCAAAAGTTTTTAGAAGACCCCATTGCCGAAGAAATACTAAAAGGCGAAATAGCCCAAGGCGATACCATCGAAGTAGGTTTTGATAAAGAAAAAGGCGAAATAATTGCGCTTCCAAAAATTAATAAGAAAAAGAAAAAAAAGGAAGAAGAAGAGGGGAAATAAAAAAAAGAGAGATTTATAATAAATCTCTCTTTTTTTACTAAGAAAGTGTAATGCCTTATTTGTTTGTTAAAATGCTGGCGTATTAGATATGTTTTACCTATTCTACGCCTACCATAAATATTGTTATAATACGCCAAATGTATGTAAAAAATATAGATTTGGCGTATTATAAATATTTTTTAGTGCGGGTATTGGCGTTTATATTTACAAAATATACGTTAAAAAATAAATTTTATTTTGTTATATATCAAATTATTACGTTTAAAATATAGCCTATATTTGTTTAGTATATTGCCAAATAAATAAATTGCTTAAAGCGATATGGTGGTGATGAAGTTTGATGGATAAAAAAGCCAAATAATTGTGCATCCCAAAATCAACAAAAAAGAAAAAAGTGAGCGATGATATAAAAAAAAAAATACACCAAACTTTTCTTCTTTTTTATCAAAAAAAATAAGAAATATGATTTAGTTTTAAAATTTTTTATATCAATTAGATAATAAATACACTTTTTGCCTAATAGTAGCAAAATTGTTACACGTTTTAGTTGGAATAGTAACAATTAGTTAACAACTTAGTGCTACTTTCGTAGTGGAATTAAAAATTTGATAAAATGGTACTAGATTTGTTACAACATGCACACAACAGCAATGGGAAATTAAAATGTAGAGGGTGTAAAAAAGAACTTAATCACCGCATACCAAGAGCTCCTTTAGTGAAATATTTGCTTCCTTGGTTGCCACTAAAACATTATAAATGCACCAACTGCTTACGCACCACTTACCGTACTGTACATTAGCTTAATACAGGCTAAATAAAACCTTAATAAACAGACACTTAAAAACTCCGTTTTTTTGTTTTTTTTCTCTCATAAAATAAAAAAAACGTTTATAGGCAAAACATATTCATACAGTAGCATTAACAACGTTGCGAAACTGTGCCCTTAGCGCACTATTTTAAATAAACTAAAATGTGTATAAAATCATAAATTTTAATTTAAGTATTACAAATTGTGATAGGCATTTACTTACCTTTGGTGCAATAATTTCGTATGACAATAATTTACAAAAAATGGTGGAAAGTATTGGGCATTGCCTTGGTGTTTTATACTTTAATTGCTGGGTTTTTATTTAAAGTACCCGCCCGCGAAATATTAAACGAAAGCATTCGTAACGTTTATTTTCATGTACCCGTTTGGTTTGCTATGCTCGCTTTATTTG
>JAAFJW010000035.1 GCA_013298995.1 Sphingobacteriales bacterium | reverse complement strand
CCGAGCTAGGAATGCCCAAATATGTAATTAAAAACTCGGGCGAAAAATTTGTTGCCATTATTGATGCTTTTATCTTAAAAATGAAATCAAAAAACCACGAGTTTATGCGTAGCGATGCGTTTTTGAAAACATATAAAATCTAAATTTAACCAAAGCTATATTTTTAGGCTCTAGATGATTTTGAGTGGGTAGAAAAATTTCTACCTTAGCTTAATGATAGCAAATAGTAAAAAAATATTCGAAATAGCATTAAATTTAACCCAACCCTTAGAAGTTAAAGAAGTAGTATTTGAGTTAGTTGAAAAGAAAAAAGAGTTGCATATTCATTTAGGATTTAACAAGGGGCAGTAAATTTATGGGCAGTATCCGTGTATCCATGTATTCGTTGTAAAACCACGGGTCGCCAACAGCAAATACCTTGCCTTTACCTACCTGGGCAATGGCCATAATTACATCGCCGCTGGCATTTGTAAAGTGTGCTTTTGCGGGTTTGCTTATTTGTAGGCTGGCTAGTTCTTTAATGTACACCTTTTTGGCGGTTATGGAAATATACTTTTTATGTTTTTGCGCCACCAACTATGGTAGGCCTTTTTAAAGTATTTATTATAACGTATAATATTAAAGCATATTATAGCTATATTTGTATATTATACTATACATTATGAAATCAAAAAAATCAATATTACTTCCTAAACTCGTTTTAATTTTAGAGGAATTAGGCACTAATATTAAACTGGCAAGGCTTCGCAGAAAGCTGGGTACAGCACAAATTTCTGAAAGAGCCAATATAACCCGCATGACTTTACTAGCCATTGAAAAAGGTTCTCCCAGCGTTTCTATGGGCAAATACTTACAGGTACTATTTGCATTAGGATTAGAGAAAGATATGCTTAAACTGGCATCTGATGATGAGTTGGGGCGTAAATTAACAGACGCTAAACTATTGGTAAAAGAGAGAGCACCTAAAAACGTACAAAAAAAATTAAAGTAAGATGGCCAAAAATCTGAAAAAAGAAATACTCGTTTTCGCACATTGGAAAACATTAAACGACCCTTTTTTAATGGGAACATTACACGTTACACCATTAAAAGGCACTGAAATATTTTCATTTGAATATGCAAAATCTTGGCTACAATCTGGCAACTCACAACTCATCGACCCTGATTTACAAATGTATTCTGGTCATCAGTTTGTTACTGGCAATAAAAATAACTTCGGTATATTCCTCGATTCTTCGCCCGATAGATGGGGCAGGGTTTTAATGAAAAGACGGGAAGCCGCAATTGCAAAAACAGAAGACAGAGCCGCAAATACACTCCATGAATCAGATTATTTATTGGGCGTTTTTGATGGCCACAGAATGGGCGCTTTGCGTTTTAAAACAAAATTCGAGGGGCCATTTTTAGATGACAATATTAAAAACCCCACCCCTCAATGGACATCATTAAAAGAATTGGAACACGCAAGTTTGGAGTTAGAAAAAGAAGATATTATTGGAGATCCTGATTATATTAAATGGCTTAATATGCTAATCTCGCCTGGTGCATCCTTAGGTGGCGCAAGGCCAAAAGCAAGTATAATAGACCAGGACGGTAATTTATGGATTGCGAAATTCCCTAGTCGTAATGATATAAAAGATGTTGGTGCATGGGAAGCCGTAGTTCATGACCTTGCTTTAGAGGCGGGCATAAATATGTCGGAAATACAAGTGAAAAAATACACCCATAAATACCATACTTTTTTAACAAAACGGTTCGATAGAACTCCAAAAGGAGAAAGAATTCACTTTGCATCTGCCATGACATTACTTGGCTATACCGATGGAACAGACCACTATGCAGGTGTTAGTTATATTGAATTGGCAACATTTATTGCGCAGTATGGTGCCAACATTAATGAAGATTTATTGCAGCTTTGGAAAAGAATTGTGTTTAGCATTTATGTAAAAAACACCGATGATCATTTACGCAACCATGGTTTTATTTTAACCGAGAAAGGTTGGATACTTTCTCCAGCTTACGATATCAATGCAATAGAAGACGGAACTGGATTAACCCTTAATATTTCCGAAGATGATAATTCTTTGGATGTAAATATTGCATTAAGGGTTGCGCCATATTTTCGGATTGAAGAAGAATTTGCTAAACAAATTATTAAAAACATAGCAGCTGTTGTAAGCACATGGAGAGTTATAGCAAAAAAATACAGTATTCCGAATGCCGAGCAAGAGCAAATGGCCGCCGCATTTAACCCAAAAATAAGTTTAGCTAGTACCTGATTTTTTTGGCTGCTTATGCAAGTGCTAAAGCCCCCAGTTTTTTAAATTGGGTGTTTTTTCGCTAAAATTGGATATATTGCATTTATCACTTGAATCCACCTTATCTTACGCAGGTAAAAAAGTAAGGTGGATTAAAATAATAAATACAAAACTGCCTAACTTATTTAGTTTTTTGAAAAAAAATGAAAAAATGAATTTTTAGAACCCACCTATTATTTAAAAAATTACAATTTAAAAATAAATTTCGATAATGGATGTTTACGGTACTTTTTTAAAAGATTTTTATGCTGGTGCATTAAGAACCGAAGTACTGCTACACAATAATTATGGCGATGCCGAAGAATTGCCCGTAGATGCTTTTTTTAGAACCGAAGATGAATTTCCTGATATAGAAACTTATGCACTAAGCCTTTGTAAAGGCAAAATATTGGATATAGGCGCAGGTACAGGTACGCATAGTTTGGTTTTACAGCAAAAAGGCTTTGATGTTACAGCCATCGAAATATCTGAAGGTGCCTGCCAGGTAATGGCTTTACGTGGTGTACAAAAAATTATTAACCAAGATATAACGAACTACAAAGCCCAAAAATATGATACCTTATTATTGATGATGAACGGTATAGGTTTTTGTGGTTATGTACAAGATTTAAAAACGTTTTTGATGCAAGCCAAAAACCTTTTAAACCCAGGCGGAAAAATCATTTTCGATTCCAGCGATGTAGCCTATTTGTACGAAAACGAAGCCCCCGAACCTAGTACTTACTATGGCGAAATAGATTATCAATACGAGTATAATGGGCAAAAAAGCGATTGGTTTTCGTGGCTGTACATTCACCAATCATTTATGCAACAAATAGCTAACGAAACAGGTTGGCAATTACAAATTATATACGAAGATGAAGACGAACAGTATTTAGGGATGTTGAGTTTGGCTTCGGGCTAACGGGCAGCGGGCAGCGGGCGGTGGGCTTCGGGCAACAAAAATGTTGATAATAATTGTTTTAGCCGACAGCCCGAAGCTGGCTGCCCGAGGCTCGCTGCCTGAAGCGCATAAAAAAAACCTTCCATATTGTATGAAAGGTTTTTTTATTAAGGGCGGACGATGGGGCTCGAACCCACGACCCCCGGCACCACAAACCAGTGCTCTAACCAGCTGAGCTACGACCGCCATTTGTTACAGGGAGTGCAAAAGTAATTTTTTATCCCAATATTCCAAAATTTTATTCTTTTTCTTAGGCTTTGAATATTTAAAAAATAAAAATTTTTTACTTTTACCTTATGATAGAAATATATACCGATGGCGCATCAAGCGGTAACCCTGGCCCTGGTGGCTACGGTGTTATTTTAAAATTGGGGGCGCATTACAAAGAAATTGCCGAAGGTTTTAGGCTTACAACCAATAACCGCATGGAGTTAATGGCTGTATGTAAAGGCTTAGAAGCCATAAAAGCTACAAACCAAGAAGTTATGGTTTACTCCGATTCTAAATATGTGATAGATGCCGTAGAGAAAAAATGGGTATTTGGCTGGGTAAAAAAAGGATTTGCAGGTAAAAAAAACAAAGATTTATGGCTAAGGTTTTTGGCCGTTTACAAAACCCAAAACGTAAAATTTACTTGGGTTAAAGGCCACAATGGCCATATTGAAAACGAACGATGCGATGAACTGGCCGTTGCCGCTGGTAAAATAAAACCTTTGGCCGTAGATGTAGTTTTTGAAAGCGAAAGAAATAATAGCGGTATTTTTTAAAGAAACCACGAAACCTACCTATCCTTTAGCTCTATCAATTCCATGTTCTCAATCCTATCGCCGTTAATATCAAAACGTAGCAGTGTGCGTACCTTGTGCCAGCCATGTTTGCCTGCCGCACCAGGGTTTAGGTGTAGGCAATTTATTTTTTTATCGTAAATAATTTTTACAATATGCGAATGGCCACAAATAAATAATTTGGGTGGCTTGGTATAAATTTCGGTTTTAACCTTTGGCGCATACCTATTGGGGTAACCGCCTATATGCGTTATCCATACATCCACCTGCTCGCAATTAAACCGTATATTTTCGGGGTAACATGTGCGTACATCAGCACCATCAATGTTTCCATACACTCCACGTAAGGGTTTAAAGGCTTGCAATTCATCGGCCACAGCTATATTACCAAAATCGCCAGCATGCCATATTTCGTCGCATTTATCAAAATATTTAAAAACAGCGGGGTCTAGGTAACTGTGCGTATCGGATAGTAAGCCTATTTTTTTCATTCAAAATATGGTAAAAAAATCTTTTAAAGCATTTTTATATGCCGCCGAATGTACGCCTTGTTGCGCATAAATGGTAAAAAAAATATCCCGATAAGGAACATTATTGTTACCAAAACTTAAAATACTGCGTATAGGCTTGCTGTTATCGAACGAGCTTATACTTATTTTTTGTTGTACAATAAGCTGGTTATTAGCTGCAATAGCTATAATTAGTTTTTCTATTTGGGTGGGGATAATTATTTGCAATGTACCCATAGCTGTTAAATGCGTTGCCGAAAGGCTTATTAAATCTTCAAAAAAAAATGGGTTGGTGTGCCTAGCCAAGTTTTTTTTCTCTTGGTTTGATTTCGAAGCATTTATAAAAAATGGAGGATTGCTAACAATAAGGTCGTAATTTTTTGGGGCTTGGGTTTTAAAAAAATCCTGAAAACTTTTTGGATATATTTTTAAGCGATTGTTAAATAACGAATTACTAAAATTAAGTTCGGCTGTTTTTGCCGCTTCGGCATCAATTTCTATTGCATCAATACAGGCGCTTTCGTTTCTTTGTGCCAACATTAATGCAATAACGCCTGTACCTGTACCAATATCCAGTATCTCGGTTTTGTGCTCCACTCCTGCCAAAGCAGCCAATAATACCCCGTCGGTATTTATTTTCATGGGGCAGTTTTGCTGGCTTACGCTAAATTTTTTAAACTTGAACAAAATGGATTTTTATTAGCACAAAAACGGTACTTAAAAATCCCAAATTTGCATTCTTATTTTTTTGATATATCCTCTAATATCTAATACAAAGGCAGCCATTACATAAAAAACAATGGGAAAGCCCACTGCCAAAAACGACGAATAAATAAAAAATAACCTGATTTTGGCAATAGAGATATTGAATTTTTCGCCAATATAGGTACATACGCCAAACGAGTAACGCTCTAAAAAAGTAAGTGTTTTTTGAAATATCATTAGCAATTTAATATTTTGTTTCCGATACCACAATGTAAACATTTTTTTTGATTGCAATAATTATTTTTCAATTGCAATAAAGCCTGCGAATCAAAAGCATTTAAAGCCACAATACCTAAATTTTTAAAACCCGCAATAATGGCATTATCCTCGGCATCTATTTTTTCGATCAAGTTAAATGCTGTGTTTACGTACGCTTGGTTGCCCACTTGCTTACCGTAGCAAAAAGTAATTACCGCTATGGCATTTATAATAATGCTATCCAATGATTTTTCGCCTAGGGCTTTATTGCCATTTGTACCTGCTATATCAAACTGGAAATGATTATCCCAATAGGGATTAATTTCGCCGTTTTTAAAAAAATGTTTCAACTGTTTTACGTCGTCAGTTTCTAATATTTTAGAAAACAAATGGTTAGATGCTATTACCGTAGCTGCAAACTGCGCCAACCTAATGGTGGGGAAGTTTCGAGGCCTTAGCTTCGAAAACTTCCACAGCGATTTATCCATTGGGTTAAGCTGATATTTTTGGCTTAAAAATGCGTACTCTGTTTTTAATTGGATGGGATAATCGTCCACGAAATCACCCGTTAAAAACCCTGCTTGACCAAAAATCAAGGCTTCTATTTGTAAAGGATTGTGTTTATGCTTGGCAAAAATTTGCTGTGGCAAGGCTTGTGCCAGCATGGTAAATGGCAGGGCATTTACCTTAAAGCCAAATGCTTGCGCTAGGGTAACGTAAAAGGTTTGTTCCCAATTGCCTTGTAATTGCTGGTTTAGGCTTAGTATAGCTTCCGATTTGTTTTCGAGCCGCTCTACCAATACCCTATGTAGCCATTGTTGCACTACAAAAGCATCTAGGCTGGGCAGTTGGCTTTGGCAGGGTATCCAGTTGGTATTTTCTTTAAGATATTCATATTTAGCTATAAGCGATGGCGAAACTAGTTTTTCGAGTGCTAATGTAGGTATTAATGTGCCATTACTTCGGTAAACTGCGGCATCGTTTTGCCATACAACATGTAAAATAACGCTATCATACGCTTCATCAAGCTGGTGGTGGTGCCGCTGCCAGTCGGATGCTTTTATATGTATTTCTACATTGCCAGCCCACAGGGTATCGCCTATTTGTATTTTTGCATTGTTAAAATCGGGACCGGCGTGTGGGTTAAGTACGCCTGGCTGTACAATGTTAAGGCTTTGATTGGCACAATCGTATAAGCCGTTTTGCGTAAAAAGCCGCTGTTGCCACACATAATGTAAAAATTCTTCGGCAAATTGCATATTATTTTTTTTAGGTTAGATTTTTTTAGCTCGTTAGCGAATTTTCGTAAGGTACCCTAGTGGTGATAGACCTGCCAAGGGTAAGCTCATCGGCATACTCGATTTCGCCACCAAAGGCTATACCACGGGCAATGGTACTAATTTTAAGGTCATAACTTTTTAGTTTTTTATGCAAGTAAAAAATAGTGGTATCGCCTTCCATAGTGGCACTTATAGCAAAAATTATTTCTTTTACTTCGCCCGATTTTAAGCGTTCAACCAACGATTCGATAGCCAAATCCGATGGACCAATGCCATCCATGGGCGATATTAAACCTCCCAGTACATGGTATAAGCCATGGTATTGGTTGGTGTTTTCTATCGCCATTACATCGCGGGTATCTTCTACCACGCACACCAAAGTACGGTCGCGTTTATGGCTTAGGCATATTTCGCACACGGCATGGTCGGCTATATTATGGCATTGTTTACAATATTTAATGTTATTTTTAAGGTTTAACAAAGCGAAAGTAAACTTATCTACATCGGCATTATCTTGGTTTAACAAATGCAAAACTAGCCTTAATGCTGTTTTTTGCCCTATGCCAGGCAATCCCGAAAATTCGTTTACAGCTTGCTCTAATAATTTAGAGGAAAAATTCATTTTGCTAAATTAAAAATTAAATGCTAATTAGCGTTTTGCTACCTTGTAAAATTATTTTAATAAATAGATTTATGGCACCAAGTATTTTGCTCACCTTTATTATTGTTTATTTTTTGGTGTTGATTTTAATTGCCCACCTCACCTCCAGTAAATCGTCCGATAATGCTACATTTTTTGTAGCCAACCGAAACTCTAAGTGGTATTTGGTAGCTTTTGGTATGATAGGCACCGCATTAAGTGGCGTAACTTTTATTTCGGTACCGGGGCAGGTAGGCTCGGCTGGTGGTAACCAGTTTCAATATTTCCAGTTTGTGTTGGGCAATGCCATAGGTTTTATAATTGTTGCTACGGTATTACTGCCACTGTATTACCGCCTAAATCTTACCTCTATTTATAGTTATATCGAAAAACGATTGGGTGTAGTGAGTTATAAAACAGCTGCCGCCATATTTTTATTAAGCCGCACCATAGGCTCGGCATTTCGCCTGTATTTGGTAGTTATTGTATTGCAACGTTTTATTTTTGATGCCTACGGCGTTCCATTTGCTGCTACGGTGGCCTTTTCGTTATTACTTATATGGCTTTATACGTTTAAAGGGGGCTTAAAAACCATTATTATTACCGATTCGCTACAAACCATATTTTTAGTTTCGTCGGTTTTATTAACCATTTACTTTATCTGCAACAGTTTAAACCTCAATTTTATACAGGCTTTTGAAACGGTTAAAAACAGTGCGTATTCCAAAATTTTCTTCTTCGATAATTTTACAAGCAGTAAATTTCACTTTGTAAAACAAATTGTAGGCGGCATTTTTGTAACCATAGCCATGATAGGGCTCGACCAAGATTTAATGCAAAAAAACCTAAGCTGTAAAAACATCAAAGAAGCGCAAAAAAATATGTTCACCTTTACAGGAATTTTTGTGGTGATAAATCTGTTTTTTTTAAGTGTAGGCGCATTGCTGTATATATATGCCACTAAGCATGGCATAGCCATACCATTAGATACCGCAGGAAACCCCAAAACCGATTTCCTTTTTCCCGAAATTGCCCTAAACCATTTGAGCCTTATACCTGGTATTGTATTTATGCTGGGCTTAACGGCGGCTACATTTGCCACCACCGACTCGGCCTTAACCGCCCTTACCACCTCTTTTTGTGTCGATTTTTTAAATTTTGATAAAAAACAAAACGTAAACGATGCCATACATATACGCCACAGGCATTATGTACACGTGGGTTTTTCGGTGTTAATGGCCTTGGTGGTTATTGTTTTTAATGCCATAAATAATGCTGCCGTAGTTACCGCTATATTTAAGGTAGCATCTTATACTTATGGCCCATTACTGGGATTATATGCCTTTGGTTTATTAGTAAAAAACCGAGGTGTAAAAGATAAATGGGTACCTGTTATTTGTGTAATGGCTCCGTTTTTATGCTTTATGCTAAACAATTACTCAACTACGTTAATGGGTGGCTACGTTTTTGATAATGAACTAATATTGGTAAACGGAATGATTACTTTTGCAGGATTAATGCTAATTTCGAACCCTCAAACAAGTAAAAAAATATAATTTATGAGTGATATATCTATTGATGAAAAAATACGCAGTGCCTTAGAAAACAAAACTTGGCAAGAAATTAAGGTAACCGATTCGTGGCAAATTTTTAAAATAATGGCCGAGTTTGTAGATGGTTTTGAGAAACTTGCAAAAATAGGCCCCTGTGTATCCATTTTCGGCTCGGCCCGTACAAAAGATGATAACAAATACTACCAAATAGCGGTAGAAACTGGCCGTTTACTTACCGAACGTGGCTACGGTGTAATTACAGGCGGCGGGCCTGGTATTATGGAAGCGGGCAATAAAGGAGCTTTTGAAGCAGGCGGAAAATCGGTAGGTTTAAACATCGAATTGCCTTTTGAGCAGTTTCATAATAAATATATCGAACAAAATAAACTGCTCGAGTTTGATTACTTTTTTATCCGTAAGGTAATGTTTATGAAATACTCGCAAGGCTATATTGTATTGCCTGGGGGCTTTGGTACTTTAGATGAACTTTTTGAAGCCATGACGCTGATACAAACAGGTAAAATAGCCCGTTTCCCCATCGTACTGGTAGGTAGCGAATATTGGGGCGGCCTTATAAACTGGATTACCGAAACCATGCTAGGCAAAGAAAACAATATAAACGCCGAAGACCTAAACCTGTTTAGACTAGTAGATACCGCCGAAGAAGCCACCGAACATATTTTTAGATTTTATGATAAATATGCCTTAAAACCTAATTTTTAGGGTTGGGTTGGGTTTTGTAGCTTTAAGAAGTTAGGGAAAAGTTTCCCGAATCTTTCCGTTAAACACAAGATATTCTAAAGTACAAAACATAATTAAATTAAATCATAAAACCCCAATTTCTTAAACCCACTGTTGGCTGAAGTACTTTACTAACCATAAAGTTCTTTCAACCAATTAACTAATTTTAAGCAAGTTCCCTCATCAGTTGTTAAATATCTTTTCGTTATGCCCAAACCCATTGGAGTTCCTGGGTCAGATTGTAAAGATAGCCAAGAATGTATTGTAGCCTTTGATTTATGAATTAATGAATATTGATTTAAACCTTGATTTTCAATGTTTATCAACGTGTTGTTTACTATTGGTAATATTTTATCTTCTTTAGGTACAAGAAAAGAAATAAAATCTTCTAACATTCCATTTTCATTATTGTTTGGCATTATCCAAACACCGATTTTAAATCCTGAATTATCATTTAGAATTAGCCCTTCAATAGGAATCTCTTTTGGTATTGTGAATCCTTGTAATGACAATAATGCACTAATCGATTTCCATCTATCTTTAATTTCTGAATCAGCATCAATTATTAATCCAATAGTGTCAACTTGAGCTTGTTTAAACCTTACAGGAAGCTGTTCATATAGTTTACCGATTCCTTCACAATCAATCACGTCAAAATTTTCTGTTATAGTAAACTTTTCAGATAAAGCCCAAATTACGTGTTGGTCATCGTTGCCTTCAACTAAAAGTTTTTTATTAAAAATTTCTTTAATTCTCATCTATCTTGTTTCAATATTTTGGTCAGTAGCAATTTTTAATTCATTTGCATTATATTCTACTTGTTTGATAATACCATTGATATTATCCAAACGAATTAATTTACCTTCCAAACTATTGTTTGGACTATTAAGAATATTTTCAAAACCTAAAATACAATCTTCACTATGTGTTGTTGCGAAAATTTGAATATTAAGTTTTTCAGATAAACTAAATATTACTTTCCAAAGTTGTTTTTGTACTGAATGATGAAGACCGTTTTCAAATTCATCAATTAATAAAAAGCCATTATCACAATTCACCAAAGCAAGGATAATTGTTAAAATTCTATTTATTCCATCACCCATACTTTTCAAAGGTAGAATGCTCTGAACACTAGAGAGTTTAATAACCGCAGTTCTTTCTCTAGAATTTTCTTCAATAAATGCAATTCTTTCGGTAGAGATTTCTATTATTTTTAATGCATCAATTACAAATTGTTCTTTTTCTGTGAGAGCTATATTATCAAATAATCTCCCATTTATTTCTCTATCAATATTTCTTGTTCTAATAAACTGAAATGTTTCATTTGAACTTGAAGGTATAATTCTAAAACCATATCTGTAAGGTCTATCTTCATCTAAAGATAAAATATATGAACTTTCACCCATTCTAGTTTCAAACCCAAATTTAAAAATTGGATTTTGTTTTTCATTTGTATTGTCTAAAATAGTTCTTTTTCTTGTTGTAACAATTCCTTGATTGTCACGTTGAATTTCATCATAATACTTTACAAATCTCAAGCAAACAGAGTTTTCCAAAGATGTTTGTGCCCCAAAAAGAGTGTCCTCTACAGCACCTATAGAAATAATATTTTCACCTTCAAATCCTACTAGTCTATTTGTAAATAACGATGATAAAGATTTAATGTTTGATTCGGTAGGATTTTTATTGGTATCAGATTGCTTGAAATTCTCACCTCTTTCACTTAAAAATTGATATATTATACTTAAGTCTCCTTTACCTGCATACAAAGCAATTGCTTCAAGTATTGTTGATTTACCTGTATTGTTTTTTCCTGTTATAAGATTTACTTTTCCCAAAGAATTTATTTTTAATTCTTTTAAGCTTCTGTAATTTCTTATAATTAATGAATTAAGCATTTTTAATAATTTTTAATCAAATGTAATAATTTCAAATTAGATTTATATCCATTAAAATTTTTTCAGCATAAAAGCCAACCAGATACTTTGAAACTAATTTTCAAACCAACAGTAGTTGTGCAGTAACAATAGTAGCTACCTGCGTAGCCATCCTTTTTGGCTTTTTCGGCAAAAAAAGACACTTGCCTATTGGCAATCGGGTAGCGAACAGCGTGTTTCCTGCCTGCGCAGGCAGGAAAAGCCCGAATCATTGTAAAATAAAAAATAAATTTTATTGTTTGCTCTTGGGTTAATTTGTTGTTTTTAACCATTTTTCTAGCACCTTTATTTGTGCATCATTGGGTGCATCCATTTTATTGATTACCCACTTTTTGTTCGGGTTGGCCTTTAGTGTTACCTCAATTGTTTTTTCTATCCCATCTCTATCTATCAAAAAACGCAATACATCCCCTACCCTTTTATCGGTAAGCAGTGTGTTTAAATTACTCGTTGCTTGCCCATTAACCGAAATTATATTATCGTTTACATTTAATCCTGCAATGTAAGCGGCACTATTTCGGGCTACATTTTTTACGGTTAGCTTATTGGCCACCATTGCCGCATTGGCACCCAAATAGGGCGTTTGGTTGCCCATATTTTTATCCTCGATATGGTAACCAGCAAAGCCTAAATAAGTGTTAAAATCAATATCGGCAGTACCGTTTATATAATTATCGTAAATAAATGATAAGGATTTACCCGCAAATTTTTCTAACACTGCCCTAAACTCGGCATCGGTATAACCTCGATTTAGTTTTTTATAGTACAAGTTATAGGCGTAGCGCATGGCATCGTCCAAGCTGTATTTACCTTGGCTGTGGTGTATAATGGTTAAATCTAAAACGGTGGCTATTAATGCACCTTTATTGTAATAAGATATGCTGGAGTTTGCCGAATTTTCGTTTGGTCGGTAATATTTTATCCAGGCATTAAAACTGGCTTCGCTTAGGGTTTGTACTTTATTGCCGGGCTGGTTGGCTATGGCGTTTATATCTTTTTCGAGCTCGGTAATGTATTCGGGCTGGCTAGTAATGCCAGCCCTGTAGCTTATAAGGTTTTCGTAATAGGCTGTAAAACCTTCGGCTATCCACAGGTTGGTGGTATAGTTTTCTTTATCATAATCAAATGGGCCTAGGGCAATGGGGCGCAATCGTTTTACATTCCACAGGTGAAAATACTCGTGTGCTACTAGGCTTAAAAAATCTTTATAAGTACTTTCATCAGTATATCCCAGCCTAGTTGCGCCCAATACGGTGGAGTTTTTATGCTCTAATCCTCCGCCCCCCGAGGCATAATTATGTATAATAAAAACATAGCGTTTATTAGGGTTTTCGCCAAATACGGCTGTTGCTGTTTCCACAATTTTGGCCATATCTTTCTTTAGGCGGTCGGTATTGTAATTACCTCCTTTTACCATAGCTACTTCGTGTGTTACACCTGCTGCTTCAAAATAAAAAACAGCTTGGTTGCCTATTTCGATGGGGCAATCGTATAATTGGTCGAAATTGCTGGCATAAAAAGTATTTCCCTTGGCGGGGATGGCTTCTAAGGCGGTAGATATTTTTTCCCATCCTGCCAAAGGAATAATGGTTACTGTAGCTGGCTGCGTCAATTGCCCATCTACATACATAAAAATATCGGGCGATGATAAAAAGGCTTGGTCGGCATCAACAAAGCTGGTGCGCACCGAAACTTCAAAAGCATAAACACGGTAATTAATTACCAGCTTAGAGCTATTGGTGGTATTTATTTTCCAGCTATTTTTGCTACTTTTCAGGTACGAAACTGCTTTACCATTGGAATCGTTAATTTTAAGTGCTTCTACGTTTTTAGAAAACTCGCGTACCAAATATGAACCAGGTGCCCACACAGGCATTTTAATTGTTGTAACTTTGGCTTTAATGTTTTGGATGGTCATTTGCACATTTACATAATGCGCTTGTGGTTCGGTAAAGGATATTTGAAATTGTATATTGGTTGTATTTTGGGCTTTGGCATTGCTTAGTATCATTAAAAAAAATAAAATAGTTGTAAATGTTAAAAGTTTCATGATAATTGTTTGTTTAATTTTTTTAGGTAAGATTATGGCACACATATCGCTTACATTATATACGATTTATAGCGTAAACCTACACATTTTTTAGGCTTTAAAATAAAATAGGCTTCATTTTTAAATAAAAAATATGCTACAATATAACTTAAAACTAGCTTTGTTAAAAAAACAATTTTCAAACTTATTAAAATGCTTTTAGTTGCCGATAGTGGGTCATCCAAAACCGATTGGGAAATAATGTTGCCTGATGGTAGCTCCCAAAATATTGAAACAGCGGGTATAAATCCGATTTTTTCGACCGAAAAAGAGATATTCCGTATTTTATCTTTTAACCAACCATTTGCGCCATTTGCCTCGCTAATAAAAGAGGTTTACTTTTTTGGTGCGGGCTGCAATAGCCCCGATAGGCGTGAACTGGTTTCCAATGCCCTTTCGGCAAAGTTTCCACATGCGTTTATAAACGTAGAAACCGATTTAACAGGTGCTGCATACGCCACCTGTGGGCATAACGAAGGCCTTAACTGTGTAATAGGCACCGAATCTAATATTTCGTACTTCGATGGAAATAAAATTACCGAAATAAATAGCGGCCTAGGCTATATTTTGGATGATGAAGGTTCGGGAACTTACTTTGGCAAAAAGCTACTTACCGATTTTTTATACGGTAAAATGCCGCCCGAATTGGCATCGCTTTTTTATCAAAAATATAAAATCAATAAAGAAACAACGATTAAAAATATTTATCAAAAACCAAACCCTAATTACCATCTGGCTAGTTATGCGCTATTTATGGCCTACCATAAAAACCATCCATACATTACCAATATGTTAAGCTATGGCTTTGATGAGTATGTACTTAATAACATTGTACCATACCCTAATTACAAAACCATAAGCACTCATTTTGTAGGCTCCATAGCGCATAACTTTAAAGAAGCTTTGCTGTTAGTATGTATTAAATACGAAGTAAAAGTAGGTCGTATTTTAGAAAAACCAATTTCGGCATTGTATAATTTTATTAAATTAAGAGAAAGGTTTTAAGTATATTTGATTGTTTTATTTTTTTTTAATGCTGATACACAACGCTAATATAATTTCGTTTCAAAACGGTTTCGACAACTCAAAATTCAATAGCCTTTTTATAGAAAACAACACCATAAAAGCTATTGGAAACTATAACGATTTAAAGCCTTTAATACATCCACAAACCCAAATTGTGGATATGCTAGGCAAAACCATTATGCCCAGTTTTAACGATACCCACATACACGTGTGGAAAGTAGGCAACCTAAAAACCTTTATGCTTGATTTACGGGGGGTAAAAAGTTTAGATGAAATGCTAACAATGTTACAAGCATATCTTAAACAAAACCCACAACACCAATGGATTACCGCCCGTGGTTTTAACGAAGCTGATTTTAAAGACGGTAAAATCCCTACCAAAAAAGATTTAGATAAAATAAGCACTACCACACCCATATATGTAATACGCACCTGTGCCCACATTGCGGTATGCAATAGCAAAGCATTAGAAATTTGTGGCATTACAAAAAATACGCTTAGTCCCCTTGGCGGGATGATTTATACAGGTGAAGATGGCCAACCCAACGGCCAATTTGCCGAAACGGCATTAGGCTTAATTACCAAACATATTGCACCTTACAGCAAAGCCGATTTAAAAATTATGGTAAATGCAGCTACCAAAGAACTGCATAAATACGGCATTACTGCCGCCACCGACCCTGCCGTAGACCCTTTATTATTAGAAACTTATTACGAAATGCACCAGCAACAACAGCTGGGTATAAGGCTAAATGCTTTCCCCATTATTTTGCCCGATGGCAGCAAAACGCCCTACCCTATTCCCGATTATTTTAACTCGGATATGTTTAAGGTAAATACGGTAAAGTTTTTTTCGGATGGTGGCCTAAGCGGTAAAACAGCATCGCTAAAAAGGGCTTATAACAACAGTGCAGATAAGGGCGTACTCCGCCTAAAGCGAGAACAATATAAAAAACTAGCTTTTGCAGCCATAAATAAAGGCTTAGGCATAGCCACACATGCCATTGGCGATAATGCCATTGAGTTTGTAATTTCTGTTTATAAAGAATTACAGCAAGCAAATTCGACTTTTATAAACCGTATAGAGCATTTGGGTTTGCCCGATAAAAAGCATTTAGAGGCCATGCAGGCATATAATATTGCTACATCAATGCAAACAATTTTTATTAGCGAACTAGGCAAAAATTTTATTAAATATTTAGATAACGATTATTTGAATAATTGCTACCCTGTAAAATCGGTTTTGGCACACGATATTTTAGTTGCCTTATCGTCCGATGCGCCAGTGGTAAAAAATATAAACCCGTTTAAAGGTATTGAAGCAGCCGTTTTCAGGAAAGATGACGATGAAAATGTGATAGCTAAAGACGAAAATATTAGCGTAACCCAAGCCTTAAAACTTTACACCGCTAAAGCCGCCATTTTAAGTAAAGATACCCAAACAGGGAGTTTAGCAGTTGGCAATTTTGCTGATTTTATTGTGGTGAATAAAAACCCTTTAGTAGCTGATTTAAAGAGTTTAAAGGTTGAGCAAACATTTTTTAATGGGGATTGTGTGTATAGTGCGGGTGATATAAATTCGTAAATGAACACCTGAAAAACCAAACACAACACCATTTATAAAAGAGTTTGTTTTTATTCAGCACCAAATTACTATTTAACCTGAGTTCGATTAATAAATACTGTTTTTGTAATAATTAATGCGTTTCTTGCCTGCGCAGGCAAGAAACTACCGATTTTAACACATTAAAATAGTAAAAAACAGTAGGTTTAAAAATTATAATCAGGTTATTATCCAAATATCCCAGCCTTTTTCCTACAAATTTCATAAGCCAAAACCCAAAAAGCGGCTAGCTCATTTTTAGTTTCTTTTGAATATCTTGAACGTAGGTTTTAAATTTCTTATCCGTATCAATCAAGTCTTCAACCGTTTGGCAGGCATAAATTACAGTCGAATGATCTCTTCCACCAAAAAATGCACCTATTGATTTTAGCGATGTTTTGGTATGGCCTTTTGCTAAGTACATAGATATTTGGCGGGCTTGTACAATTTCGCGTTTTCGGGTTTTAGATTTTACCATCTCCACAGGTACTTCAAAATACTCGCACACCAATTTTTGGATATACTCCATAGAAATTTCTTTGCTGGTATTTTTAATAAAATTTTTGAGCATTTGCTTGGCCAAATTCAAGTCTATCTCTTTTTTATTGAGGGTAGAGTGGGCTAATAGCGAAACCATTGCTCCTTCGAGTTCGCGTATGTTGTTATCAATATTAATGGCTACATATTCTATTACTTCGCTGGGTAGCTCTATCCCATCTTGGTACATTTTCTTTTTAAGGATAGCCATACGGGTTTCTACATCGGGGATGGTTAAATCGGCCGAAAGCCCCCATTTAAACCTCGATAATAGCCTTTCTTCTAAACCTGCCAAATCTTTAGGTGCTTTATCTGAGGTTACAATAAGTTGTTTACCTGTTTGATGTAGGTGGTTAAATATATGAAAAAATATATCTTGGGTTTTTTCTTTACCTGCAAAATTATGCACATCGTCCATAATAATTACGTCCATGGCTTGGTAAAAATTTACAAAATCATTGATGGTTTGGTTTTTTAACGAATCAACAAATTGGGAACAAAATTTTTCGCATGACACATAAATTATCAATTTATCGGGCATATTTCTTTTAATTTCGTTGCCTATAGCTTGTACCAAATGGGTTTTTCCTAAGCCATTTGCCCCATAAATCATCAATGGATTAAAAGATGTACCCCCAGGCTTGGCTGCTACTGCAAAACCTGCCGAGCGGGCCAAGCGGTTGCAATCGCCTTCGATAAAGTTATCGAAAGTATAGTTTGGGTTTAATTGTGGATCGACCTGTAATTTTTTTAACCCTGGTATTATAAATGGGTTGCGAATATCTTTATTTAAGGTAATAGGCATAGGTATTGATTGCCTTTTACCCTCGGCACCGTTACCGCTCGATGGTATATTGGTAGTATATGGAATGCGTGAGGATGATTTTTCGACTACGATATTGTACTCGAGCCTTCCTTCATCGCCCAAATATTTTTTAATGGTTTTACGCAGCAAGCCTACATAATGTTCTTCGAGCCATTCGTAAAAAAATAAACTGGGTACCTGTATGGTTAAAATACTACCCTCAAGCCTTAATGCGCTAATAGGCTCGAACCAAGTTTTATAACTCTGATTCGGGATATTATCCTTAATAACTTGAAGACAGTTTTCCCATATACTGGTACATGTTTTTTCCATAATCTCGACTAATCTACTGATATTTAATGCGATGATAATTGGCTAGGATGCGAATTATCGAGCATCGAATATTCAAAAAAAAATCGATTTAAAAAACTAAAATCGAGAATTATCTCCAATAGGCTCAATTGCAGAGGTATAAAATATATTTTTTTTATTATTATCGAGCATAAAATCTATGCGCCCTAGGTTGATGCCCGCAAAGCCCACTTGGTTAACCAAGGTAAGTTTACCTGCCAGGTTTTTGATTGGGCTAGGCTGGTACAAAAACGTATGTGTATGGCCGCCTATAATTAAATCAATGTGTTTGGTGTTTTGTGCCAGTACAATATCCGAAACTTTTTTTTCTTTGTATTGATAGCCTAAATGAGATAAGCATATAATTAAATCGCATTTTTGGTCATATTTTAAAAATTGCTCTATTTGGTTAGCTTTTTTTATTGGGTCGTTGTATTGGGTAGCACCGTATTGGGTAGCATTAACCAGGCCTGTAAGTTCGATACCTATACCAAAAACGCCAATTTTAATCCCATTTTTATTAAAAATTTGGTAGGGCTTACTTTTACCCTCCATTGCGGTATCGGTAAAATCATAATTGGCGTTTAAAATAGGGAAACTAGCGTGTTTAAGTTGCTTGGCAAAACCTTCTACACCGTTATCAAAATCGTGGTTACCCATGGTTGCTGCATCGTAACCCATTATGGTCATCATTTTAATTTCCAGTTCGCCTCCCCAATAGTTAAAATAAGGTGTGCCTTGAAATATATCGCCAGCATCTAACAACAAAACATTTGTTTCGCTACTGCGGATGCTTTTTATTAACGCTGCCCTTGCTGCTACGCCGCCTTTACCCGCATTTGGGCTACCATCGTTAGGGAAAGGGTCGATACGGCTGTGTACATCGTTGGTGTGTAGGATGGTAATTTTTTGGATTTCGCTATGGGCATACACTTTTTGAAAACCACTGCCCAAGGTAAGTAATGCTGCACCGCTAAGTGCTTTGCCCAAAAAATTTCTTCTATCTAGTTTTAACTCGTTCATCTAATATAGGGTTTAAGTTTTTACCTGCTTTTTTTTGTTTTTCCAAATACTGTAAAATGGCTGTTCGCAATAAAAGTTGGTGTTCTTTTTTATCTTTACCAAGATAAAATACCGCACCTTTATCGCCACCATTAGCCATATAATCGGATGTGAGTACGGTGTATGATTGTGTAATATCAAAGGCTTTATTGTTAATAAAAATAGCTACCGCTTTTTGGTTGCTAATGGTGTAAGTAGCACCCGCTATGGGTTCGCCACCTTTAGATGCCATATAATCGAAAAACTTTTGTGTAGCTGCACCATCAAACTTTACGGTTACCAAATAGTTTTCAAAAGGCATTAATTCAAAAATTTTATAGCGGTAAATATTGCCTTTGGGCAGCGGTAAGCGTAGGCCACCGTAATTGGTAAAAGCTATATCGAAGCTAATATTTGCCGCTTTGGCACTTTGATACATGGCATCGGCAAAAAAGTTATTTAAAAGCCCTTCGGGTTGGTTTTTGGTAATTTCTATATCCGATACGGCAACAATATCGTTCATTACCGAATCTAATTTTAACTTATACGGCTTATAAAAAGCTAGTAATTGGCTATCTAAAGGTAATTTTTGGTCAATAGTATAAAGCGTTTTTTCGGTTTTTGTAAAGTGTAACTTGGGACTACAAGCATTTAAAAATCCGCAAAGCGTAGGTATTAAAACCAAAGTAATTGTTTTGTTTAAAAATCTTAACATTAAATTGTATATTGTAAAAAGTAAAATCTTAGTATTTTATCAATAAAATCAAGTTTTCTATTCTTGTTTGCATCTGATAAAGTGCTTCTTTTGGGTATATGAGTTAAATCTAAACTTGCTGTTTTGCCCGATATTTCTCGCAATGAGGTGCATTTTGCAAATGAACAAAACAACATACTAATCAAGTGATCTTTGCTCTTAAATAGCTTGGTATAGTGCTCAGATTTATGCCGTTTAACCGCAGTTTTTATGATATTGTTATCAATTAAGGATATCGGCTGTCCGAAAACAAATTTACTCGAAAAATAGTTACTTTTGCCCATCGTATGTTTTTTTTGCAAAACAAATTCAAAACAAATTTACGATTTTTATCAAGCAGCCATTTATTTAGCTGTTTTTTTTATCGGAATACTACAGAATAATTAAAATGCTTTGTTTTGGTGGATTTAAAAAGAGGCGAAATAGACCATTTAGATGTAGCGTAAATACATCTTTACCTCAATTATTTTAAAAAAGAAGAAGCTACCGAGGGCAATAACGAACCTATTGGCATTATTTGGGGAGCTAAAAAAAATCATATTTTAATAGAATATGCTACCGATAGCATTACCAATAAAGTACTTTTAAGTAAATACGAGCTTTATTTACCCAATAAAGAAGAGTTGCAAGCACAATTAGAAAAAATATTAGCCCACTTATAATCAAATCATAATAAAAAATTTTTATTTTTATAGTATGAAAAAATTTCTCCCCATAATCGTTGCATTGTTGTACTTAAGTGCTTGCAAAAATCCCACCCAAAAAAATACCGAAAATACTTTTAGGCAAGCTGCTGAGTACGAGCCTACCGAAGCTATATGGATGCTATACCCACAAGTTACACATAAAAAAAACGAGCCAATAACAGCCGTAACTTTACAAATTATAGAAGCTTTAGCACCTTATACCAACATAAAATTCGTAGTACCCAACGATAGCGTAGAAGTTTTAGCGAAAAAACTTATCCCAGCTAAGTTACTAGAAAACAAAAGTGTAAGTATCTTAAAATTTCCTTATCGGGAGTTTTGGACAAGAGACTTTGGCCCTTCGTTTTTGGTAAACGATAAAGGCGAAAAGGCCATGGCTGATTTTATGTTTAACACCTGGGGCTATAACGATACTAGCAGCGTAGAAGCAAAAACCGACGAAAAACTGGACGAAGCCATTGCCAATTATTACAAAATCCCAATAATAGCTACCAACATTGTAAGCGAAGGTGGCGACCACGAACTAAACAGTAAAGGCACTTTGCTATTGGTAGAAGCCGTAGAAAAACACCGCAACCCAGGCCATACTTTAGATGAAATTGCTGCCGAGTTTAAACGTGTTTTGGGCGTTACAAAAGTTATATGGCTAAAACAAGGCGTAAGAGATGATGACAACTCCACTTTTGGTAAAATTGAAGGGCCTGATAAAAAAATGTTTTATACCGTACTCACCACCAATGGCCATGTAGATGAATTTGCCCGATTTGTAAACGATAGCACTATTTTACTGGCTTGGGTTAAACCCGAGGATAAAAAAAGCGCAGTAGAAATAGAATCGGCAAGGCGGATGGAAGTTAACTACAATATCCTAAAAAACAGCACCGACCAAAACGGAAAACCCTTTAAAATTATAAAAGTGCCTATGCCCTACCCTGTGCTAAACACCTTACAACCAGGTGATGGTGTTTATGATATTTTAAGCGAATTAACGTATAAAGACGGCAGCATATTCCCCAAAGGTAAAACCATTGATGTAATTGCTGCGGCTAGCTACCTTAACTTTTTAATAGCCAATAAAGTGGTTTTAATGGCAAAATACTGGAAACCTGGTTTACCCTTAGAAATAAAAAAACGAGACCAAGAAGCCTTTAATATGATACAAAATGTTTTTCCTGATAAAAAAATAATAGCCATAAATACCCTTGCCGTAAACCTTGGCGGTGGCGGTATGCATTGCATCACCATTAACGAACCCAAAACACTAAAAAAATAATATATATGACCAACCACGTACGCATAGCCATTTTGCAGCTAACTTGCAGCACCAATGTTGCACAAAACGAAGTAAAAACCATCGAAAAAATTAAAGAAGCTGCCAGCAATGGTGCACAAATTGTTTGCCTGCAAGAATTATATAACGCCGTTTATTTTGCTCAGAATGTAAAAGTAGAAAACTACAAATATGCACAAAAAATTGGCGATGCGGGTACTTCAAAACTGCAAGCTTTGGCCAAAGAACTAGGCATTGTATTAATTGTACCTATTTACGAAGAAGCCCTACCAGGATTATATTTTAACACCGTTTTAATTTACGATGCCAACGGCGATTATTTGGGTAAATACCGCAAAACCCACATCCCTGATGGGCCACAATACCACGAAAAATATTATTTTACGCCAGGCGATTTGGGCTACCCTGTTTTTGATACCCAGTTTGGTAGGATTGCCGTAGGCATTTGCTGGGACGAATGGTTCCCTGAAGTGGC
>JAAFJW010000034.1 GCA_013298995.1 Sphingobacteriales bacterium | reverse complement strand
TTTTTTAATTTCAAGTTTAAGTTTTATAAATATGGATTTTTAAAGGATTGTTAGTTTTGTTTCTTTTAATTATTGGTATTTCAATGGAAGTAGGTTATTTGTGATATATTCCCTTGACTTTTAGTGCGCAACTTATCGGGTTATACACCTTCCAAACCTTACCTTTATTTTTTAAGGCTTAAATTCACCCTTATTTTGTAGAAAAAATTCAAAATTTAATAAAAAAACAAAAAAATATTTTGATTACGCCTTGGGATTGGTAATTTCACAGCAAATATATTTAAGAACGATGAACATTCACGAGTATCAAGGAAAACAAATATTAAAAAGCTTTGGCGTTAATATACAAGAAGGCATATTGGCGCATACGCCCGATGAAGCCGTAGCAGCAGCCATAAAACTTAAAGAAGATTATAACTCGAGCTGGGTAGTTATAAAAGCGCAAATACACGCTGGTGGCCGTGGTAAAGGTGGCGGTGTTAAATTAGCCAAAAATTTAGAAGAAGTAAAACAAAAAACTTCTGATATTATTGGTATGCAATTGGTTACACCACAAACCGGCCCAGAGGGTAAGCTAGTAAGTAAAGTATTGGTGGCCCAAGATGTATATTACCCAGGCGCATCCGAAACCAAAGAATTTTATGTTTCGGTATTGCTAAACCGAGCCACTGGCCGCAATACCATTATGTACAGCACCGAAGGTGGTATGGATATTGAAGAAGTTGCCGAGCATACACCACACCTAATTTTTAAAGAAGATATAGACCCGAAAGTAGGCTTACAAGGTTTCCAAACCCGTAAAATTGCCTTTAACTTAGGCTTATCGGGCAATGCGTTTAAAGAAATGACCAAGTTTATTGCCGCACTTTACAAAGCCTACGAAGCTACAGACTCGGCCATGTTCGAAATTAACCCTGTATTAAAAACATCGGACGATAAAATACTAGCCGTAGATGCCAAAGTAAACCTTGATGATAACGCACTCTTTCGTCATCCCGATTTTGCCGCCATGCGTGATACCGCCGAAGAGGATGCCACCGAGGTAGAAGCCAGCGAATCGAACCTAAATTATGTAAAACTAGATGGCAACGTAGGCTGTATGGTAAATGGCGCAGGCCTAGCCATGGCCACTATGGATATTATTAAAATTGCTGGTGGCGAGCCTGCCAACTTTTTAGATGTAGGTGGTACCGCCAATGCAACTACGGTAAAAGCCGCTTTCCACATTATTTTAAAAGACCCTAAAGTAGAAGCCATACTTATCAATATTTTTGGTGGGATTGTACGCTGCGACCGTGTAGCACAAGGCGTTATAGATGCTTACAAAGAAATGGGCAACATACGTGTACCCATTATTGTACGCCTGCAAGGTACCAATGCCGTAGAAGCCAAAAAATTAATCGACGAATCGGGACTACAAGTTTTCTCGGCCATATTGCTAAAAGAAGCTGCCGATTTAGTATCCGAAGTATTGGCTTAAAAAACTATATTCAAAAAAAAAGAGGCTTCTTTTTGCTAAGAAAGCCTCTTTTTTTTGTCTTTTTTTTGGAAAAGCAAGGCTAGCATTTTATAAGTAAAGCTAGCCCCGCTATACGCAATAGTCCTCATTTTGCCCTAACACAAAGCCTACACACATTGCGGGCTATTTGCTGCTATCGGGTTTAGATACGCAGGTTTGGTGCAATTAAGGAGGGTTTTAACGAAGCCTATAAACCTATAAGGTTTTTTTGGGTTTTCAGGTTTTTTATATCGCAGCGGCAAATTTTGTAGCTACCGCATCCCAGTTAATTACATTAAAAAATGCAGCCATATAATCGGGACGACGGTTTTGGTATTTTAAATAATAAGCGTGTTCCCATACATCCATCCCTAAAATAGGCGTACCCTTTACTTCGGCTATGTCCATTAAAGGATTATCTTGGTTTGGTGTTGATGTAACGGCTAGTTTACCATCATGCCCTACAATTAACCATGCCCAACCCGAGCCAAAACGTGTTGCACCAGCTTCGGCAAATTTTGTTTTAAAGTTATCAAACGAGCCAAATGCAGCATCAATAGCTGTGGCCAGCTGGCCAGTTGGGTTACCGCCTGCGTTGTTGCTCATTATCGTCCAAAACAGCGAATGGTTATAATGCCCTCCTCCATTGTTGCGTACAGCAGCTGGGTATTGCGAAATATTTTTACATATTTCTTCGATAGCATTGTTTGCTTCGTTTTTGCCTTCCAATGCCTTGTTTAAATTAGTAACATAAGCTGCATGGTGCTTTCCGTGGTGTATTTCCATGGTTGTAGCATCAATATGAGGTTCTAATGCGTTGGTTGCGTAGGGTAACGCGGGTAGTTCAAATGCCATAATATTGTTTTTTAGATTTTTTTTTAAAATTTTGTTTACAAATATAGCCTAAGCCTTTTAAAAAATGCTAAAATTAATGTTAGGATTTTCGTTTTTTTATAAAAAAGTTTTTAATTAATTGGCTACATTGGTTATCTAATACGCCACCTGTACATACGGTTTTGGGATGCAAAACAGCGCTTTGTAAACGCTTAAATCCCCGCTGAGGGTCGTAAGCACCAAATACAATACGGCTAATTTGTGTCCAATACGAAGCACCAGCACACATTACACAGGGTTCCAGGGTTACATATAAAGTACAATCAACCAGATATTTGGCACCCAAAAAATTAGTAGCTGCCGTAAAAGCCTGCATTTCGGCATGGGCCGTAACATCGTTTAACCGTTCGGTTAAGTTATGCCCTCGGCCAATAATGCGGCCATTGGCTACAATAATAGCTCCTATAGGTATTTCGTCAGCTTCATACGCTAAATGGGCTTCTTTTAATGCTTCTTGCATAAAAAACTCATCTTTGGCGGGCAAAAAATCGTTTTCAAAATTTATATATTTCATGTTTTTTTAAAGGATAGGATAGGAGGTATGCTATGAAAAGAAACTTGATAAACAAACATAATTTTAATTACAAATACAAAGCTAGAATTATTCTAAATCAATTTTAATTAAAACAAAAATATAACCATTAATGTTAACAACAACAATTATCATCATAATTAGGAGTATATAAATTTGAAAACTTTTTCTATAAGCGATATCGAAAACCTTACGGGTATAAAGGCACACTCCATACGTGTGTGGGAGCAACGATACAATATTATCAGCCCTAAACGAACTCAAACCAACATACGCTATTATGATGATAACGATTTATGCTTGTTTTTAAATATCGCTACATTAATAGAAAACGGATACAAAATAAGCAAAATTGCCGAACTAAATTTAACTGAAATATGCGAAACTGTAAAAACCTTACGGTTAGATTATTATAACGTAAACGTTCAGGTACAAAGCCTATCGAACGCTATGTTGAAAATGAATGAAACCGAGTTCGACCAAATATTTGAAGAGTGCATTGCCAGCCTAGGGTTACAACAAACTATCGAAAATATTATTTTCCCTTTTATGCGAAAAGTGGGCTTTATGTGGCAGGTGGGGGCTATTAATATTGCCCACGAACATTTTGCAACACATAAAATAGAACAACGATTAATAGCCGAACACACGCATCTAAAACAAAAAATCAATGAAAATCAAAAAAAATATCTGCTTTTTTTGCCTCCAAACGAAACCCACCAAATAGGCTTATTATACACCCAATACCTGCTTAAACTTACAGGGCACAAGGTTTTATACTTGGGGCAAAACTTACCTTTCGAAAGCCTTAAACAAGCTGCGTACTATTTCGAACCACATTTTGCTTTAACTGCACTTACCGTTGCCAACCCTAACTGGGATACCCTAACCTTAATTAATAAAATTTTAGAAAACTTAGGCAACATAAAATTATTGGTTGCTGGTGCGCTTACTCATCACATACAATTACCTAATAACCCACAATTAATTTCTATTAACAATATGCTTGCCTTTAAAAATAGTATTGGCTTATAGATTATAAAAATAATACCTAGGTTGATGTTTTTCAAAATGTTGTAAAACTCAATATTTTTTTAACAAACTTATTTGCTTGATGTTGCTCTTAAAAAGTAACTTATCAAAATCTACCTCGCTATCTCCTAGGATATATTTCTTTATCAAAAAAAAATCCACCTTTTGTTTTTGTAAGCGTCAAATTTTGAGTCAAATTTTTTATTATTTTCGCCTTATGCTACACGTTTCAAACATTTATAAAAATTATGATAAGCTAAATATACTTAAAGGAGTAAACCTTACGGTTAATACGGGCGAAATAGTAAGTATTGTAGGCGCATCGGGGGCTGGTAAAAGTACTTTGTTGCATATTATAGGTACTTTGGATAAACCTAGCCACGGAAAAGTACTTATTAATGGGGTAGATGTTACGGCCTTAAATGCCAAGCAATTAAGTATTTTTAGAAACCGTAATTTGGGTTTTATTTTCCAGTTTCATCATTTACTGCCCGAGTTTACGGCATTAGAAAACGTGTGCATACCTGCTTTTATAGCCAAAAAATCTAAAGCCGAAGCCGAAAAACAGGCCTTGTTTTTGCTCGATATATTGGGTTTAAAAAATAGGGCCAAGCATAAACCCAATACCTTATCGGGTGGCGAACAACAAAGAGTTGCCGTGGCTAGGGCATTGGTAAATAACCCAGCCTTGGTGCTGGCTGATGAACCTTCGGGTAATTTAGATTCGGCTACAGCCAAAGAATTGCACCAGTTATTTTTTGATTTGCGCAAGCAATTAAACCAAACTTTTGTGATTGTTACCCATAATAACGAATTGGCCAACATGGCCGACCGTAAAATTACCATGCTTGATGGCTTAATAGCGTAATAAATGATGCCGAAAAAAAACTTAATTACCGCCGCTAACAACCCACTTGCCTACCAATTGGCTTGGTATTTAAAAGAGCAAGAAATTCATTTTTGCGATAATGCACAACACCAGCATATTATACCAGCATATAGCAGCAGTTCATTCGCTCATCAGTTTTTAAAGTATTGTTTAACCCATAATATTGATAGGGTTTTTGCTTTAAGGGTGCAAGAAATAGCGACATTGGCCGAAAGCGAAATTTTATTTGAAGAGTTTGGTATTGAGTTAATGCTTGTACAACCAGCAGCTTTACAAGCCATTGTATCAAATATTAATGGCAATGCTGTTATTAAGGTAAACGATTTTACCCAGTTTTCGGCTGGGCTATTAAAGGCGGGCTATCCTCAAAAAACAGTTTGGTGGGGCAGGGCCGATTTAAGCGGGCAATTTTATCAGATAAACGACGCATATAGCCCCAATATATTATGGAATAAAGAGGGTGTTTTATCATTTTTGCAAGCAAGCAAGTTGCTACAACAAAGCGAATTTACTCCTTTGTATATTTATCCTAATAAGCCAATGCTAGTAAAAGCCTTGTGTATAAATGGTGCTGTATTTTATGGTAGCGAAATAAGTGAAAGTACCGACTTGGTGTTTAAAAACTTACAGGTTAAATTTAATTTAAAGGGTTTTTTTGAACTAACCCTGCTCGATGATAAATTATTGTTTTTTAAAATGCTTACCGTATGAATTTAAAGTATTCGGATTTCGACGAGCAATTTAACGCCTTTGTGTTCGAACTGGACGATGTATTATTCCCAGTAAAAGATTACGATTTACAGGTATATTATCTATTTGCCAATTTTTTAGAATACCTAAAACCACAATTTAATGCCGCCGAAATTATCGAATTTATAAAGCACCAATACGATACCAGTGGCAATACACACATGTTTGAAGCCTTACAACAAGCTTTTAATATCGACGAAAGTTACCTCGAAAACTTAAATCTGTTGTTTAATAATGCCCAACTACCTTTAAAATTATTACTTTATAAAGAGAGTTTATCTTTATTACAAGAAATTATTATAAACCGTAAACAGGTTTTTATACTTGCATCTGATAATGTTAAAAAAGAACTCAATAAAATAAAACAAACCGAATGGCATGGTATGGATACATTTTTGAAAGTATATTTTGATGAAGAAATTGGTATTTTCCCTATCGAGGTTATGTTTAGATATTTTAAAAACACGCACAAATTAAAAAACAACGAGATAGTAATGGTGGGCAAAACAAGTAAAAATATATTTTTAGCCAAATTGTTAGGTATTAAATTTATTAATGTAATGCAGTAACTGTAAAACTTTTTTTGATAAATTGCCGTTGTTTAAAATACAAATTACTAACCATTTAAAGAAGGTTTAAATAATTACTTAATCTTATCAAATCGTACAATATCCATCATGAAAAAAATATACCACATTGCTCTATTCTTTTTTATTACAATGATAGCAATAGCTTGCCGTAAAAACTCAATAACCAAAGATGTTGATAATACCGTACCTAGCACAGGTTCCAATGCCGACCGCATAAAAGATTCTCTTTTTTTATACGCAAAGCAAGTTTATTTGTGGAACGAGTCTTTACCATCCTATGGCGTATTTAAACCAAGGCAATATACAAGTGCAAGTACCGATTATGGTAATTTTAATAAAGTACTATTTCAAATTACCCGTTACGGGATAAACCAGAACACAGGCAGGCCGTATGAATATGATAAGGATTACCCAAATCAAACTAAATATTCGTTTATTGAAGATTTGGTAGCCAACGGAGAAATTGCGAGCATACCAAATAAATACGCTATAAACGCCAATGGGCAAGCTAATGATGTAGGTTTAGGATATGAACCTGTGGGAAGTTCATCTAATTTTTCGTTATATATAAGATTTGTAACTCCAGGTTCACCAGCCGAAAAAGCGGGCATAAAAAGAGGTTATTATTTCAATAACATAAATGGAATTAGTTTTGGAAGTAATTTTGATAATGAAGTAAACAATTTGAATACACAGCTTGATAAAAATACAATTACTATAGTTGGTAAACGCCAAGATGGCACAAATTTTAATACAACAATATCTAAAAATTTTTACAATGCCAGCCCAATTTATAAAGACAGTATATATGCCGTAGGGGGTAAAAAAATTGGTTACATGGCTTATGCCAGGTTTTCGGGCCCTAGCAACTCAATAACTGCTTTTGATAGAATTTTTAATGATTTTGCCAGCCAAGGCGTAACAGATTTGGTAATAGATTTACGTTATAACCAAGGTGGCCTAATAGCAACAGCTCAGTATTTAATAAACCTAATAGGCCCTAGCCGAATACCCAATAATAGCCCACTATTTACCGAATATTATAATGCAAAGATGCAAAGTGGCGATGTAAATTTTCTAAAAAACCAAGCCGCCAGAGATGGTGATGGAAACGTAATTAGAGAGAATGGGAGAGTATTAACACTTGCCGATTACCCTTACAGCCCCGAATATCATGTTACCCGATTTAGCAAAATGGGCTCATTAAACAATATCCAAAACGTTGTATTTATAGTTTCGGAATATACGGCATCGGCTAGCGAACTGGTAATAAACGCCCTAAAGCCTTATATGAATGTAAAAATGGTGGGCAGTACCACCTACGGTAAACCAGTTGGTTTTTTCCCTATCCGTATTAATAATTACAATGTATATTACTCGATGTTTAGCGTAAAAAACTCAAGAGGCGAGGGCGATTATTTTGCAGGGCTAACACCCGATTACCCCATTGATGATGACCTTACCAAACAATTTGGCGATTTAAGCGAAACTAACCTTGCGCTAGCAATATCAAAACTTACAGGAAGTTCGCCTGCTATTGCATCTAAAAAAAGTATGATGGTAAAAGGAGTAAGTATGCAAAATTCATTAATTTCTACCACACCAATAAATGATAACGATTTTAAAGGGATGATAGAAAACAGGTTACATAAATAGTTTTATTTATATAACCTCAGTTACCTAACTTGCTATATATGCAAGCTAAAAATAAGCAACTAGATAACTAAATTTTTGAAGCCCAATAGGATAAAAATTAGGTAACTTTTTTTTTACCAAAATTTGTGTATCGGTAGCAAATAAATAAAGGCGAAGCCTTAAAGCAACGTGATAATAAATAGCTACGAATATGAGCCTAGCGTTTTAGACGTAAATAACCCGTATAAATTATAATACAAACGCTTAAAATTTAAAAAACAAAGACACCACAGCACTAAAAACTTTGGTAAAGTAAAAAAACGAATTGAAAAATTAGGTAAAAAAACCGACGAATAATATTGCAACCAAAAAAATGTAACAAAAAAGGCTCGGTTTATACACCGAGCCTTCTAAAAAATTAATATTCGTCTTCGTTAAAAAAGAAGTCGTCTTTGGTAGGATAGTCAGGCCAAATTTCCTCTATGTTTTCATAAGGTTCGCCATCATCTTCCAGTGCTTGCAAATTTTCAATTACTTCAACTGGTGCACCAGAGCGTATGCCGTAATCTATCAATTCGTCTTTTGTAGCTGGCCAAGGAGCGTCTTCCAAGTGTGATGCCAATTCTAGTGTCCAATACATATTTTATAGGATTTTATTTATTTTGCAAAAATAATTTAAAAAACCATTTAACCTAAAAAACTTATCCACATTTTTTATAATCTTGGTATCCATATATTTTCGGCTGTTTTTAAGTTGAAAGCTATTTTGCGAGAAAGAATAAACAGGTAATCGGATAATCTATTAAGGTACACCATTACTTTATCGTCAACAAAATTATCTAAAGCCAAGTGTACCACGCCTCTTTCGGCTCTTCGGCACACGCAGCGGGCAATATGGCAATGCGATATTAAAACATCGCCCCCAGGCAAAACAAAATGCTTTAATGGGGGTAAATATTCGTTTATTTTATCCATTTCTGTTTCCAGGAGTTCGATGTCCGAAGGCTGCAAAGCGGGTAGTTTTTGTTTAGATTTTTCGGGGTCGGCGGCTAAAACAGCACCAATGGTAAACAATCGGTCTTGTATTTCCTTTAAAATTAAGGTTTCGTTTTCGCTACCTATCTGGTCGCGAATTAAGCCAATGTACGCATTCAGCTCATCTACAGTGCCATAAGCATCTATTCTAATATGGTTTTTGGATACCCGTGTACCACCTATAAGCGATGTTAGGCCTTTATCGCCAGTTTTGGTGTATATTTTCATTTATTTTTTTTGGGATGATTTAAAACGTGTAACAATAGTAGTTGTGAAATGTTTTTTAAGGTCGTTGAAAGTTAATTGGCTCGTAAAAGGCATAATACAGCTTTATTAGCAATTTTTTTTTCTTATTTTTTGTTTACTCAATGGGGATATAAAAATCAACGATACATTTTTTTTCGGGGTGTTCGTTAAAGTTATTATGATAAATTTCAAATGGATGTTTGTCTGCTTTTTTGTAACCATTATCGTTCATCCAAATAAATAAACTCTCCCAAGATTTTTCAAATTCTTTTGGTTCAATAATAAAATGTCCAACAATATTTTTACCTTTCTCAATTACCGTTAGTTCAACTTCGCCATCTACAATTAGCTTTTGGCTGCTAATAATTCCAATGCTCATTCTTACTTTATCAACATCTGTAAATTTAAAACTATCGTAAAAAACCCTACACATATTTGTTTCTTTTTGAGCAAGTAACCCTTTGGGTACCGCCCATTTAATCATTTTCCTAAAAGCACCATCAATACCGTTTACCCCAATTTGTGTAACATAGGCCAAATTCATTTTTGGCATTTCTTTAATCTCGATTTTTGCATTCATTTTTATCCAATTTTTAAGGTTATTAATGTTGCAAAGGTATTCTTCGGTAATAAAACTCACTTTACCGTTATTGCTATTTACTTTACTAATATTGCTAAAATTACCCATGTTTAATTTGCGAAACGCTGATGGGCTTTGTCCGTATATTTTTTTGAATGTTCTCGAAAAAGTTGAGTTACTATTAAATCCATATTTATTAGCTATTTCTGTAATCGTATATTCCTTTTTATGTACCAGCATTATTGCGGTTTTTTCAATCCGTTTTCGGGTAATGTACGCATTAACTGTTTCGTTAGTTATTGCTTTAAAAAGCCTGTGTAAATGAAAAGGAGAGTAATAGGCAATATTTGAAATTGTGTGCAAACATAATTGAGTGTCTAAGTTTTCATCAATATATTTTAATGCTTTGTTTATACGTTTGATATATTCTTCTTGCATTTTTTTACTTGTTAGGCATTTTGTAAAATTGTTATTACGTTTTGTATTGCCCTATTTTTTTAATATTTATTTGCTACAAAACTTTAGTTACGTTAATCAACCGTTAGCGAAAAAACACGTTTTAAATCCTCGATGGCTGGGTTTTTTTCTACAAAGTAATTGTATTTATCTTTTGCGGTATAGGGTTTTTTGGTGGCGGTAGTGGTGCTAATAATGGATGAAATTACTATATCGAAGTTTTTGAGATTGCTGCGTAAATAATTTAACAAATCTATTTTTTCGTTTTTTAGCTCCTGCTCTTGCAGCGTATTATCTAGTAGCACCTGTACCTCGTTATTGGGTAATAAAATGGGGGAGTTATTTTCCATCAGGGCGGCCAAGCTCATTTTGTTTTTTTGTTTCATCAAGCCTAAATAAGTTTTCCAAGCTACCAATAACTCGGTTTCGGTGAACTCGTTTTTTAGGTTGCCTGCTATATACTGTGGCTCAGTATCTTTAGCCGTTAAACTGTTGTTTTTAAAATTGTTTAAATCGGGTATTAACGAATGGGCTGGCGTAGCTACTTTTTTTAATAAACTTGTAGGCGGTTCGTTAACTTGGCTAATTACATCGTTATTAGATGTTGTATAAGCCGATGTATTGATGGGCGCATTGGCAATTGTAGGGGTAATTACACTATTTGGCGGTGTGCTAGCTGTTTCAACAGGGGTATTTGTTAATTTTTCAGGTTTTTTTTTTACTTGCTCTGCCAGTTGCACAACATTGGGGTTATTGCTTAGGTTTAAAGCACTGGGCAAATGGCTTAGCTTTATTAGCATTAACTCTATTTGCAAGCGTTGATTTTTGCTTTGCTTTAGGTTAATTTCGCATTGGTTGCCTATGTTTAGGCCGCTAATTAAAAACGAAATATTGGCTTTGGTGGCTTGCTCGAGGTAACGTTGTTTTATGTTTTCGCTTACTTCTAGCAATTGTATGGTGGCGGTATCTTTACATACCAATAGGTTTCTAAAATGCTCGCACAGGCCACTGGTAAAGGTATTTCCTTCGAAACCGTTGTTTAATATTTCATCAAACAGTAATAAAGCCGAAGCTAAATTGGCATCCAATAGGGCAGTGGTAACTTTAAAATAATAATCGTAATCGAGCAGGTTTAGGTTATCGATAACGGCTTGATAGGTAAGCTCGCGGTTCGAAAAACTTACAATCTGATCAAACATCGAAAGTGCATCTCGCAGGCCACCATCGGCTTTTTGGGCTATTAAATGTAAACCATCGGCATCAAACTTTACATCTTCTTTCCCTGCAATACTTTGTAAATGCTTGGCCATATCATCTACCTTAATGCGGTTAAAATCAAATATTTGGCAGCGTGAAAGTATGGTAGGCAATATTTTATGTTTTTCGGTGGTGGCCAATATAAAAATTGCGTAGGAGGGAGGTTCTTCTAAAGTTTTTAAAAAAGCATTAAAGGCACTTTGCGAAAGCATGTGTACCTCATCAATAATATATACTTTGTATTTGCCACCTTGTGGTGGTATGCGCACTTGGTCGGTAAGGTTACGTATATCATCTACCGAATTATTAGAAGCTGCATCTAACTCATGAAAATTAAACGAATTACCGTGTTGAAACGATGCGCATGATTCGCACACGCCACAAGCCTCGTTATTTTGGGTAAGCTGTGTGCAATTTATGGTTTTGGCTAATATACGGGCACAGGTAGTTTTGCCCACCCCCCTTGGCCCACAAAATAAAAATGCTTGCGCAAGCTGTTTATTTTTAATGGCATTTTTTAGCGTATTGGTAATATGTAATTGGCCTACAACACTATCAAAGGTTATAGGGCGGTACTTACGGGCCGAAACAATAAAATTATCCATCAGTGGCTAAATTATAATTATGCTTTGGATAAAGCAAGCAAGAAATAGGTAATTTATAGGCTTGCACTACTCAAGTTATTTTTTGTAGTATTTTTGGTAAGATTTTGGATTGTTTTTGTTTTATTAGCAGGCAGGGTTAGACATTAAAAAATAAGCCAATATTTTAATTTATAACAACATTTATAGGTGCTAAATTAACGTATCTAAATATTTTAATCCTCCAAAACTTCAATTTATAACACAATCAAGGTTTAATTACGGGCTGTGTTATACAACCTGTACAAAAAAATCGGTTTCGAAAACATGGCCGTAAGTTAATTGCTGTATGGCTTCTTTTTTAGAAAACTCGGTTGCTTGCCCTTGGGTATCGGCGCAGCCTAGCCAAGGTTCTACACATAAAAATGGTGCACCAGGTTTTGCCCATAAGCCCAAATAATTAAAATGAGGAAACTCTATAACAATACTTTTTTTATGTTGGGTTGATTGTATGCTTACCTTACGGGATGCTAGGTTTTTAAACACCAGGGCATCGGCTTTAAATAAATCGGGGTTTAAAAATAGTTTACCATCGGCTATGTGTAAGTTTTTGGTTTCGCCATTAAAAAAACCATTGGCCGATAGCGTATGTGCTGGCGGGTTTTCGGCTTGCTCGAACGTAACAAAATAATCTTCGTAACGCTCGCCATTGGTAAAAGGTACAGCAAAAGCGGGGTGTGCACCTAGAGAAAAATAAATGGTTTTATCGTCTAAATTTATAACCTTGTACATTACTTTTAACTGCTTTTTATCTAAATGGTACACCACCTGGAACTCGAATTTATAAGGAAACGATTTTAGCGTTTCATCATTATAACGTAACGAAAACTGGGCATGCTTGGGCGATGATTCTATTTTTTTAAAACCCATATTGCGGGCAAAACCGTGGCGTTTAATAGGGTAGGGTGTGCCATCAACCCAAATACTATCGTTTATACAGCCACCCACCACAGGGAAAAGATTGGGTGCTTGGTAAGCCCATACAGCTGGGTTACCTTGCCAAATATGCTCTATACCATCGCTTTTATCAATAATAGAACTTAACTGTGCGCCCAAAGCGTTCACATTTATTTTTAAATATTCGTTTTCGAGCGTTACCATAATTACCCTTTTTTAAATTTATTGGCCAGCATTTGTAGCATATCGTTGTTAATAGTTTCGGGCTTTGGGGCAACGGGCTTTCGGGCTTCGGGCAATGGGCTTTCGAGCTTTTGGGCTTCGGACTTTGAGCTTTGGGGCAACGGGCTTTGGGGTTTTGGGGCTTCGGGTAGCGGGCTTGGGGCAATGGGTTTTGCGGCTTGTTTTTGTTCTTTAAATTTTTGCCATAATTTTTCTAAACGGTTTTTGGTATAAAGTGGGAAATCGCCGTTCATCATCCAAGCGTAATAGCTAGGTTCGTTTTCAAAAACAGTTGTTACGGGCTTACCTTTGTGTTTGCCAAAATTAAATACTTCTACATTGTTATCGTTAAAAACCATACGACCTGCAAAATCAACAGGTTTATTTAAGTTGGTAAACGTGTGTAAGGCTTCCACATTATTTACAATGGGTTGGGTAATGTTTCCTTTTTTATCCTCAAAATTTACGCCTTCGTATTTGGCTATCTGCGCCAGCAAAACCTCGTAGGTGGCTTTTATATCGGCTTCGGCCGAGTGTGCGTTTACAATATCTTTACCACAATAAAACTTGTAGGCGGCTTTTAAAGTGCGCTGTTCCATTTGGTGGAAAACGTTTTGCACATCTACAAAATGGCGGTTATCAATATCAAAAACAGCCTTTACCCGTAAAAATTCTTCCATTAAAATGGGTATATCAAATCGGTTGGAGTTGTACCCAGCCAAATCGGCATCGCCCAAAAAATCGATAATTTCGGGTGCTGCTTGTTTAAAAGTGGGTGCGTTTTTAACATCATCGTCGTATATACCGTGTACCAGCGACGACTCTATTGGGATAGGAATGCGAGGATTAATTTTTAGGGTTTTAATTTGCTGGCTACCATCGGGCATTGCCTTTAAAATAGATATTTCTACTATCCTATCGGATGCAACATTTACACCTGTGGTTTCTAAATCGAAGAAAGCTAATGGTCGTTTTAATTGAAGTTGTAACATTAATAATTTTGATATGAGTGTTAACTAAATATAATGATGCCCAGCAAGATACCTACTATCATAATTACATACAATAATATTTCGTTACTGGCATATTGCTTGTATTTTAACCAAAAACTTAATTCGTTTTTTTGTTGCATTGGGTAAGACATTAAAAACTTAAAGGTCGTAAATTTTAATGTAAGATAGGTTTTTTAAGATAAATTTTATTTTAATTTTTTGGGTGCGATGTAAATCATGTAAAGCTAAAAAAATAAGTTAAACTAAACTGATTTAACCAAAAATATCATTAATACAATCACTTGTTTATGAATAAAAATTATCCAATTATTTAGGTGGATTGTAAAAAAAGTATTTTAAAAAGCTGGAGGGGTAAACCACTAATAATCAAAAAATTAATAATATATAAAAAATAATAAGCATACAGCTTTTAATTATTTACAAAGCTGCCTTTACCAAATAAGGCAATATTTCTTTTTGGAAAGATATAAAGTTTTTACGCACATCAGAGTCGCTTACTGATGTAAAAGCGAACGAAAAAACAATGCTTTTACTTGCTTTTATCAAAAAACGTAATCGATTAGGGTACGATACATCGTTATTAAAATTTCTGATGGATACAAATTCGTTGAACAATATATTTTCTAATTCGTTGGAAAGATTTTTTAAAAACTCTTGTGCGTTGGTAGATTCTCTGATAAAATCCCAGCCTATAAATTCGTTACATATCGTGTAAGATAGTTTGCTGGTTTTTAAAATTAGGTTTTTTAAATGCTCTTCTTTGGTAATGTTATGCGGGTTTTGTTGTACTAAATCGTTGATACTTATTTTAAGATAATCCATTAAAATGGCATGTAAAATAAGTTCTTTACTTTCGAAATATTTGTAAATAGTAGCTTTGGCAATTTTTGCCTTTTTGGCAATTTCGTTTACGCTGGTTTTATGGTAGCCGTATCTTCTAAATAAATCTTGTGCCGCTTTTTTAATGCTATTTTTTATTTTATCAATCTCCATTTTAATTATTTACCGAGATATTGTTATTAGATAATGATGCTTGATAACGGCGTAAAGGCCTTTGTGCAGGGGCTTTTGCTGCCGATCCATCGTTTAAAAAAAATTTAGCGCCACTACAAGGGTCGATAACGCTTACCCCTACAACATCAATTTTTACAGCACATTTTTTTTCGGGGTTTACGGTACTACAGGCATCGTAAGCTCTTATTCCATCTCCGCTGTTGTATAAAATTAGGCCAGCGTAACCGTAACCCGATAGTATTAACGCACCACCTGGGGTTTTAATTTGTAGCAACCTAGGGTCGTTTATATTAGCGGTAAAATTTATAGGTACATAGGGTACAATGCTATCCTCGTTTTTAGCACAGCCTAGCATTAATACCAATAAACCTAAAATTAATTTTTTCATTAAATGATTTCTGATTGAAATTGTTTTAAAAACCTAACATCGTTTTCGGAAAATAAACGTAAATCACGTATCTGATATTTTAAATTGGTAATACGCTCAATACCCATACCAAACGCAAAGCCACTATATTTTTTACTATCGATGCCTACATTGTTTAACACATTAGGGTCTATCATACCGCAGCCCAATATTTCTACCCAGCCACTTTGTTTACACATTTGGCAACCGCTACCTTTACATATCGTACACGAAATATCCATTTCGGCCGATGGTTCGGTAAAAGGGAAGTACGATGGCCTAAACCTTACTTTAGTACCTTCGCCATATAATTCTTGTACAAAATAATAAAGGGTTTGTTTTAAATCGGCAAAAGAAACTTTTTCGTCAACATATAAGCCCTCTACTTGGTGAAAAAAACAATGCGCCCTTGCCGATATGGCTTCGTTACGGTAAACCCTGCCTGGCATTAAAGCCCTAAAAGGGGGCTTGCCAGCCTCCATTAGCCTTACCTGTACCGATGAGGTGTGTGTACGCAAGGCGTAAGTATTTTTAGTTTTATCTTCATTATTTTGGTAAGATTGGGGTGTGGCTACAAAAAAAGTATCTTGCATATCTCGGGCGGGGTGTTCTTCGGGAAAATTTAGTGCCGAAAAATTATGCCAATCGTCCTCAATTTCGGGTCCTTCGGCAAGTATAAAGCCTAATCGTTTAAAAATGGTTATAATTTCTTTACGCACTAGGTTAAGTGGGTGGCGACCACCCGTTTCAAAACCTACACCTGGCAAAGTATAATCAACTTCTGATTTTTGGATGCTTTCGCCTAGTTCGAAATTATCTTTAAATTGCTGATATACACTTTCGGTATATTGCTTAAATTCGTTTAATACTTTACCAAATATTTTTTTATCATCGGCCGATACGCTTTTAAAATCATCAAACAAATCTTTTAATATCCCTTTGGTACCCAAAAAACGGATACGGAATGTTTCTAATTCAATAGATGATGTGGGTTTAAAAACCGCTATTTCGGCTTTATATTGATTGATTTTAGACTGCATAGGCTACAAATTTACTAAAAAAAGGTTCAAAAAAAACTTCGTTTGTTTTTTGTTTTTAAAATTACAGCAGCTAGGTATAAAATTTGGTAACTATAAAACTTGTTAAAAAAACTAAGCCTTGGTATAAAGTTATTTTGTTATATTAAGCCATCTATAAAATAAAAAATTATCTTCTATTGAAATTTTGCACTTACATATTTATTTTGATATTAGGTTTTTTACAATCTATTTACGCCCAAAGTACTGTTTTGCAAGGAAATGTATTATCTACTGATAATCGCATTATTTCTTTTGCTTCTATTTATTTAGAAAACCCCGCAAGGGTAGTATCGGTAAATTACGAAGGATTTTACAGTATTACCACAGATAGCTGTATAAAAACATTGGCATGTATGGCAATAGGCTATAAAACCCAAAAAATAAACCTCGATACAGTACAAGGCAATTTTTTAAACATTGTTTTAGAAGCCGAAAACTACCGCTTAGATAGTACGCAGGTACAGGCTAGCCAGCCCATTACGGCGCAATACATTATTGCCAATGCAATTGCTAAACGGATTGAAAATGAACAAATTTACAAACGTTACAGCGTTAATGTGTATATAAAAAGTATGCAAAAACTGGTAAATGCGCCTAAACGTTTTTTGGGCCGAGCGGTAAAAAAAGAATTGAATTTGGATACCAATGGGCAAGGCATACTGTACCTATCCGAAGCCCAATCGCAGCTTAATTTTAAAGCACCAAAGCATATCAAAGAAATTATGATTTCGGCACACTCAACAGGCAACGAAGGAGGCTTTGCTATTAATAAAGCATCCGATTTAAGTATTAATTTTTACAAAAACCTTATCAATTGGCCTACATTATCAGCGCAAAGCTTTGTATCGCCTATTGCCGCCTACGCTAGGCTTTTTTACAATTATAAACTGGTGGGTATAAGCATACAAAATGGCGAACCTGTATATAAAATACAGGTAATACCCAAGCGCACATTCGACCCTGTATTTGCTGGTTATATTTATATTTTAAAAAATAATTATAAAATTTATGGCCTAGATTTAAGCCTTAGTAAAAAAGCCAATATTAATTTTGTGGATTCGCTGGTAGTAAAACAGCAATATGTAAAAGAAAACGAACATTGGCTACCATCAAGCATCAATTTTAAATTTTATGGCAAAATTTTAGGTTTTTCGTTCGAGGGTTATTTATCGGGTATAAACAATAATTATACCCCAAATCCTTATTTTACGCCCAATTTTTTTAATAATGAAATATTAAGGATAGATAGTAATGTAAATAACCGAGACTCGGTATTTTTAGATAAGTACCGCCCCCTGCCTTTAACTTCGGACGAAGTGCAAAGCCTTACAAAATACTATTCGAAAATAAATGTACAGCAATCAAAAAAGTATTTAGACTCGGTTGATATAGCGTCCAATAATTTTAAAATCATCCCTTTTGCATTAAAAGGATTTAAGCTAAAAAACCGCTACCACAGGGTTGAGTGGGATTTTGATGCCCTTGTACCCGCTTTTTTTTACAATACTGTTGAGGGTTTTGGCGTAAATTATGGCGTTGCTTTTCATAAAAAATTTGGCATCAGATCGTTCAGTATTAAACCCGAAGTGCGTTATACCTTAAAAAACGAAGAGTTTAACGCCGACCTTACCTTTAACCTATTGTACAACCCAATAAAGCGGGAATCTTTTAAATTAAACTTTGGTAGTGCCTACCTTGATTTAAACCCTAATGGTACTATAAATACTTTAAACAATTCGTTAAACACCATCTTATTTGCCCAAAATTTTATGAAACTATTTAAAAAAGAGTACGTTTCGGTAAGTGGTGGCCGCGATTTGTATAACGGCTTATACTTTTCGGCAGGCGTAGAACTGGCTCGTAGGTATTCGCTTAGTAATATTGATACATTTAGTTTTAGAGATATTAAAAGCAAAAATTTTACTTCTAACAATCCTTTAGAGCCTAGCAACAATACCAAATTATTTCCCGATAATACGGCACTAAACCTATCGGCATCGTTGGTGTACACCATTAATCAAAAATATACCACTAAAGCAGGTGCCAAATATTACGAAACACCTAAATGGCCAAGGTTAATTTTTAACTACCGCAGAGGTGTTTCGGGTATTTTTAATTCGACCAGCGATTACGATTTTTTGGAACTCGAAATCCAGCAAGAAAAAATTAATGTGGGCTTGCTCGGCTTTTCTTCTTTCTCGCTTTCGGGTGGTAAATTTATGCAACGAAACGAATTGTATTTTCCCGACTATAAGCACTTTTCGGGCAATTTGGCCTTGGTGTTTAACCCTGGCTTAAAGAGCTTTCATTTTTTAGATTATTATAATTACAGCACCGATACCCGATTTATAGAAGCCCATTACGAACAAAATTTTACAGGCTTTTTTATCCGAAAAATACCCCTGCTACGCAAATTAAAGTTAGACGAAATTATGGGTGCATCGTACTTATGGCAGCCCACCAAAGGTAATTTTACCGAGTTTTATGTGGGCTTGCAACGATGGTTTTTAAAAATAGATTATGCTTTTTCTTTTAATAAACAGGGATATTTTACCCAAGGTTTTCGTATTTACTATGGTTTGTGATTTTTTTGTGCCGCCTCTATACGAAAGAAGATTGTTTATTGTACCGCCCTGTTGCGCTAGGGATTGAAGCGGCTAGCCCACAACCCGATTTTTCATCGGGTGAGGACTAATAGCGGAAAGCCCGCCCGAGCGCCCTGATTAAAAATCGTTTTATCTTAATGGTTAATATCTTCAATATCAATAATGTAATTATTTTGAAGCAAAAAATCGAAAAGTGGTTTTGCTTGAGGCGATACCATAATATTTTTGGTTGTAATGGTTTTGTTTTTTTCGCTATCGTGATGTGGGTAGGTTAAAAGTTTTACATTACGGCTAAATAAATCGCTAATGTAAGCCAGCAGTTCGTTGGTATAATTTTGCCCATAATTTTCGGAATCAAAAATATGTTTTAAATTGCTAATACTTGTGGTAATACCTACGCTTTGGGGTTTACATAAAGCCAAATATTTGGCTAATTTATTATGTCGGGTAAAATTAGAAATCATTACTGCATAGCCTTTTGCAATAATTTCGGCGGCCTGCTTGGCTACCCTTTCAAGCAATTCTTCATCATTTTTACTGGCTTTTTCCAATGTATTATTAAGTGTAAGCTCGGCCATGCTTATCAATTCATGTTCATAAACATTTATATGTGCCTTATAATGGTTTATTGCCGATTGGAAAAGTGTAAAATCGGGTAACGAGTGTTGGTTAAAACGGGTGCGTAATATCATTACATGCTTTTTATACATCAAATCTTTGGCCTGCTCGGCTTCTTCAATGTTTCTAAATATGGTAGCACTGGAAAACCCTTTTTGTATCAGGTACAGGTTAATTAATATTTCGTTAATATTTTCAAAAGCTGGGCCTTTTACATCAATCAAATCAATTTCTACCGAGCCTTGGGCTAGGTTATCGGCCAATGATTCGATCATTAATTTAGGATTTTTGTGGTGATAAAATGCCGCATACACTAGGTTTACGCCTAGCATGCCCAATACATTTTGCTGTAAGGAGGCATCACTATCTAATAAACGAACATGAAAAATAATTTCGCTAGGTGGGCCAATGGGCGAAAGCTGAAATTTTATACCCAGCCAGCCATGCGGGTCGTTGGTTTTGCTATAATTAAGTGTGGTTACGGTATCGGCAAAAGCAAAAAAAGTGTTTTGCTCGTATTTTACACCTGTTAAACGGTTGCAAAGTAGCTCGTATTCGTGGTCGAGCATTTTTTGTAAACGTGATTTAGAAACATATCTGCCCGATTCTTCGGGGCCGTATATTTCGTTACTAAACGTCATATCATAAGCCGACATTGTTTTGGCAATAGTACCCGATGCTGCCCCTACGGTAAAAAAATTACGGGCTACTTCTTGCCCTGCCCCAATTTCGGCAAAGGTGCCGTAAATTTTTTCATCTAAATTTATTTTGAGTGCTTTGCGGCGGGTATCCATTGTTTCATTCATCATAGCACAAATGTAAAAAACGTTTCTTATAGATTTGTACTCCATTTTTTAAATATGAATTAAGTAAATTTGTTTTTAAAAAATACAAGCATGCTTATTCGTTTATACGAAAATAATCCCAACGAAAAAATACTTTTACAAATAGTAGAGGTATTAAAAAAAGGGGGCATTATTATTTACCCTACCGATACCGTTTATGGCTTAGGGTGTGATATTACCCACCCAAAAGCCATCGAACGCATAGCCAAATTGCGGGGCATTAAACTCGAAAAAGCAAATTTTTCGTTTATTTGTTATGATTTAAGCCACATATCCGATTATATTAAACCCATAGATACCAGTACTTTTAGGGTGTTAAAAAAAGCCTTACCAGGGCCTTTTACTTTTATTTTTAACGCCAGCAACCAAGTACCCAAGCTATTAAATAGCCATAAAAAAACGGTAGGCATACGTGTGCCCGATAATGCCATTGCCCGCCTTATTGTACAGCAACTGGGCAACCCTATTTTATCAACTTCGATACATGATGATGATGAGATTATAGAATACAGTACCGACCCCGAACTGATACACGAAAAATACGCCGACCTTGTTGATTTGGTTATTGATGGTGGCTATGGCGATAATATTGCCTCTACCGTTATTGATTGTACCAATGGGCATTTTGAGGTAATACGTGAAGGTAAAGGAAGTATTGAGGATTTTTTGTAAAAGGTTTATACCTCACCAAAAAAACTATCGCTAAAATTTACATAAAAAAGCTGCTGCGTAGCCCTAGTGGTTGCGGTATATAGCCAGCGTAATAGCTCGGTGTTTAGCATTTCATCGGTAAGGTAACCTTGGTCTATAAACACAATATCCCATTGCCCGCCTTGGGCTTTGTGGCAAGTTACTGCATACGCAAATTTTATTTGTAGGGCATTAAAATAGGGGTTTAGTTTTAGTTCGTCCATGCGTTCACGCTTGGTTTTTAGGTGGGCGTAATCTTCCATCACAGCATTAAAAAACTTTTTTTGGTCTTCGTAATTTAAGGCAGGCGTTTCGGCGTATAAGGTATTTAGCATTACCTTACAGTCTATCGAAAAATCTAATCCAGCATCTTCAAAAGTGAGGCTTACATCAGCAAATCTAAAACCGTACATATCTTTTATATTGCGTACACGAGTAATTTTGGCGGTTTCGCCATTGGCAATAAAACTGCCACATTCTTCGGGCATCCAGTAATAATTATTTTTTACTATCATTACCCAATCGCCGCCTGTAAGTTCGTCATCGTGGCCCAATACTTGGTGGCGTATGTGCTGGTTATATAGGTTTGCGCTTTTGTTCGACCGGCATATTACCAAACTATTTTCTTCGCCATATTTGCTATACGCATAGCATAATCCTTCGATTATTTTTTCGCCCGTAATGCGGTAAACATCTTTATAATTGCGGGTTTTTAGTTGCGGAAAAACCGCCTCGCTTGCATTTATTTGTTGGCGTATGGTAGTTGCGTTTTCTAAAATACCCGATAATTGCTGCTGGCGTACCACCTCGGTAAGCTCGGTATGGTAAACCGTTAAATGATAATTACTTTCGAGATACGTGGGTGATAACGCTGGGCTTTCGCTTGTACCTATTGGAGGTAACTGGGCGGTATCGCCCACAAAAATAATACGGTTATTTTTGCCATTGTAAACATAACGGAACAAATCGTGTAGCAAGCCGCCACCCCATTCGGTAGCCTCATTGGCTAGCATTGATGCTTCATCTACAATATAAATCGTATCTTTTGAATAATTAGGGGCCAGCGAAAAATTTATATCAGGGCTACCCGCCCCTGCTTTTCGGTAAATTTTACGGTGAATGGTAGATGCTGCCCTGCCCGAATATTTGCCAATTACCTTGGCCGCCCTCCCCGTAGGTGCCAGCAAAACGGTGCTAATTTTGTATTTGGGCAACAGCCTCACCAGCAGGCTTACACAGGTGGTTTTGCCCGTACCCGCATACCCACGCAATACAAAACAATTATTTTTGTTGGGTTGGTTAATAAAATGAGCCAACTTATCAAACAAAGTGAGCTGCTGTGCAGTGACCGTATGCGGGAAACTTTGTTGTAAATATTGCGCTAACATCATTAACTCAAAAATGAATAAAATTTTATGGAAAATGACTATTTATTGTACAAACACAATGTGTGGCGTAAAAATAATATAAATCAACTCACCCGTAAGTATATTTCTTTTTTAATATCTAATCGGAGTCTTATTTAGTATAGAGGCAATACAGATTTTATTACTTAAATTATAAATACAAAAAAACAAAAAACAAGCTAAAATTATAGCTATAAAAACGAAAATAAATAACTATTTTTTTGATAAAAAAATAAAAAAACAATGATAAAAATATACATTTTTTTATTTTGTTAAATATTTGAAAATCAAATATATTTATGCGTATATTTGCATTATATAATTGTAATAGCACAACGTTATATAATTGTAATAGCACAACGTTATATAATTGTAATAGCACAAAAAATAGTTTAAATATTAA